>CAMCWL010000105.1 GCA_945882655.1 Opitutus sp. GAS368
TTCATCTCGGTGGCGAGCTGATCGAGCACGGGGCCGATTTGCTTGCATGGACCACACCAGGTGGCCCAGAAGTCCACCAGGACGGGGACGGTCGACGCCTTGATGGTGGCGTCGAAGTTGGTGTTATCGAGATTCAGGATGAGATCGGAGGCCATGAAAGAGACTTAACCTTTGGATTTGACGAAGAGTTCGAGCGCAAGGAACACCACGCCAACTAACGAAGCCGCAAGGGCGAGGACGTCAAACGCGACGGCGACATTACCGACGTTGCGATTGGCGGCCGGAGCAGCGGCTGGGCGAGGAGCCGCGGCGGGAGCGGGAATTCCAGACGGAGCTGGGATGGCGGCGGGCGGCGGGGGAATTACGGCGCCAGCGTCGGTGGCGGGAGGAGGCGGAGGAACGAAGCCAGCTGGCTTGGAGAGTTTAAGCTTAGGCGCCTGTGCTGCGGAGTTGTCACCGTCAGCAGGAGGAGGAGGCGGGGGAGGGGGCAGCTCGTTGCTCATTTTTGGGGAGAGGCAGTCAAATCCTGCGAAAGAGGTGAGTCAACCCGTCTGTGGCTCCTTTTTGGCTCAAGCGCCACGGTCGTGCTTGCGGAGCAGGTCAGCCAACTCCTCCGGGTGGGCTTCGGCGATAGTCCGGCCCTTACGACTGAGGTCTTCGGAGGTCTTAATCACGGTCTCGGTCATCCGTTCGTGCGTATCTTCCGAGCCGCCCACGAGATTGAAGCCTTCGCCACGGGTGATGCGCTTATGCTTATCCTGGGCATCAAGACCGATGCCTAGCAGGTGATTCGAAGGGCGCTTGGCGCGAGCCATGGGTACAGTCTGGCCGGACCGGCGGTGGATTCAAGCCCGCTACTCAGTTAGCCTCGCCGGCGGGCTCGTCGAACTCTGACTTACCTTCAAGGGCTTCGCCAGCGTTGGGCACGGCGGCGGCTTCGGCTTTGGAGCAGTTGATCTCCGCGAAGGCGGTATCTTGCTCTAAATTAAGCTTTCCGAGGCGCGCCAACTCAAGGCACGCGAGGAAGGTGGCCACGAGGAAACCGATGGTCGGACGTTCGGGTAGCAAACTGGTGAAGGCGAACGTGGCCTCGGTCTCGAGTCGGGCGAGAATCGTCTCCATCCGGTCGGATACCGTGACGGTCTCGGTCGTGATATTACCCGGCTGGATGCGTTCAGCCAGGCGGCGCAGGACGAGGTTGAAGGTATTCCAGAGTTCGATGCGGTCAGCCGGGGCGACGGGTCGCGCGACGGCGTCTTCGCCTTGAGGCTGGATGACATAGCGGCCGAGCAAGCCCTGACGGTCGTCGACGAGGCCGCGGATGATCGCGGCGGTCTCCTTGACGCGCTTATACTGGATGAGCTGCTGGACGAGCGCCCAGCGAGGATCGTGCCCTTCGTCGGCGACAGCGACTTCCTCTTCCGGGCGGCTTTCGACCGGGAGGAGCATGCGGCTCTTGATGTACATGAGCGTCGCCGCCATGACGAAGAAGTCACCGGCGAGCTCGAGATTATCCTTCTCCTGGGTCCGCAGGATTTCGAGGTACTGCTGCGTGACCTTCTCGATCGGGATGTCGTAGATATCGATCTCGTTCTTGCGGATCAGGAACAGGAGCAGGTCCAGCGGGCCTTCAAAGACGTCGAGGCGGATCGGGAGGTCAGCCGGCGGCAAAATGCCGTCTTCGGGGATCGAAGGGGAGCCTGGAGGGATGTCCGTCACGCTCAGAACTTGAATAATCTAGCCCGCAGTTGGAAGCCCAATGAGCTCTTACCGTTGTTAATGGGGTCGAGTCGCTGCATGACACCGTATTCGAGCTCCCAGGAGTTCGCGATGCGCTGGATGATGCCGATGCTTTCGTAAGTGGTCTGGCCGGCCAAGGCGTCGTAGTTGAGTGTGGCGACGAGCGAATAGATCGAATTCAGGGTCACGCGGCCTTCCCAGATAAGCTGGCGGGCTTGGGTGATCTCACGGAGCTCGACCCAACTCACGGAGGTCCGCCAGAAGTCGCCGGAGTTGAAGGCGATACTCTGGATGGATTCGAGCGGGGCGCCGCCACCGTTTGGCAGGCGTAGGCCCGAGCTCAGGGTGACCCAGGGGGCGGGCGTCAGGCTGATCGCGCACTGGAGGTCGCTGCGGCCAGTTTCAGCGGCCGTCGGGCCTTCGCGCCAATCGGCGAAGAGGTCCGCCCGAGCGAGTTCACGGGTGCCAAACTTGGCATCGCGGGTCTCGAGGGTGTTACGCAGGCCGAAGCGGACGACCTGGCGGTCCGTCGTGGAGGCGGGGTCGAGGCGGTCGGCGAGGTCGACCTCTTCCAAGGCCGAGGCGGTGACGGTACGCTGCGTCATGGGCACGGTGCCAATCTCGCGGTCGGCACCAGGCATGACGCGGTATTGCAGGAGGGGCCGGATGCTGTGGCGCATCCCGTCGATGCCCCACTTATTCGCCACGAGATCCCAGGAGCCAGTCGCGAGGCCTTCTAGGTCGAAGCCGGTTTGGGCGATGACTTTGGCGGTGGTGCCGTTGTTGTTGATACCTTGGGACCAGCCAGTGGCGCGGACGCCGGCTACGGGCTTGAAGGTCAGCCAATCGTTAAGGGCGAAGGTGCGGTTGACGCCGTAATAGGTGTCCAGCCGGGCGGTCGACCAAGCCCCGCTGGCGAGCGTGGCCGTCTGGAAATTGGCGAGGGGTAGATCGGCCGACGGACGTTCGGAGAAGTAGCCTAAGCTCACGAAGCTGCGGCGATTCCAATCGCTACCGTCAATCGCCTGCTGCGGAAGGTCGAAGCGGAACTCAGGAAGTTTCTGGACGATGTCCTGATAGTTGTCTGCTTTGGCCGTGAGCGAGGCTGAGAGGTAACCGCCGGCGTAGGGCGCGGAGACTTCGAAGTTCGCCTGCGGGTTGCCGGTTTCGCGGATGAGGTTGGGGCGGAAGTCGCGCATGAACCCGGGGTCCGACTGGCCGAAAATATTACCGGCGAACTCGACGCCGTCGACGGTGCGTCCATTGACTTCGCCGAACAGGAAGGCGCGCTGGCGATCCGGGGTGCGACCATAGGCATCGACCAGCAGGCCGCCGCGGTCGCTAATATAGCCACTCTCGAACTCGCCCTTCCAGACGATGCCGCCCTTAGGCTGCTTGGAGTTATTGTAGCGCAAGGCCGGACCGACGAGGATGCCCGACTTGCCGTAGATATCGAGTAGGCCGCCGACCCAAAGGGAAGGGGACTGGCGCATCAGGAACGTGGAGCGCAGGTAGCGTCCCTGGTGATCTTCGCTGCCGGTGTTCAGGTAAAGGTCGTAAGGGATGTCGCGATAGCCGTCTTGTGCGTAGTACGGAAGATTGAAGAACGGCAGACCGGCCACGTGAGGAGTGACGCTGCGGAGCCTAAGGCGGTCGTCGGCCTCCGTGTAGGCTGCCTCGGAGATTTTCAGGTGCATCCCGAGCTGCTCGGGTTCGCTATTCCACATGCGCAGTCCGCGCATGGTCTTATCGCCTTTAACGATTTTCAGCGTGTCCGCGGTGAAGTAGAGGGGAGCCCGGCCGAAGCGGACGTTGGTGGCGATGATGGTGTCATTGCGCGGATCGGCTTCGATCTTATCGCCGATGATACGAAGGTTCTTGGTGGCGTACACGACGTTGCCTTCGGCGACGATGGTGCCGGTACGGGTGTCGAAGCGGATTTTCTTGGCGTCGATCCGCGTGTCGTTGCTTTTAAAATAGGAGTCGGTGGCGACGAGTACCTTGCCGCCCTCTTCTGACTGCACATCGCCGACGATGGTGGGGCGGGCTTCGTCTCCGGTGACGGCCGTCTGGGCGGGGTCAGCCGCCATGGCCGCCACGGTCAGGGAGAGGCTTGCGGCAAGAATCCAGAAACGACGGCCAGGCATCCTGTGAGAGTTGTCGCTCCGGGGTTTCCCTCAAGTATTTTCGGGCAATGAGCGCTTGCCGACTCACTGCCCTGCGAGGAGTCTTCTGGGATGCGCCTCAGCCCAGCAGAGTTGACCGCCCTGGTGGACGCCAAGGAGACCTCTCCGCACCGCTTCCTGGGTCTGCATCCGCTGGTCGGGGGAGGTCTGGTCGCCCGCTCGCTCTTCCCTTGGGCGAGCGCCTGTGAATTGGTCCCGGACGGTCCGACCAAGCCCGTCCCGATGAAGCAGCTGCATGCCAGCGGCGTCTTCGAGGTCGAACTGCCTGGCACTGTGCTTTTCCGTTATCGCTTCCGCGTGACGTATCCCGATGGCGTGAGCCGCCTCGTCGACGACCCTTATCGCTTCCTGCCGACGATCTCGGAAGACGACCTCTTCCTGCTCGGTAAGGGCGACGATCACCGCGCCCACTATAAGCTGGGCTCCCATGTCCGCACCCTCGATGGCGTGCTGGGCGTCTCGTTCGCCGTCTGGGCTCCCTCCGCCCGCCGCGTCTCGGTCGTCGGCGACCATAACCTCTGGAACGGCCACGCCCACCCGATGCGCAATCTGGGGGCTTCCGGTATCTGGGAACTCTTCATCCCCGGAGTCCATGCCGGTGCCCGTTACAAGTACGAGATCGTCGGCCCGCACGACTCTACGCCGTTCCTGAAGACGGATCCCTACGGCCTGCATTTCGAGCCGTCGCCGAATCACGCCGCCATCGTCTGCGATCTCTCGAAGTTCGTCTGGAACGACGCAGCTTGGATGGAAGCCCGTCGCAGCCGCGACCTGCGCTCCCACCCGATGTCGGTCTACGAGGTGCACCTGGCCTCCTGGCGCCGCGTCCCCGAAGAAGGCGGCCGTGTGCTCGGTTACCGCGAACTCGGCGAACAGCTCGCCGCCTACTGCGTGAAGATGGGCTTCACGCACGTCGAACTGATGCCTCCCTCCGAGCACCCGTTCGACGGCTCGTGGGGCTATCAGGTCACAGGCTTCTACGCCCCGACGCATCGCTTCGGCTCGCCGCTCGACTTCATGACGATGGTCGATGCCCTCCATCGGGCGAACATCGGGGTGATCGTCGATTGGGTCCCGGCGCATTTCCCTCGCGACTTCTTTGCGCTGGCCCGCTTCGACGGAACGCATCTTTACGAACATGCCGACCCGCGTCTGGGTGAACACCAGGACTGGGGTACGCTGATCTTCAACTATGGTCGCCACGAGGTCCGCGGCTTCCTGGTCTGCTCCGCGCTCTCTTGGCTCGAGCGTTTCCA
>CAMCWL010000106.1 GCA_945882655.1 Opitutus sp. GAS368
CGGATGTATTCCCAGATGTCGAGTTCGGTCCATTCCAGCAGTGGCTGCACGCGCACGTGACCGCCCTCCGGGGCGGTGCTGGCGAACTGGCCCCAGAATACCGGCGGCTGGTCCTTGTAGTCCCAGTTGCCTTCAGCGGAGCGAGGGGAGAACCAGCGTTCCTTGGCACGGGTCGGGTCTTCGTCGCGACGGATACCGGTGACGAGGGCGTCCCATTTGAATTCATCGATCGCGGCCTTGAACGGGACCGTCTTGAGCTCGTGCGTGACGGTGACGGGGTCATGCGTGGCGTAGCCGATGCCGCGACGGATGGCGTCTTCGTTGACGCGGACAATCAGATCGATGCCGTGGATGACCTTAGCCTTTTCGCGGAACTCGTACATCTCCGGGAATTCGTAGGTCGTGTCGATGTGCAGGAGCGGGAAGGGAATCTTGCCGCAGAAGGCCTTACGGGCGAGCCAGATGAGGACGTTGGAGTCCTTGCCCATGGACCACGGCATGCAGACGGAGCGGAAGTTGGCGAAGGCTTCGCGGAAGACGTGGATCGACGTCTGGTCGAGGCGCGTGAGGTGGTCGTTTTGAGCGTTGCGGGACAGTGGGTATAAAGGGCTAGGGCCAGGGACAGGGCTAGGTGGATGAAAGCGATTACTTCTTGGTGCGCGTGTGCAGGCCGCATTCCTTCTTATCGAAGCCCGGCCAGCGGCCGCCGCGTTCGTCGCCACCAGAGGTGGGCAGGGTGCATGGGTAGCAGCCGATCGAGCGGTAGCCGCGGTCGTGCAGGACGTTGTGCGGCAAGCCGTGCTCCTTGAGGTAGGCCCAGACCTGGTCGCGACTCCAGTCGACGAGTGGGTTGAGTTTCCAGACGTCGGAATTATCCGGGCGTGCGGCGAGCGAGAGGAGCGGCGTCACGGAACGCTCGGCACTCTGGTCGCGGCGCATGCCGGTGATCCAGAGATCGAGGTCGTAAAGTTTCTTGCCGAGCGAATCGACCTTACGGAGTTCGCAGCACTTCTCGGGATCGCGCTTCCAGAGTTCGGCGCCGTATTGGGCGGCCTGCTGTTCGACCGTCTGCGCGGGGTGCACTTCCTCGACCTTGATGCCGAGATGGGCTTCGAGCTTCGCCTTGAATTCCAGCGTCTCCGGGAAGAGCAGGCCGGTGTTGAGCGTGAAGGCCTGGAGCGGAATGCCGGCGGTCTTGGCGAGATGCAGGATGACGATACCAGCGGGCTGGAAGCTCGTACCGATGCCAGCGCGGGCGCCGAAGGTCTCGTAGGCCCAGCGCAGACGGTCCACCGGCGCCAGCGTCGAGAGACGGGCGTCGAGATCCGGGATGCGGTCTGGGTTGAGGTCGGCCATCGACGAGATTAGGCGGCGGGAGCGGCGGGCCAGACGGGAGCCTGGTCGACCCAATCACCAAAGGCCTGGCCGGTGGTGCGTTCCTTGGCGTACTGCTTGAACAGTTCGCCGATGAGCACGGGAATTTCGTCGGCGAGGGCGGCTTCCTTCCAGAGGCGAGCGAGGCGGGTGCCTTCGCGGTTGCCGCCGAGCATGATGTTATACTTGCCCGGAGCTTTGCCCACGAGGCCGATCTCGGCGTTGTAAGGACGAGCGCAACCGTTGGGGCAGCCAGTCATGCGCACGACGAGTTCTTCGTTGGCGATGCCCGCGGCGGCCTGGCCTTCTTCGAGTTTCGCGAGGAACTTCGGGAAGACGCGTTCAGATTCGGCGAGGGCGAGTCCGCAGGTCGGGAGAGCCGGGCAGGCCATGCCGCGTCCCTTGATCAGGCCCGGGTTAAAGACGATGGCGCAACCGTGGTCATGCAGCACCTTCTCGATGGCAGCCTTGTCGGCATCCTTGATGTCGGAGAGGATGAGGTTCTGCGTGGCGGTGAGGCGGAAGGTCGGGCCGAACTGCTCGGCGATCGTGCGGAGCGCGGTCTTCAGCTTGTAGCTGTCAGCGTCCTTGACGCGGCCGGTCTCGACGAAGAGGCCGAGGAACCAGTTGCCGTCGAGCTGCTTGAACCAGCCGAAGGCGTCGCCCTGGCCACGGAAGAGGAATGGCTTAGCGGCCGGGAGCGGGGCGCCGAGGCGCTTGCCGAGTTCGGCGCGGAACCACTCGACGCCCTTTTCCTGCAGGACATACTTGATGCGGGCGTGCTTGCGGTCGGTGCGGTCACCCCAATCGCGGTGGATGGCGACGACGGCGGAGCCGACTTCGACGACCTGTTCGCGGGTGATGAAACCGATGACGTCGGCGAGGCGAGGGTAGGTGGCCTTGTTGCCGTGGGAGGTGCCGAGGCCACCGCCGACGAGCAGGTTGTAGCCGATGAGCTTACCGTTCTCGACGATGGCCACGTAGCCCATGTCGTTGGTGAAGATGTCCGTGTCGTTGTTCGGCGGGATGGCGAAGCCAGTCTTGAATTTACGCGGCAGGTAGGTCTTGCCGTACAGCGCATCCGCAGGCGCGCCGGACTCGTCTGTGTCGGCGGGCGGGGGCATGTACGGATTAGCCTGGTCGACGGAAGCGCGGGCCTTGGAGACCTTGTCGCCGAGACCGAGGTCGACCTGGACGCCGTCCACCCAGATGGAGTGATAGGCCGTGGTGGTCGGGAGGAGGGCGCGGGTGATCGCGAATGCATCTTCGTCGACCTGCACGGCAATCTGGTCGACGGGCGGATTGGACGGAGCGGTCACGTTACGGTTCACGTCACCGCACGTGGCGAGGGTGGAGGAGAGAGCGTCGTTGATCGACTTGATCAGCGGGCCGATGCCTTGCTGCAGCACGCCGTGGAACTGGAAGGTCTGGCGGGAAGTGATGCGGAGGGTGCCGTTGGCGAAGCGACCGGAGAGCTCGTCGTAGACGATGTACTGGGAGGCCGGGACGATGCCCCCGGTCTGGCGCGTGCGCACCATGACGGAGTACTCTTTGCCCGTCTTGCGCTTGTCGCGGTCATCCTGCTGGTAGATGCCGTGGAACTTGATGAACTGCTCGTCGTCCCCGGTGAAGCGATCGGCTTCAGGGTTGGCGAGGGTTTCGCGAATATTGCCGGAAAGGTCGGGTTTATCCGCCTTCATGAGTTCGTTCTTAGCTAGGGGCTTGCCGGAGATAGGGTCCATGATTTAATACTTGATAAGATGAGTTAGGATTACATAAATAGGGGTCAAGTTTAAATAAATGGTAAATTGTGACATCGGCCGGGTGGCCTTCGTCGGTGCAGGACCCGGAGCCCCGGACCTGATCACCGTCAGGGGTCTGCGTCTGCTCAAGCAGGCGGATGTCGTCATCCATGACGCCCTGCCAGGTGACGCCCTTTTGGAAGAGATTCCGGCGACGACCAAGATCGTGCCGGTCGGCAAGCGTTGCGGGGTCCACTCGATGACCCAGGACGAGATTAACGCCGTGATCGTGCGTGAGGCGCGTCAGGGTGGTCTCATCGTTCGGCTCAAAGGTGGCGACCCAGGTATCTTTGGTCGTCTCGGCGAAGAGATGGATCACCTCGCCGCCCATGGCATTCCTTTCGAAGTCGTTCCCGGTATCACCGCCGCGACGGCTGCTGGCGCTGACGCCGCGTTCCCGATGACGCATCGCGGCAAGGCCGCTTCAGTCACATTCCTTACCGGTCACTGCGCCGATGGTACCGACCAGAATTGGAAAGCGCACATCGAGACCGGCGCCACGCTCTGTCTTTACATGGGCGCGAAAGCGCTGCCGTCCGTCGCCGTGAAGCTCATCGCCGCGGGCGCTCAGTCTGATTTGCCGATTCGTCTGCTTTCAAAGGTATCGCAGGATGGCGCGTCGGACGTGCTTACCACGCTGACCGATCTCGCTTCAGGCAAGGTCGACGTTTCCGTGCTGCCCACACCGCTCATCGCGGTCGTCGGAGCGGTCGTCGCTCCGCCTCGTCATGCCGGCCTCATGGGCCGCATCGCGGCGTTCGCCTGAGTTTAGGACTTCTTCCAGGCCTTAGCCCGTAAGAAGAGAAAGAGGACCGTGAAGATCACGGCAAATGCTCCGAGCCAGATCATGAGGCTCGCTCCTGCTCCTTGGTCTTTCGGGGCGGGTATGCTGCCTAAGACGGGCAGCAATCCCGTGGCGAGCAGCGCGGAGATGGCCGCAATCTTGGTGGTCTTGAAATTGGGAGAGTGAAGGTGTCGACGGGAGAGCAGCGCGGGCAGGGCGGGGTGCGTGCCGAGCAGGGGGCTGAGTTTCCAGCGCAGGCCTTCGGGGGCGTGTTCCTTGGCGATGGTCGCGACGTCGCCATCCCCTCCGGCATGACGGCCGGGTAGTAGGAAAAGCATCAGGATGACAGCCTCGCCCTTGGCCTGTTGTAACGCGTCTTCGAGTAAAGGCTTGTTGAAGTCATATTCCGGACCATCTCGTCGCTCCATCGAGCAGGCGATTAATTCGTCCTCTTTCAGGCCGAGTTGATTTCGAAGCGAGACGGCGAAGAAGTTACGGCAACGCGTCACTTCAGGAATGGGGGAGCCGTGATCGCATAGGTAGACCGTGCCGCTACCCTTGGTCCAGCCGGTCGACTTCAAGTTATCAATCAGCATGCTGATTAGCTCCGGTCCGAAGAGCGGCTCGCGGATGCTGAGCTTCATCGTGCCAGGCAGGGCGTCGGCGAAGACCTTCGGCAGGTATTCGGTGATCGCCCGGCTGGGTCCGATGAAGAGAGGGAGTACCAAGATCTCTTCAATGCCGTCGAGTTTGGCCTGTTGCACGGCGCCTTCGAATATGACGGCGGGCTGGCCGCCGAGCAGGGCAGGGTCGATCTTGGTCGAGTGCATCGTCGAGACCGGCAGAACGGGTTGGCCGATGAGCTTGCTGACTTCCTGGGCCAGTCCGCGCAGGGCTAGAGTTGCCGCCGGTTCATAAGAACCGTTGTCGACGAGGATAATGCGGGTGCCGGCCATGGGGGTTAAGTGAGGGATAAACTTCATATTGGCAACGCAGGGTTGGCTGATTGCAGGTTGCCTCGTTTAGGCGGCAGAGCATCGTTGAGGGATGCCCCGCCGTTTCCTCGTCATTATCGCGTTCT
>CAMCWL010000107.1 GCA_945882655.1 Opitutus sp. GAS368
TTTGCGGCGCTCTTTTGGCTGGGTCGGCGTCTCATCCGCGCATTCCATGGCGGCCACCCGGAGACGGTGCCGCTCGCGCTCGCGCTCTTGCTGCTGATGGCCCACGCGTGGGTCGATCTCCTGTTCTGGTTCACGCCGCTGATGTTCACGGCGGCTTTCTTGGCCGCGGCGATGACGTGCCTTACCGAGCAATCGTCTTCCGAATCTTCCCGGAATCCTTCCTGATCTTGCGTCAGATTGTCCAACATCTGGGTTCAGGTCGCACCGAGCTTCTCGACGTACCTGCGCCGGGCCCGCGTCGCGGCCGTCTGCTCGTCCGCGCGACGCGTTCGCTGGTCTCGCTCGGCACGGAACGGATGCTAGTCGAGTTCGGTCGCGGTAACTGGCTGAGCAAAGTCCGCCAGCAGCCGGAGAAATTCCGCGCGGTACTCGCGAAGATTCGCTCCGAGGGTTTCTTCGCTACCGTTGCGGCGGTCCGCAGCAAACTCGCGCAGCCGATTCCGCTGGGCTACTGCCACGTTGGCCAGGTGCTTGATGCGGGTGACATCCCTGGCTTTGCGGCCGGTGACCGCGTGGTCTCCAACTCTCCGCACGCCGAAGTGATTTCGGCTTCGCCCGCCTTCACCGCACCTATCCCTGCCGCGGTCTCCGATGAGCACGCGACCTTCACGCCGCTCGCCTCGGTCGCGCTGCAAGGCCTCCGACTCGTCGACGCCCGTCCTGGCGATACGGTGGTGGTCATGGGCCTCGGCCTGATTGGCCAGCTCGCCGTCCGACTGCTCCGCGCCCGCGGTGTCACGGTCGTCGGCATTGACCCCGATGAAGTAAAGCGAGCCGATGCCAAGCAGGCTGGCGCACTTGTACCGGAACTCGGTGCACCGCTGTCCGCGCTCCTGCCCGGCGGTGCGGCGGGCGTCCTCATTACGGCGAGCACTTCATCCGATGAACCGGTCAACCAAGCAGCGCGGCTCTGCCGACGCCGCGGCCGCGTAGTGCTGGTGGGCGTCACGGGCCTCGCGCTCAACCGTGCCGACTTCTACGAGAACGAGGTGACCTTCCAGGTCTCACGCTCCTATGGCTCCGCCGATGCGTCCGATCCTTCTTCGGCCCGCGCCAACTTCGACGAAGTCCTCGCGCTGATGGCCTCGGGCGCGCTCGACGTGGGCCCGTTACTGACGTCGCGTCATCCGTTCACCGAAGCGCCGAAGATCTACGATGACCTGCGTCGCCCCGGCGCCTACGGACACCTCATCGAGTACGCTGTCCCGAACGAATCGCTTACCCTTACGTTGCCCGGTATGGATTGGGATAGCCGGACCACCGGGGGCATCGGCGTCATTGGGTGCGGCAACTTTGCCTCGCGCGTCCTCGTTCCGGAGCTCCGTCGCCAAGGCGCGTCGCCCTCCGCCTTCGTCTCCGCCAACGGCCTTTCGGCGAAACTACTCGCCGGGACCTCGGCCACCTCGACCACGGATTCGTCGGCGCTGCTCGACCACTCTGGGCTCGCGACGGTCTTCATCGCCACCCGTCATGATGAGCATGGCGAACTCGTCCGCGCCGCCCTTCGCGCCGGTAAGAACGTTTGGGTTGAGAAGCCGCTCGCGCTCACGGAGGCCGACCTCGACGCCACGATGGCCGTCGCCCGTTCTTCCTCTGGCCTTCTCGCCGTCGGTTTTAATCGCCGCTTCGCCCCGCTCGCCGTACGACTCCGCGCCGCGCTCGCGTCGAAGTCCGGACCCCGGCGCTTCACGATGGATGTTAATGCCGGTCGCCTGCCAGCCGATCACTGGACGCTCGACCCAAAGCAGGGCGGGGGGCGAATCGTCGGCGAAGCCTGCCACTTCGTAGATCTGCTCCGCTTCCTTTCTGGCAGCCCCATCGCCACAGCTCGTGCCTTATCTCGCGATGGCGACGGACAAGACGGCGGCTGCTTCGAACTGAGCTTCGCCAATGGTGATATCGCCGCGCTCAACTACCGCACCGATTTACCCGCTCACCTACCGAAGGAACGCATCGCCGTCGCCGGCGAAGGCTGGTCGGCCGAAATCGATAACTGGAGATCCCTGCGTTCGCAAAACCTTCCCAGCGCTTCCACCTTGCCCACCTGGCTCGGAGGCCCCGCTCGCGGCAAAGGCCACGCCGAAGCGCTCGCCGCTTTTTTGTCTTATTCCTCGCCTGTCTCCCTCGACGAGATCGAAGAAGTCTCTCGCTGGAGTATTCGGATGCAGGGAATGGTACGAAGTTAGAGGCCCGCGAAGAGTTGATCCGTTGATCAGTTGGCCAGTTGGCCAGAGATGCAATGGGTAGGGACGTGATTGCCATCACGTCCGTTCGCTAACCGACCTTAAAGTCTGGTTAATTTAGCTAGGCCCCAACGTTGTGGTGTTTTCGGTCTCGAACGGCGGCGATAGTAATCACCGCCCTACCCAAGACGCCCCAGCTAATCATCCGGTCTCCGGTTTCCCTTTGAGTTAATGCTGCTCTCCCTCCGGCCAACTGGCCAACCAATCAACTCATCAACCCTGCCTCTCCCCTTGTCCACGTGCCCACGTGCCAGCTTGCCCCCTAAACTAAAAATGTCCTCCCTCTGCGTCCTCGGCCTCGGCTATATCGGCCTCCCGACCGCGTCCATCTTCGCGACGAAGGGACGCCGCGTCCTCGGCGTCGACGTCTCCGCATCAGTCGTCGAGACGATCAATAGCGGCCGCATTCATATCCAGGAACCTGACCTCGACGTCCTCGTACGCGCCGCGGTGCAGTCCGGTAACCTCAAGGCTTCGACGAAGCCTGCGGCTGCCGACATCTTCATCCTAGCGGTGCCCACGCCTTTCGTCGCCTCGGCGGATGGCGCCCGCGTGCCAAATCTTTCGTTCGTTGAAGCCGCAGCGCGTTCGATTGCCCCATTTGTCGCTACCGGCAACCTGATCATCTTGGAATCCACCTCGCCGGTCGGCACGACCGAGAAGGTGAAGGGCTGGCTCGAAGCCGCGCTCGTGAAACTCGGCCGCAAAGTCGACGGCCTACTCTTCGCCCACTGCCCCGAGCGGATCCTGCCTGGCCAGATGCTCAAAGAATTGGTCTCCAACGATCGTATCTGTGGAGGCCTCACGCCCGCCGCCGCCGAGAAGGCTCGCGACCTCTACGCGACGTTCTGCACGGCGCAGATCTTTCTGACTGATGCCCGCACGGCCGAATTAGCGAAGTTGACCGAGAACGCTTACCGCGACGTCAACATCGCCTTTGCCAATGAGCTCTCGCTGATCTGCGACAAGCTGAGCATCGATGTCTGGGAACTCATCAGCCTGGCCAATCGCCACCCGCGCGTGAAGATCCTTCAGCCAGGACCCGGTGTCGGCGGACACTGCATCGCCGTCGACCCTTGGTTCATCGTCGACGCCGCACCGGCCGAGTCGCGCCTCCTGCGTACGGCCCGCGAGGTTAACGACTCGAAGCCTCACCATGTCGTCGCCCAAGTTCGCGCGGCCGCTGGTAAGGACGCTGTCGTCGCTTGCCTCGGCCTCGCCTTCAAGGCGAACGTTGATGACCTTCGTGAATCTCCTGCGGTCGAGATCGCCGCGCATCTCGCTGATGCTGGATTGAAGGTGCTCGCGGTCGAGCCGCACGTGACCGCCTTGCCGAAGGCGCTGCAGGGCAGGGCGGAACTCGTCTCGCTCGCCGACGCGCTCGCCCGCGCCACCGTCGTCGTCCTGCTTGTCGATCACCGCGCTTTCGCCGGCCTCACCCTTGAGCAGCTCAAAGGGAAGAAGTTGATTGATACGCGCGGCATGGTGCGGAGTTGAAGTGCAAAGGTGCAAACCGGCCTGCGGCCTGTGCAAAGGTGCAAACGTGAAGATACATCAGAGCCAGGGCTAGGGCTTGGGCCAGGCCGCCGAACGGTGGCCGCAAGGTAGGAGCGAGACTACGTCACGCCCTATAAGCCCGATTAACCCGCCTCCGCCTCTTCTAGCCCCAGCCCTAGCCCAAGCCCTAGCTCTAAAAAACACTTTTGCACAGGAGCTCCGCTCCGATTTGCACCTTTGCACTGCCTTTAGCCCCTCCCTCCTGTCCTCGGCCCCTCCGGCCCTCGTCCAGTGCTCCTTCCCCTCCTCCATCATCTCGGCCCGCGCTGGCTTGCCCGTCGCGTGCGCTGGGCGTGTGAGCGTAAGCTCGGGGCCTGGGAATGGCGTTCGCCGATGCGTCCGTGGAAGGATTTCGCGAAGGACTTCGATTCTGCGGATTGGCGTACCCATGCGCCGCGCCTGCCGATCGCCAACTTGGATCGTTCCCACCTCGCGCCGCAGCTCGAAGCCTGGTCTGTCGAATCCGGCTGCACGCCGACCGCGGAAGCGGATGCCTTTGCCCGCGGGTATGCGCGCATCTTCTCCCATCACCTCGTCGAGGTCGGTCGCCCGGATCGCTGGACCCGGAGCGTCCTCACCGGGCATTCAACCGACCCTTACGCCCACTGGTCCCGTCTCCGCGACACGGGGTCCGATGACATCAAGGGTGTCTGGGAGCTCTCCCGCTTCTCGTGGGCCTACGCCCTTGTCCGCGCTTGGTTGCGTGACGGCGATGCGCGTCACGTCGAGCTCTTCTGGTCGACGCTCGAGGATTGGATGACGCGTAATCCGCCTAATCGCGGCCCTAACTGGATGTGCGGACAAGAAGCCGCATTTCGCCTCATCGCAGTCACGTTCGCCATCCAGGCGTTCCGTGACCACCCGTCGACGACCGACACCCGCCTGACACTCGCGGCCCGTTTCGCCGACGCCACCGGCCAACGCATTGAGTTCCATTTAGACTACGCGCTCTCACAGCAGAACAACCACGGTATCTCCGAAGCCATCGGGCTGCAAACCGCCGCCACGTTCTGGCCCGCTCTGGACGGTACCTATCTTTGGTATCGCCGCGGCATGGAAGCTTTGGCTGAGCAGTGCGTCGAATTAATTGGTCCGGACGGTGGCTTCAGCCAGCACTCGACGAATTACCACCGACTCTTGCTGCA
>CAMCWL010000108.1 GCA_945882655.1 Opitutus sp. GAS368
GGGAGAGCATGCGATGTTCATAGGGTGCCGGTGGCGTTGTTCAAGACCTCTGCGGGAAAATGGTTCGACCTCGGGCCCGGCGCCTCCACCTTGGCGTCTCTCGTGCCTGCACCGCTTCCATTGATCATTCGCGAACTCGGCGGCTCCGGCGCGCCGCTCGTGGTGCTGCATGGCCTGCTCGGTTCGTCGCGCAACTGGCAGTCCGCCGGCGTGGCGCTCGCCGAACGCGGCCACCGCGTGCTGGCGCCCGATTTGCGAAACCATGGGTCATCGCCCTGGGCGGACGACTGTTCCTATGCGGCGTTAGCTGGCGACGTCATCGCGATGTTGGACGGACTTGCACTCGGTCCTGTGCACCTCGTCGGCCATAGCATGGGCGGCAAGGCCGCGATGCGTCTCGTGATGGACCGGCCCGACCTCGTCGCGCGCCTCACGGTCGTGGACATTGCTCCGCGTGCTTATTCCGACCGCGTCCGCGTCGAGTTTGGCGCGATGAACGCGCTCGATCTTTCCGCCGTGAAGTCGCGCAAGGATGCGGAGGAGAAGCTCGCCGCGCAGGTGCCCGAGTGGGGCATGCGTCAGTTTATTCTGACGAACCTCGGACAGGATGCCGAAGGCCGCTGGCGCTGGACCGTCAATCGCGAGGCCCTCACGCATTCGCTGCCCGAGATCCTTGGTAATCCTTTGGCTGTTGGTGATGTCTGGAACGGCCCGACCCGTTTCCTGCGCGGCGGGAAATCGAATTACATCCGCGATGAAGACGTCGCTACCATTCGCGCGCACTTTCCGCAAGCGGACGTCGTCACGTTGCCCGACAGCGGACATAACCCGCACTTCGAGGCGCGGGCCGGTTTCGTCGAGGCAACGCTGACTTAGCCCGCCGACTTCGCCCGGAGTCTGCGCAGTACGAGGAAGCCGAACGCCAAGGCCGCCGCGACGATGAGCATCGTGACGCCGCAGAGGATCAGCATGCGCAGGCCGAGGTGATCTTTCGCTTCATGCGCTTGGATGAGCGGCGATTCATCGCCGGCGACCATCATCACCCAACGGGCCTTGGCCTCTGGCTTGGTCTCGTCGACTAGCCAGAGCAGTACTGTATGGGGGCTTTCATCGGGCAGGCGCAGTAGGAAGTTGCGCGGCTGGGGTGTCCAACGCCACTCCGCGCTCTCGAGTCGGTAGTCCTTCGCGAGCTCATCCGCCGTGTGCTGGAAGGGTGAGTCGGTCTCCAGTTTCGTGGACGAGGAGAAGTCTGGAGAGCCCGCCGCCTGCGTGAGCGGGAAGAGGTCCTTGCCGGTTGAAATCGTGAAGAGCCCTTCGGCGACTTTCGCCAATTCAGCGCGCTCGCGGATGTTGAAATTCGCCTCCAGATCCGCCGTGACCTTGAGCGAGCACGCGCCATCGGCATGCATCGTCAGGCGCGCCAAGAGGACTTCGCCGTTATGGGCGCAGACGAACAAGGGGAGCACGAGGGCTCCCCAGGTCAGGACCAGCTGGCGCAACGCGCGGATCACTTGCGGTTCCAGCGCAGCACGCGACCGAAGGTGTTCCACTCGGTCTCGAGGATGTTGCCGTCGTTATCGAAGGTGATGCCGTGGGGCGAGGTCACGACGCCTTCGCGCCAGTCAGCCGGCTTCACGCCAGGGGTGTTGGTTTCCTTCTTTGTGCCGTTGGCGCCGGTGTTCTCGTTGGAGCCGAGGTCAGCGACCATCTTGCCTTCCTTATTCCAGACGGAGACGCGTCCGGCGATTTCGGCGACGCACATCAGTTCGCCGTGGAAGGAGGCAGAGGAGGGATTACGCAGGCCCTTGTTGGCGATCATCGTCGGGTTGGCGCCGTCGAGGTCGACGTGGAACATGCGGTTATTACCGCGGTCGAGGCAGAGTAGACGGGCCGGGGAGAAGCGGGTGTCGACGAAGACCTTGTGGGTATTGGCGAAGCCTTTGCCGTCCACGACTTGCGTGGGGCCGCCGAAGACCGACTTGAACTTTCCATCCTTGTCGAAGACGAAGACCCAGCTCTTGCCGTAGCCATCGACGATGTAGATGTCGCCGTTCGGGGCCACGTCGCAGCTCGTGAGCTTCAGGGCGTTGACGGATTTGCCCGCCTTGTCCTTGGTCTTACCCTTGTCGGCAGGGAAGGCGTCGGGCTTGATTTCCATGACGACGGTACCATCTAGCTTGGCCTTGATGAAGCGCTGCTCATTGAGCACCGCGCCGTAGAGGAACTCGCCTTCGGCCGACTTGCGGACCGTGAAGCCGTGGAGGGAGGAGGGTAGCGCGAGGGTCTTCACGTACTTGCCGTCCTTGCCGTAGACTTGGATGCCGGCGTCCTTCTCTTGGACGCTGACGTAAATGAAGCCAGCGGAGTCGACGGCGATTTCGCCATGGCCGTTGCCGATCTGGGCCTTGCCAGGAGGCGTGCCGAGGAAGTTCGGCACCAGTTCATATTTCACTTCGGCAGCTTGGGCGAGGGAGCACACGGTGAGGAGGGCGAGGAGGCGGAGGGTGGGCATGGGGGTGATGAAGGGGTGGCGAAGGGGTGGGGGTAGGGAGAGGGGTAGGGGTAGGGACTACAGGAGGCAAATGGATTTCGGAAAATGGCTTTCTGATTCCAGCTACGCTCTTGGGTTGAATCTCCTATCCCCACCCCTATCCCTACCCCTACCCCTAAAAACATGACCTCCCTCCGTCTCCTCGCGGCCTTCGCCGCCCTCGTCGTTTCGGCCTCTGCCGCCGACGTGAAACTTGAGTCAGCCTTCAACGGCAAAGACCTCGCAGGTTGGAAGACCTCTGGTCCTGACGCCTTCTGGACCGCCGCTGACGGCGTCCTCACGGGCGTCAACGATCTCGCCTTCAAGGATTACAAGAAGGGCAATATGCTCTACACCGAGAAGTCCTACCAGGACGTCGTCATCGAGTGCGAAGTCCGCTTCAGCGGTGAGATCGACAGCGGTATCATGGTGCGCCGCGATGCCGCTGGTAAGAAGGATATCCAGATGCAGATTGGCGTCTCCCGCTCCCTCAAGAAAGACATGACCGGCGCGTTCTACGTCGGCAAGTATCCTGAAGCTGGCTGGGCTCCGAAGGTCGCGGCCCTCTGGAAGAACGGCGAGTGGAACAAGGTCCGCCTCCAGGCCAAGGGCGACACCTACACCGTGTGGATCAACGGCGAGCAGGTCTCGAACTACGTTGATGCGGCCTACCCTCAGGCTGGCCCGGTGGGCCTCCAGGTGCACGGTAACGTCAAGATGAAGGTCGAGTACCGCAATATCTCCATCGGCGAGATCAAGTAAATCGAAGCCTGATTTCGGTCCGAAAGGGCGGGTTTAAGCCCGCCCTTTTTTGTGCGCGGTTACCTGGCCTTGGTGTCGATTGACGCCTTGCATGGCGTTTTTAGGAAAGAATTACACCGTATAAATACATTTAAAGAGCGATTAGAGTCATATAGTGCCATCGGCCACATTATAGGGGAAATGTATATATTTATTCGCAACCTGTCGGACATCTAACTGTCTAAAAGACAACCCCTGACAGACCTATGAAACTCCATCGCAATTGTGAAGGAAACCACCCCGACGTTCTGAACGCTCTGAGTCGCCGCGACTTCATGCACATCGGCATGGTCGGCACGCTCGGCCTGAGCCTCCCGAACATGCTTCGCCTCAAAGCGTCCGCGATCCCCAGCGTCGAGTCCTTCAACGCGATGGCCGACTCCGTCATCCACATCTACCTTCCGGGTGGCATGGCGCAGCACGAGTCGTGGGACCCGAAGCCTTTCGCTTCTCCTGATTACCGCGGTCCGTACACGCCGATCAAGACTTCCATCCCCGGCGAATACGTCGGCGAGAAGTTCGTCAACATCGCGAAGATCATGAACAAGCTGACCATCGTCCGTTCGATGACGCACGGTGAAGCGGCGCACGAACGCGGTACGCACAACATGTTCACGGGCTACCGCCCGAGCCCCGCGATCAAGTTCCCGAGCTACGGTTCGGTCATCTCGCACGAACAGGGCAGTCGCAATAACCTCCCGCCCTACGTCGTCGTCCCGAGCCAGAGCATCCCTGACCAGGGCACGGGCTACATGAGCAGCGCCTTCGGTCCGTTCGCGCTCGGTAGCGACCCGGCCGACAAGGGTTTCGCCGTCCGCGACCTTCTCGCCCCGAAGGATGTCACCACGCAGCGTTTCGATCGCCGCCGCAGCATGCTCGCCGCCGTCGACGAACATTTCCGTGCCACCGAAAAGTCCGACGCCATCGGCGCCATGGACAGCTTCCAGCAGGCCGCCTACGGCCTCGTCAGCAGCGCCAAGGCCCGCGAGGCCTTCGACCTCTCCAAGGAATCCGACAAGCTGCGCGATGAATACGGCCGCAACACCGCCGGTCAGCGCTTCCTCCTCGCTCGCCGCCTCGTCGAGGCCGGCGTTCGCATGGTCTCCGTCACCTTCGGCGGCTGGGATCACCACTCGAACATCAAGAGCGCCTTCGACGGTCAGGCCCCGAGTTTCGACCAAGCTTTCGCCCGCCTCATCACCGACCTCCAGGACCGCGGCATGCTCAAGCGTACGCTCGTCCTCGTCAGCTCCGAGTTCGGCCGCACGCCGAAGATCAACGGAACGAACGGCCGCGACCACTGGCCGCGCGTCTTCTCCGTCGCCATGGCCGGCGGTGGCATGAAGGAAGGTTACATCCATGGCGCCTCCGACGCTCTCGGTGGCGAGCCTGACCGCGACGCGGTCGGCCCGGAAGACTTGGCCAAGACCATGTACCGCGTCCTCGGCATCAACGCCGATAAGCGCATCATGTCGGATGGCGGCCGTCCGGTCGACATCGTCAACGGCGGTCGCATCATGACCGACTGGTTGGCCTGAACCGGCGCCTAATCCCCATCCGCCCACCTTTCGGTGCGGCGGGCGGGCTGCGCCCCGCTGAAACGTTTTTATGAAGTTCCGTCACCTTGCCGCGCTCCTGCTCGCCCCGCTC
>CAMCWL010000109.1 GCA_945882655.1 Opitutus sp. GAS368
CCCACCTCAGTCCGCCCACGGACGTGATGGCAATCACGTCCCTACCTCTCAAATCCTGCAACTTCCTGCGGAGTCTGCTGTTATAAAGGCAGACCCATGCGCCCCGCCCTTTTCCTTTTTGCCACCCTGTTCGCCCTAGTCGGTTTCGCGGCCGATGCTCCGGCCGACGCCCCTGCGGCCCAAAAACCTGCCCGACAGACCAAAGGCCAGTCCAACCTTCCGGAATCCGTCGATGGCGTGCCCGCCGAAGAATATGCCAAGATCCGCCGGGCGTTGATGATGTCTTACGGTAACGAATCCATCTCGGCCGCCCGCCTTCGCCTGAACGAACTCAAGGAGCGCACGCGCTTCACGAAAGGTCGCAACGAAGCCGAAGACCTTCGTCTCGATTTCGAAAAGGCCCGCGATGCGATGGTCAAGGCGACGATGGACTCCGTGCTGAAAATCGACGCCTCGATCAATAAGGACTCCCTGGTGTTCACGCTCAACGCCATCGAGGAAGCCACCAAGAAGCGCGGTCAGGAAGCGACGCAGCGGGCGCGCGAAAAAGAGGCGGCCGAGGCCAAGCTCGCCAAGAAGGACGCCCCGGAAGCGAAGCCCGAGACGACCGAAGCCAAGGTGGAAGAAAAGCCGATGACTCCGGTCCAATTACTCGCCGACGTCGAAGGCGTCTCCGCCGAAGATATGACGAAATTCCGCATCGCCGCGCTCGTCGCCCAAAAGGACCCGACGGTGAAGGAACTGAAGGCCAAGCAGAACGAAATGCGCAAGGAAGCCGAATTCGCCTCCCCTGATGAGAAGAAGAACATGCGTAATGACTTCGAAGTCCTGATCGCTGATTTACGTAAAGCCACCCTCGCCGCCGTGAGCAAGGCCGCCCCTTCCCTCAGCAAGGAAACCCTCGAGAAGATTATGGAAGCCGTCGAAGGTCGCGCGAAGGCCGCCGCCGCTAAGAAGGGCACCAAGGCGACCAAGACCCCGCTCAAGCCTTTCCCGTTCGGGGAGAAGAAGTAACGCCGCAGCCAAGCTGCGGAGAGGGACAGGGCTAGGGGCAGGGACAGGGCTAATTGGTTGCCTCGGGTAGGGTCGGGACCGCGTCACGACATAGCGTGCCTCTAGGTAGGGCGGCCATTGCCATGGCCGCCGTTCGCCGAGGCACGTGCTACCACCGGGCAAAGTCTTTGGACCATTCGAGCTCCGTGCGCCCACGGACGTGATGGCAATCACGTCCCTACCGGCTGACCGAGGGCGGTCAGCCCTACCCGATACATTTCAGGTGGCGGGTGGCGGCCCCGGGTAGCGGGTGTCGGGAACCGTGCCCACTGGACTCTGTCATCGATTCAGTCCTCTGTCATCGACCCTGTCATCGATTCTTCCCTCAACTTTCCCCCGTGCTCGGGGTTTTCTAAATAGCCTACCCCTACCCCAACCCCTCCCCCTATGAACAAGCTCTTCCCCATCCTTTTCGGCGTAGCCATCGGTTCCGCCGCGACTTACTTCGCCATGGACGCCAAGCAGTCCGCCACCGCCCAGGCTCCGGCCGAGAAGATCGCAGCACCAAAGTCGGCGAGCAAGTTCGCCGGCAAGTCCACCAGCCCGAGCGCTGATGCTCCTGCAGCCGAAGCCCCGCACCAGCCCGGCAACTCGAAGTTCGGCGGCAAGGGCGGCTTCCTCCCCGAGGAAATCGAAGGTGTCACACCGGAACAACTCAACCAGTGCAGGGTCGCCCTTTTCAAGACCTTCCAGGACGAAGGTGTGAAAGCTGTCCGCGCCAAGCAGGCGGAACTTCGCAAGGAAGCTGAATACGCGTCCGACGACGAAAAGAAGACCCTGCGTACGCAATTCGAAGACACCGCCGCCGAGTTACGCACGGCCACTAAGACTGCAATGATGGCGGCCGATGCCGATATCACCAACGACGTCGCCGACAAGGTCCTGGACGCGATCGAAGAGCGCATGAAGCAGCGCGCCCAGCAGTTCAAGAAGTGAGGCGGTAGGTAGGGCGGCCATTGCCATGGCCGCCGTTCGCCACGGCATGCGCGGACCACCGGGCATAGTCTTTGACCATTCCATCGTCCGTCCGCCCACGGACGTGATGGCAATCACGTCCCTACCCCAAGGCAGCGGTCCCGACCCTACCTCACACCATCAAACACCGTCTTCAGCTCCGCATCGGTAAGCGGACGATTCCAAAGCAGGAAGCGCGCGATTTCGCCATCGAAAGATTCCTTACCGGGATGCTGGATGGCATCGCGTTCCTGGCCGACGGCGAGTTTCGACGCGTCGGCCTTGGGATTAATTGGAAAGCGCGCGGTCGCGCAGGCCTTGAGATCGTTGACGAAGAATTCGGCGAGGACCTCGCCCTGCCCTGCGCCGAGGCGGCCGGCGAGCACGTGGAATCGCCCCTCCTCCAGCTTCGGTCCGACGAGCTTGGGGTTATTGACGTCGAAGCGTCCGAAGGTGAGCCCATTGCGGGCGCCCCACCAGACTGTGTTGTCGTCATCGAGGCAGCCCCAGAGGCCTTCGTACTTCTGCCCATTACGAAGGTTGCCGAAGAATGAGTTCACATCCTTGAGGCCGACGCGTTGCGGGTAGACCTTGATCACCGTGACCCACGTGCAACCGTCGCCGCGGATCAGTCCGTCGAAAGCCGCTTCATCATGACAGACGAGTTCCTGCTGACGGAAGGAAAGCGCCGCGGGCGAACCCTTCACCGGCGTTGGGAGGCCAGAGGCAGCATCAGCGCGGCCCTTCGGCTGACCGACGAAATCACGGGCCGCGATTGGACCAGCCTGACTCTGCCACGTCGTGACTCGTCCTTGGGTATCCACTGTGACTCCCTTCGACGCATCCAGATCGACCAAGAGGCCGGACGAAGGGATATCGCCGGCCAGGCAGGCGGAAGCACTGAGCGAAGCAATGAGGCGGAAGATCATGGGGAGGACTGTATTGAGGACGGAATTGAGGTCTGAATCGAGGGCTGAATGGATTAGGTTTCGGCGGTTAGCGGTAAGCGGTTGGATAAACACAACGCACCAAAGGGAGACCGGAAACCGGTTATCATTCTCGGGTCACAGGTCTCGGTTGCAGGTGCGGGTACGGGATCAGGTTCAGGAATCAGGGCCCGGGCCCCGAACCTGCACCTTCTGACCCGTACCTGGCTCCCGATCGCCGAGACCCGAGACCTGAAAATGTGTGACCCCAGCCAATCATCCGGTCTCCGGTTCCCCTTTGCTCGCTGATGTTCCCAACCGCTAACCGCCAACCGCTACCACCTCCCCACCCCCTTTTCCGCTGGAACTCTTTCATCCGACTGCCATCTAATAAGTCCATGTCCCCTCGCGTCCTCCCCTTCCTTGGACTGTCCCTGCTGGCTGCCGTCGTCGGCCGCGCCCAGTCCGCCGATACGGTCTTCGTCGAAGCCGAATCCCTCGCCTCTGCGGGCGGCTGGAAGCTCGACACTTCTTTCACGAACATCGTCGGCTCGCCTTACCTCCTGGCCCACGGTCTCGGCAAGCCGGTCGCCGATGCCACGGGCTCGGTCCGCATCGCCTCCGCCGGCGAATACC
The DNA here is from genome assembly GCA_945882655.1 of Opitutus sp. GAS368. Taxonomy (GTDB): domain Bacteria; phylum Verrucomicrobiota; class Verrucomicrobiia; order Opitutales; family UBA953; genus UBA953. The sequence continues at coordinate 3,570 of CAMCWL010000109.1, forward strand.
GCGTCTGGGTGCGCACTAAGGATTGGGTCGCCCACTGGAACGCACCTGGCACCCCGGGCCGCTTCCAGCTGATCGTCAACGGACAGCCCGTCGCCGCCGAATTCGGCACGAAGGGCGCCGAGTGGCATTGGCAAGCGGGCGGTAAGGTCACCCTGCCCGCGGGCGACGTGAAGATCGCCCTGCATGACCTCACCGGTTTCGCCGGTCGTGCCGACGCCATCCTCTTCAGCAAGGACGCTTCTTTCACCCCGCCCGAAGGCGAAGCGCTCGTCGCCGCCCGCTCGAAGTGGAATAGCCCCAAGGGCTCGGAAGACCAAGGCGAGTTCGACCTCGTCGTCGTCGGTGGCGGTTACGGTGGCCTCGGCGCGGCGCTCTCCGCCTCTCGTCAGTCGCTCAAGGTCGCGTTCATCCAGGACCGCTTCGTCCTCGGCGGCAACGGCAGCTCCGAAATCGGCGTCTGGGCCATGGGCGGTACCACGCGCGGCAAGTTCCCGCACCTCGGCGAGATGATCGAAGAGATCGGCGACCGTTCGCCCGACAGCCCTGGCCGCATCGACAGCTTTGGCGATGACCTCAAGGAAAAGGTCGTCCGTAACGAAAAGAATATCTCCCTCTTCCTCGGTCACTTCGCCACCGGCGTGATCATGGACGGCAACCGTATCGCCGCCGTGAAGGCCATCGACGTCAAGACCGGCCGCGAGAAGATCTTCCGCGCGAAGTTCGTGGCGGACACCACCGGCCACGGCTGGGTCGGCGCCTACGCCGGTGCGACCTTCCGCACCGAGCCCGACAAACGCATGGGGATGTCCAACATGTGGTTCTACCAAGACGCCGACCAAGCCTCAAGCTGGCCCGCCACCCCGTGGGCACTGCCGCTCGAGATGGGCGACTTCCCTCTGCTCCAAAAATCCAAGGCCAAGATCGACGACAAGCCCTTCATGAAGGCCGAGTGGTTCTGGGAATCCGGCTTCGACAAGGACCCGATCAAGGACCTCGAATATATCCGCGACTGGAACTTCCGCGCGATGTATGGCGCTTTCTCCGCCCTCAAGAACGGACCCGACAAGGCTAAGTACGCCCTCTCCGACCTCAAGTGGGCCTCGCACGTCGGCGGCCCCCGCGAATCCCGCCTCTTCGACGGCGACATCATCCTGAACAAGGAAGACATCATCACCCGCCGCGACTTCGATGACGGCTGCGTGCCCACCACCTGGGACATCGACCTCCACTACGCCAAGGAGCAGTACGCCAAGAAGTTCCCAGACAATCCGTTCATCTCTCGCGCCGCGTTCGGCTACACCGACGCCAACGGCAAGCAGGTCCACGCCGTCGATCGCCGCAACGGCTACCCGCTGCCCTACCGCCT
>CAMCWL010000110.1 GCA_945882655.1 Opitutus sp. GAS368
TAGGCGGGGGCGAAGACGCCATCGCCTTGGATGCCGCCGGCGGGCCAGGCGGCCTCGTCGCGGCAGAGCAGCGCGTCGATGACCTTCTCGGCTTGGCTGTCGAAGACTACGACGCATGAGCCCTGGGGCGGCGCGTCCTTCGGCAGGCCGAGGATCTCGCGCATCGCCGGCCAGCGATGGAGCGCAATGCGCGCGTCTTGGTTGGCCGTCGAGAGGACGTTATGCACGTGCACCTGATGGTCGTGCATCAGCAGTGGCACGACGTCGCTCGTCTTGAGGAGGTAGCGGCGGGTATCCACGACACCTTCGAGGCTTAGGAGATTACGGGTCGGCTGGGCGGAAGGACCTTCGAAGTCGTCGATCTTCTTGCCCGTCAGATTACCCCGATGTTCGAAGGGCGCCTTGGTGCCGGTGACATACCAGCCACCCCAGCGCTCGGCGAGCGGGGTTGAGGGGGCGATATTGGAACTGCCGGAGCCGCTCAGCGGTTCACCGTTCGCATCGGGGAAGACGGAGCGCGTCCGCAGGGAGGGCGTATGCTCATGCCGGGAATGGCACAGCAGGCAGTCGCCACTGCGCGCGAGCAGCGGTTCTTCCTTCGTGGCATGCGGTTCGAAGACATAAAAGGTGGCGCCCAGCTTGGCGTCGAACACTGCGACCTCGAAGGCGCCGGTCGGGGACCAGCCGACATAGGCCTCGTCGGAGAAGTAGAGCACACGTGGGGTCTCTGGATTGATGAGTTCACGCTGGAGGCTCGTCTTGCTGAAGACGAAGATCTGGGATTCGACGGGCACGCCCAGCTCGGCGAGCAGCCACTGGAGGCGCTTCTTCGCCGGCATGGAGCGAATCTCCATGGCGCGACTCTGGAACTTGGCGCTGATCGCCGTCGCCCGATCGTTCGTCGGCGTCACCGAGTAGTTGATCGGTGGCTCCTCGAAGGGCTCAACCTGCTGCGCCGACGCGCTGGGTGTCAGCGGACCGATGAGTCCGACGACAAGCAGGATGCGAAGGAGGGAGGGCACGCCTTCATCATAGCCAACCCGCCCCTTGGCACAAGGGGTTATCGGCGGATGCCTTGGTTCAGCTTGCGAAGGGCGGCGGCCTCGATCTGGCGGATGCGCTCGCGGGAGACTCCCTGGAGCTGGCCGATGGCGTCGAGCGTCAGCTCTTCGCCGTCCAGCCCGTGGCGGAGGCGCGTCACTTCCAGTTCGCGGGGCGTCAGCTGCGCCAGGACTTCGCGGAGCGCGTCCTTGAAGTCGGCGGCTTCGGCGTGCGCGGCCGGCGTCGTGGCGTCATCATCCTTCAGCGTGTCGCCGAAGGTGGTGTCGCTTTCTTCGCCGAGGGGCGCATCGAGCGACTGGCTGTGCTGCTGATAGCTACGCAACTCGATGATCTTCTCCGGGGTGCATTCCAGGAAGGCGGCGACATCCTCCTCTTCGGGTTCGCGACCGAGCTTCTGGAGCAGCGCGGCCTCGGCTTTGCGCAGCTTCGAAAGCTGTTCGTGCAGATTGCGCGGCAGGCGGACGGTACGGCGAAGGAAATTAAGTTCGCGCATGATGGCGCTACGGATGCCCCAGAAGGCGTAGGTGCTGAAGCGATGGCCGAGGTCGGCGTCGAAGTCACGGGCGGCGGCGAGGAGCGCGAAATTACCAGCTGCGACGAGCTCCATCATCTCCTCGCGAGGGACACGCATCTGCTTGGCGGCGTGGTAGGGCAGGCGGAGGTTGCGGTTCACGAGTTCGTCGAAAGCGGCCTGGCCCGCGAGGGTGAGGCTGCCATCGGCGTCCTTGCCGGCTTTGATGAGGCGGCCGAGGCGGAGTTCCTCTTCGGCGCCGAGGCGGGCCCAGCGTGCGATCTGGTTCAAGTAGAGCGTCAGCGAGTCGGCCTCGCCGGAGCGGTCTGGGGAGGTTTCGACGATGCTGACCCGGATTTCACCGAGGTCGGGGAGGTCGGAGCGGAGGAGGGAGGTCAGTGCGTCGGGCTTGGCGGTGCGGGGGGTGATGTTGTTGATCATGTGGAAAAAGAAAGGGGCCTGTATATATAGGGCTAAAAAAGGGGGGTCGGAGGGGTGAATTTACACAAGTCGTTGAATGACAACTTGATAAAATCGTATAATATTTTCTACAGGGGTGGGCTATCCTGCGGCGTCGAGGTCCCAGGGAGGGCGAAGGGGGTCGTTATGCCCAAGGTCGCAGGTTCGTCAAAGGGGGTGGGGCGCTTTTCTCTGCGGGAACACTAAATGACTAGAGTTGGCTGACTTTTTGGGTGGGAACGGTCGGCGCTTTGGGGAGTCTATATGGCATGCCCCGTCTGCTGCCCCTTTGCGTTGCTGCCCTTGCGTGCCTCTGTCTGCCGCTTTCTGCCGCCGATCGTCCGCCGAACATCCTGATGATCGTCTCGGACGACCACGCTTGGTTTGATTACGGCTTCATGGGTTCGAAGGCGGTCAGCACCCCGCACCTCGACAAACTCGCGGCGGAGTCTCGCGTCTTTCCTCGGGGCTACGTCACGAACTCCCTCTGCGGACCGAGCTTAGCCTCGATGCTGACCGGCCGCCATGTGCACCGCCACGGTCTGACCGGTAACGATCCGCTCGTGCCCGTCAGCGCCTCCGCTGGCGCCAAAGGCGCGGCCAAGGCCGCTGCGGCGAAGCAGAAGAACGCCGCTTTCCTCGAGGGGCGCGCCCAGATGATCAAGCGCTTCCAGGAATCGCCGATCCTGCCCCGCCTGCTCGGCGAGCAGGGCTATGTCAGTCTGCAGACGGGTAAGTGGTGGATGGGTCCCTATCAGACCGGCGGCTTTACCGAAGGCATGACGAAGGGCGGTCGCCACGGCGACGAGGGCCTCGACATCGGCCGCAAGACCTTGGCGCCGCTGACGGATTTCATCAGCCGTGCGAAGAAGGACGGTAAGCCGTTCTTCGCCTGGTATGCGCCGATGATGCCGCATGATCCGCACACGCCGCCCGAAAGGTTGCTCGCCAAGTATCGCGATAAGTCGCCGACGCCGCAGGCCGCCAAATACCACGCGATGGTGGAGTGGTTCGATGAGACCATCGGCGAGGTGCGTGCCCATCTGGAGAAGGAAGGCCTCACCCGCGACACGATCATCGTCTACATCACCGACAACGGTTGGATTCCGCGCACGGATAAGCCGTCGGTAGATTTTGAGCGCTCCAAGCAGTCGCCCTTCGACGGCGGCGTCCGTACGCCGATTTTCGTCAGCTGGCCCGGCCGCATCAAGCCGACGGTCATGGCCGAGGCCGCCAGCGCGGTGGATATCCTGCCGACCTTGCTCAAGCTCGCCGGCGCCCCTGTGCCCGCCGACGGTGACGGCCTCGACTTGCTCGACGACGCGGCTCTGAAGGCGCGTCCCTTTGTCGCGGGCCAGAACTCGACGCACGACATCCTCGATCTGGCACGACCTGCGGCCAGTCTGCGCTACCGCTGGCTCGTCGCTGGCGACCTCAAGCTGATCGTCTCGAGCGGCCTCAAGACCGGTGGCACCCAGCAGGGTTCGGGCGACGCCACCGAACCGCCGCGCCTTTTCGATCTCAAGGCTGACCCGGGTGAGCTCAAAGATCTCGCCGCGGCGCGCCCCGACGACGTTAAGCGCCTCACGGCTATGCTCGACGGTTGGTGGACTGGCCGCTGATTCCTTTCCTGATTTCCAACCACATGAACACTACCCGCCTCCTCCTCGCCGCGCTCGCCGCCGCGCTCGTCGGTTGCCAGACCGCCGATACCACCGCCCCCGCTCCGAAGGCTGCCGCCAAGGCGGCGCCGAAGCCGGCCCCCGCTCAGTATGTCTTCTACGTCGGCACTTCTGGTGCCAAGGCGCCCGGCATCCTGCGCTGCGTGCTCGACGGCAAGACCGGCAAGATTTCGGTGCCGACCGTCGCCGCCGAAGCCAAGTCCGCTTCCTATGTCGCGCTCAGCCCTGACGCCAAGTTCCTCTACGCCACCGCCGAAGCCGCCGAAGGCGCCGTCGCCGCCTACGCCGTCGAAGGCGACAAGCTGCGCCTGCTCAACACCGAAGCCTCCAAGGGTAAAGGCCCGACGCACCTCGTCGTCGATGCCGCCGGCCGTAACCTGGTCGTGGTGAATTATGGTTCCGGATCGACGACCGCTTTGCCAATCAAGGCTGACGGATCCTTCGCGCCGGCGAGCTCTTCGATCCAGCATGTCGGTTCGGGCCCTAACGCCGGCCGTCAGGCTGGTCCGCACGCGCATGGTGTTTACTTCCATCCGAAGAACGGCCGCGCCTACGTCGCCGATCTCGGTACGGATGACATCTTCATCTTCAGGTTCGATGCCGAGAAAGGGCTGCTCACGCCGAACAAGCCGAAGTCTGGTCGCGTCACCGCCGGCGAAGGCCCCCGTCACTTGGCCTTCCATCCCAGCGGTAAGTTCGCCTACGTGAACACCGAGATGGGCCTCAACGTCGTCGCCTTCTCGGTCGCAGGTAACGGTGGCCTCAATCAGATTCAAAGCCTGCCCACGCTGCCGGTTGGTGCCGACAAGAAGGGCGTTTCCACGGCGGAGATCTTCGTCCGCCCCAATGGCAAGACGCTCTATGTCTCTAATCGCGGGCATGACTCCATCGCGGTCTACACGATCGCCCAGGACGGCAAGCTTACGCTGCTCCAGCACATGCTTGGCACGCCCGCCACCCCGCGCGGCTTCGGCCTCAGCGCCGACGGTCGCTGGCTCGTGTGTGCTGGCCAGAAGTCCGGTACGCTCAACGCTTACCGCATCGGTCAAGACGGCAAGCTGACCGACACCAAGCAGTCGGTCGAGGCCGCCGCCGCCGCCGCTGTCGTGTTCGTCCCTTGATCCGTCCGTTACTGCATGCGTCGTAGTCCTCTTCTTGTCAGCCTGCTCGCGGCGGCGTCCCTCGGCGC
>CAMCWL010000111.1 GCA_945882655.1 Opitutus sp. GAS368
GCCGCGCTTCAAGGACCCCGCCGCCCAGGCCTGACCCGCGTGAAGCTCACGTCCGGACTTTCTCTCGCCTACTGCACCAACGTCCACCGCGGCGAAGGGTGGGTCGAGACGTTCGCCGGACTGCGCGACCACGCGCTCCGCGTGCGCGATCGCGTCTGCCCTGGCAAGACGTACGTCCTCGGCCTGCGTCTTGGCGATCTCGCCGCGAAGGAACTCGCCGTGCCCGCTACGCTTGCGGCTTTCCGCGCCTGGCTCGACAAAGAGAACTGCGTCGTCGCCGGCATCAACGGTTTCCCGTTCGGCCCGTTCCATGGCCAGGCCGTGAAGGACAACGTCTTCGCGCCGGACTGGTGCGAAGCGCCGCGCCTCGAATACACCAACCGCCTCTTCGATCTCCTCGCCGCGTTTGGTCCGCCCGACAAAGTCGGCACCGTCAGCACGCTGCCGGGTTCGTTCAAGGGCTTCGGCCGTAATGCCGACGAACTCAAGGTCATGCGCCGCAACTTGCTCGCGTGCGCCGAACACCTTGCCCGCCTGCGCGATCGCACCGGCACGCACCTGCGCCTTGCGCTCGAGCCGGAGCCAATTGGCCACGCCGAGAACACGCCGGAAGCGCTTCGTCTCTTCGAACAGCTCCGCGCCGAAGAGCCCGCTAAGGGCCTCGTCGACGCGCATCTCGGTATCGCTTACGATACCTGCCACTTCGCGCTCCAATACGAAGAAGCGCACGAAGCCATCGCGCGGCTCAACGCCGGCGGCGCGCCCGTGCTCAAGTTCCACCTCAGCTCGGCGCTCAAGCTCAAGCCCACCGAGGTCGCCCTCGCGCGCCTCGCGAAGATGCATGAGCCCACGTACCTGCACCAGACCATGGGTCGGGCGAAGGACGGCTCTATCGTGCGCTTCAAAGACATCCCGTTCGCCATGGCCGCCATTGATCAGCTGCGCGCGCTCGAGGAACTCCGCGTGCACTTCCATGTGCCGGTGAACGCCGACCGACTCTCCGACGAGCTCTCCACGACCAACGACCACCTCAAGGCCGCGCTCGACGTCATCGCGAAAGCTCCCGGCGCCTGCCGAGAGCTCGAGATCGAGACGTATACCTGGGAAGTCCTGCCGCCCGAAGTCCGCGCGGCCGATGTCGCCGACATGATCGCTGAAGAATATCGCTGGACGCTCGCCGAACTCGCGCAGCGCGGCGTAAAGCCCCTCTGAGATGTTCGCCCAGATCCGCGCCTGGCTGATCCTTTCCCGCGGCTCCAACCTGCCGACGGTCTGGAGCAATCTCGTCGCCGGCTGGCTGCTCGGGTATGTCTACACCGACCGTTTCCCTTACGCCAACGGCCTCTTGCTCTCGCTGTTGGGGCTCCTCCTCGGCGTCTCGCTCATCTACGTGGGCGGCATGATCCTCAACGACGCCTTTGACGCGCGTTGGGATGCCGAGCGTCGATCGACGCGCCCCATTCCGGCCGGCCTCGTCTCGGCCAAGTCTGCGTTCATCGTCGGCGGACTCGCGCTCTTCTTCGGCTCATGGTTCACCGTCGCCGCCTCGCTCGGCGGGCATCGCGGGATCACCTCCGTGCTCGTGCTCCTCCTCGTCGCCGGCGTGCTGGTCTATGATCGCTGGCACAAAGGCGTCAGCTGGGCGCCAGCCGTCATGGGACTGTGCCGCGCGCTCCTGCCACTGATTGGGTTCTTCGCTGTCGGCGGACTCATCGACGGCCCTCACTTCCGCGGCGGGAACCTCGTCGCGCTCCTCGCGCATCCCTGCGTCCTCTGGCTGTTGACCTTCTCGATTACGCTCGTCGCGCGCCATGAAGCCGGTCCGGGTACGCCGCCCAAGTGGGCCGAGTGGCTGCTGTATCTCGTACCGGTGCCGCTCGTGCTGGTTCAGTTCCTGCCCGACGTAAACGGCCTGCCGAAGGTTGCGGTCTTTGGCTGCCTGCTGTTCTGGCTCTGGATTTTCTTTTCCAATCGTCGCCACGCCTTGCCGGCCGGCGTCGGCCGCCGCGTCGCCGACCGACTGGCGGCGTTCCCCTTGGTCGACTTTGCGGCGGCTGGGATCTTTTATTGCTCGGTCGGTTATATGCGTGCTGCGACCGAAGGCTCCGTCGAAGTCGGCTGGGCCGTCTTTGCTTCGCGGCTCGTCTGGATCATGCCTTTCGGCTCCTTCGGCCTGACCCTGTTGTTGCGGCGCTGGATTCCGACGACCTGACTTCCCGGAGGGTTTGGGGCTTTTACGGCGGGGAATATCGGGAACTTGGCTTGTCCTCAGGCGTCTAACCTCTTCTGATAAACCCTCCCCCAGGGCTATGGACGACTCCCTTGACCTCGAATTCGCGGTAACCTACCGCCACCGCATCTTCTTCACCGAAGGCGCGTTCACTGCGGGTAACCGGGTCCTCGCCGACCTCTTCGCCGACGCCAAGGTCATCCCCATCGTCGATGCTGGCCTGGCCAACTCCCGTCCGGGCTTTGCCGCCGAGGTCGCCGCCTACGGCAAGGCTATGGGCATTCACTTCACCCGCCCGCCGCTCGTGCTCACCGGCGGGGAAGCCGCCAAGAAGGACTCGGCCGTCGTCAAGGCCGCCCTCGCGGCCATCGAAGCCGACAAGATCTGCCGCCACTCCTACGTCCTCGCCATCGGCGGCGGCGCCTTCCTCGACGCTGTCGGCTTCGCGGCCGCCACCGCCCACCGCGGCGTGCGTCTCGTCCGCATGCCCACCACGACCCTCGGTCAGGGCGATGCCGGTGTGGGCGTGAAGAACGGCATCAACACTTTCGGGAAGAAGAACTTCACCGGCGCCTTCGCCGTCCCCGCCGCCGTGGTCAACGACCTCGCGCTGCTCGCCTCGCTCGACGCCCGCGGCCTCCGCGACGGACTGGTGGAAGCCGTGAAGGTCTCGCTCCTCAAGGACCCGGTCTTCTTCGCCAACCTCGAGAAGGAGGCCGCGCTGCTCGCCGCCGGGAACATCCCCGCTATCGGCCGCGCCGTCCGTCGTTCCGCCGAGCTGCACGCCAAGCATATCGCCGGCAATGGCGACCCCTTCGAACTCGGCAGCGCCCGTCCCCTCGACCTCGGCCACTGGGCCGCGCACAAGCTCGAGTCGATGACCCAGCATCGCCTGACGCACGGTGAGGCCGTCGCCGTGGGCCTGGCGCTCGACCTGATCTGTGCCCGCGACCTTGGTCTGTTCGGCAAAGAAGAGACCGAGCGCTCGCTCAACCTGCTCGTCGCCCTCGGCTTCCGGATCTACTCGCCCGAGATGCACCTCGACGGTGGTGCGCCCATGCTGGCCGGCCTCGAAGAATTCCGCGAACACCTCGGCGGCCAGCTCACGCTCGTCCTACCGACCGCCATCGGTAAGTCCACGCAGGTCCACGAGATGGCTTCTGCCGTCGTCCGTAAGGCCGCCGATGAACTGCGCGCCCGGGATCAGCAGCCATGCGTCGCGCGGTCCTGAACGTCGTCGGTCTTTCCGCCCGGGATCTGAGTTCCGGCGTCATGCCACGTCTCGCCGCGCGCGCCGCGAAGGGCAGCGTCGCGAAGGTCCGACCCGCGTTCCCCGCCGTCACCTGTACCGCGCAATCTGATTACCTCACGGGCAAGCAGCCGAGTGTGCATGGCATCGTCGGTAATGGCTGGTACGACCGCACGCTCAGCGAGGTGCAGTTCTGGAAGCAGTCGAATCGCGTCGTGCTCGCGCCCAAGGTCTGGGACGAACTCCACGCCAAGAACCCCAAGCTCAAGGTCGCGAACCTCTTTTGGTGGTACAACATGGGCACCGCAGCGGATATCTCCGTCACGCCGCGCCCGGTTTATAAGGCCGACGGAGGCAAGATCTTCGATATCGCGAGCTACCCGCAGCGCTTCAAGGAGCTGCTTAAGCGTGAGCTCGGCGATTTCCCGTTCCACTCTTTCTGGGGTCCGCGCGCTGGCCTACCGTCGTCGCAGTGGATCGCCGATAGCGCACGCTGGATTGAAGAGCATGAGCAGCCCGACCTCAGCCTGGTCTACCTGCCGCACCTCGACTACGACCTCCAGCGCTTCGGCCCCGCCGATCCGCGCTGCGACGTGGCGCGACGTGACGTCGACAAGCTCGTCGGCGACCTCGCCGAATTCCTCGAGGCCCGCGGCGTCGAGGTCCTCATCGTCTCCGAATACGCCATCACCGCCGTTGATCGCGCCGTCCCGCTGAACAAGGTCTTCCGCGCTCATGGTTGGCTCGAGCTCAAGCCCGAGGACGGCAGCCTCACGCTCGATACCTTTAATTCGAAAGCCTTCGCTGTCGTCGACCACCAGGTCGCTCATGTCGTCGTCCTCGATCCGTCGGTTCGTGAGGAAGTCCGCAAGGTCCTGCTCGCCACGCCCGGCGTTGCCCAGGTGCTCGACGCCGATGGTCAGGCCGCTGTCGGTATCAAGCACGTGCGTAGCGGCGACTTCGTCGTTATCGCCGACGACCACAGCTGGTTCTCTTATTACTGGTGGGAAGAAGGCCAGGGTGAGCCTGACTTCGCGCGTTGCGTGGATATCCACCGCAAGCCCGGCTACGACCCCGTTGAGCTGTTCATCGACCCCAAGATCCGTTTCCCGATTCTCAGCATCGCCTGGTTCCTGTTGAAGAAGAAGCTCGGCTTCAAGGCGCTCATGAAAGTCATCTCGCAGGACGCCTCGCTCGTGAAGGGCTCGCATGGTCGCCTCCCCGAGGACCCGCTCGACTGGCCCGTGCTCATCGCGCCGGCTAGAGCCGCCTTGCCCTCGCAGATCGCTTCGACCGACGTCTATGGTCGGATCTCGCAGGGCTTCTGAACGCATTCGCTCTGGTCTGGGGTTGAAGCGGAACTTCGCCCGCA
>CAMCWL010000112.1 GCA_945882655.1 Opitutus sp. GAS368
TCCCAGTTTTGGTGCCATTCGGCGGAAAGATTCCAATGCGTCTCATAGGCACGCAGGCCGATGAGGTGGCCGATGGCGATGATCTGCAGGAACGTCTTGAGCTTACCAAGGCCTTCGGCCTCGAGCACCTGACCCGAAGCGGCCGCGACAAGGCGCAAGCCAGTGATCAGAAATTCGCGGATGAGGATGAGCATCACGCCGAACGAAGTGTAGAGCACCGTGGCGGCATCAGGGTTGATGTGCACGCCGGCGTCGTTCACGCGGATGACTGGCAGGCAATCGATGGCGGCCAGGCCGACGAGCAGGCCGAGGATGAAGATTTTGTCGACCAAGGCGTCCATGAGGCGGCCGAAGTCGGTCACGGCGTTCAGCTTCCGGGCAATCCAGCCGTCAAAGATGTCGGTCAGGGCGGCCAGGATGAACAGAGCTAAGGCGGCGCTGGCCCAAGGACCGGCCCAATAGGTCCAAAGGGTGATGAGGAAGATCGCCGGCAGGCGGGCAGCCGTCAGGAGATTGGGGAGATGCCTAAGAAAACGCATGTGGGCTTGCCGAAAGGATGTTCCCGCCCGAGAGTACGCCGCAACAGGAAAACGATGTCCCGCCTCCAACGCATCGCCGTCTACCCCGGCACCTTCGACCCGATCACGCTGGGGCACCTAGACGTCCTCCGTCGCGCCTCGCGCCTCTTCGATAAAGTCATCGTCGCCGTGGCCCCCAGCGACAGCAAGAACCCGTGGTTCGATGTCGAGGAGCGCCTCAGCATGGCCCGCCAGGCCTGCAAGGGCATCCGTAACGTCAAGGTCCTCGAACTCGATGGTCTGACGGTTGAATTCGCCCACAAACACAAGGCGGCCGCCATCATCCGGGGCCTCCGTAAATTCAGCGATTTTGAGTTCGAATTCGACCTGGCCCACGCCAACCGCCTGATGGCCCCAGAGATCGAAACGGTCATCCTGATGCCCAGCCAGGACCAGTTCGTGACCTCCTCCAGTTTCGTGAAGGATATCGCCCGCCATAAGCTCTCGCAGGCTGCGGCCTTCGTCCCCCGGTGCGTTCTGCCCCTTCTACGCAAAAGGTTGGCCGAAAAGGCCTGAAAAGGCCTGCCTTCCGCTGTTGACCGTGGGGGGTAGTTCTATTTGCTCGGCCATTCCCCCACTGCGTCCGCAGACCCGGGGCCTCCCTCCTATTTATACCTACCATGGACATCAAAATCCAAGAAACTAACCCGACCCGCCGCTCCGTCACCGTGACGGTCCCCGCTGCGGCCGTCGCTGCCGCCGAGAAGGAAGTCCTCAAGGGCTTCTCTCGCGAGGCCGCCCTCCCTGGCTTCCGCCCAGGCAAGGCCCCCGAAGCCGTCGTGCGCCTGAAGTACAGCAAGCAGATCGCCGACGAGGTCAGCCAGCGCCTCCTTTCCCAGGGCTACGAACGCATCCAGCAGGAAAAATCCTTTACGGTCTACACCGTCGCCGACGTCCAGAAGGAAGCCGGCTCCGGCGCCGACGCAGTCTTCCGCTACGAAGTCGACGTCGTCCCTGACTTCAAGACCCCGGACTGGAAGTCCGTCAAGGTTCCCGTCGAAACGATCACCGTCACCGACGCTGACATCGACGAGCACCTGAAGAAGATCCTCGAACAGCGCGCCCGCTATGAGAAGACCGATGACGCCGCCGCCAAGGGCGACTACGTCCGCATCGGCTACGTCGGCACCGTCGACGGCAAGCCGGTCAGCGAAATCGACGCCGAAGCGAAGTCCTACGGCAGCGCCGAATCCACTTGGGAAGAAGCCGGTGCCGATAGCGCCGCCGTCGCCGTCCCCGCCATCGCCCAGGCCGTGATCGGCCTCAAGGCCGGCGCCACCGCCCAGGCTGAATACGTCTTCCCCGCCACACATGAGCGCGAAGCCCTCCGCGGCAAGAAAGTCTCCTACGCCATCACGGCCTCCGAAGTCCGTCGCAAAGAACTCCCGAAGATCGACGAAGCCTTCTGCAAGGCCGTCGGCGTGAAGGACGAAGCCGAACTCCGCGAACAGCTCAGCAAGGGCATCGAAGGCTCCAAGAAGCAGGCCGCCGAAACCGCCCGCCGCGAAAAGGCCGTCGACGCCCTCCTCGCCGGTCAGGACTTCCCCCTCCCGGAATCCGCCATCCTCTCCGTCGCCCAGGGCCTCTTCTACCAGTATGCCGAAATGCGCCTGCGCAGCGGCACGAAGCCCGAAGAACTCGAAACCCAGCGCGACGATATCCTCGCCGAAGCCAAGAAGGCCGCCGCTCTCCGCGTCCGCGCCCAGTTCGTCCTCTCCCGCATCGCCGAAGAGCTGAAGCTCGAGGTGTCCCGCGAAGAGCTCGGTTCCGCGATCATGCAGGCCGCCCAGGCCAGCCAGACCCAGCCTGAAAAGCTGGTCAAGGACCGCCAGCGCCTCGCCGAACTCCGCCGCGACGCCCTCCTCAACAAGGCTCTCGACGCCGTCCTCGCAGGCAGCATCGCTGCCTAAGGTTGAGATTTCGCCCGTTCCGGGCACAGTCCCCCTCGTACCACCATGTCCTACATCATTCCTAACGTCGTCGAACGCGACGCCCGTGGCGAACGAGCCTGGGACATCTATAGCCGCCTGCTGAAGGACCGCATCATCTTCATCGGCTCGCCGATCTACGACGAGGTCGCCAACGCGGTCATCGCGCAGCTGCTCTTCCTCCAGATGGAAGACCCGAAGAAGGACATCTCGATCTACATCAACTCCCCCGGTGGCTCGATCACCGCGGGCATGGCGATCTACGACACGATGAACTTCCTCACGTGCGAGGTGAACACCTACTGCATCGGCCAAGCGTCCAGCATGGCCACGGTGCTCCTCGCCGCCGGCACCAAGGGCAAGCGCCACGCGCTCCCGAACTGCCGCGTGATGATCCACCAGCCCAGCGGCGGCGCGACGGGCCAGACTTCCGATATCTCGATCGCGGCGAAGGAAATCCTCCGCTGGCGCGACACGCTCAACCACGTCCTCGCCAAGCACACCAGCAAGCTGCCCGAAGACCTGATGCGCGATTCCGATCGCGACTTCTACATGACGGCCGAACAGGCCAAGGCCTACGGCCTCGTCGACCACGTCGTGGCGCCTAAGGCGGTCCGCGCCTAAGCGCATGGCCGGGGACCGCGCCGAGAGCTGCTCCTTCTGCGGCAAGCCCGCCGCCCAGGCGGGCAAGCTCATCGCTGGCCCCGCCGGCGTCGGCATCTGCGACGCCTGCGTCTCCACCTGCGGGCGACTCCTCGATCGCGAGAAAACCCGCGACGGCAAGCCCGCGGCCTCCGCTGCCGCTGGCGGTCCCGCCATGCAGGAAGCCCCGGCGAAACAGCCGCTGGCTCCGATTAAGCTGATCCCGCCGGCGAAACTACGCCTCGAACTCGACGCGCACGTCATCGGCCAGGCCCACGCCAAGAAGGTCCTCTCGGTCGCGGTCTTCAATCACTACAAGCGCCTCAACGATCGCCACACGCAGGCCACCGCCGCCCAGGCGGGTGACCTCGCGGACGTCGAACTCGACAAGAGCAACGTGCTGCTGATCGGCCCGACGGGCACCGGCAAGACGCTCCTTGCCCGCTCGCTCGCCCGCATGCTCGACGTGCCGTTCGCGATCGCCGACGCCACCACCCTCACGGAAGCCGGCTACGTCGGCGACGACGTGGAAACGGTTATCCTACGCCTCCTTCAGGCGGCCGACATGGACATCGAACGCGCCCAGCGTGGCATCGTGTTCATCGACGAGATTGATAAAATCGGCCGCAAGTCCGACTCGGCTTCGATCACTCGCGACGTCTCGGGCGAAGGCGTGCAACAGGCGCTCCTCAAGCTACTCGAAGGCACGATTTGCAACGTCCCGCCCGCCGGCGGCCGCAAGCACCCGGAGCAGCAGTGCATCCGCGTCGACACGGCCGACATCCTTTTCATCTGCGGCGGTGCCTTCTCCGGACTCGACCGCATCATCGCCCGCCGCGGCGGTGCAAAGTCCCTCGGCTTCGTCCCCCCGCAGAACGACAAGCCTTCCCTCTCGGCCGAACAAATCGTCGCCGGCCTCCAGCCTGAAGATCTTTTCTCGTTCGGTATGATCCCGGAATTCGTCGGCCGTCTGCCGGTCATCTCGGTCCTCGAGCCGCTCGATCGCGAAGCCCTCATCCGCATCCTGACCGAACCGCGCAATGCCGCGACGAAGCAGTACCGTAAGCTCTTCGCCCTCTCGGGTATGTCCCTCGAATTCAGTCGCGAAGCCCTCGAGGCCGCCGCCGACAAGGCGCTCGCCCTCGGCACTGGCGCCCGCGGCCTTCGCTCCGTGCTCGAAGGCGTCCTGCTCGACACGATGTACGCTTTGCCCGAAGCCACCCCTGGCTCGAAGTTCACGGTGACAGCTGAAGCCATCCGCGGCGAGAAGCCGGTCACGGTCTCGGCTGCCACGCCGAAGAAGAAGGCCTCCTGATTCCCATGCTCGCCTATCCGGCCATCGATATCCGCGGCGGTCGCTGCGTCCGCCTCAGCCAAGGACGCGATGACGCGCGCACCGACTACTACAAAGACCCGGTCGAACCAGCAATCGTCTTCGCCCAAGCTGGTGCGGCCTGGATTCATGTCGTCGACCTCGATGGCGCCTTCGGCGGCGCCCCGCTCAATCTCCCGACGCTCCAGCGTATCGCCGCGCTCGGCCCAAAGATCCAGTTCGGTGGTGGCATGCGCGATCGCGCGACGGCCGAAGCCGCCTACGCCGCCGGAGCAAGCCGCGTCGTCATCGGTACGCGCGCCGCGACTGATCCCGCTTTCCTCCGCGAGATGGCCAAGGCCCACGGCCCGCGCCTCGCGGT
>CAMCWL010000113.1 GCA_945882655.1 Opitutus sp. GAS368
GTCGCGGCCGCTTCGGGTCAGGTGCTCGAGGCCGAAGGCCTTGGTAAGCTCAAGACGTTCCTGCAGATCATCGCCATCGGCCACCTCATCGGCCTGCGTGCCTATGAGACGCATTGGAATCTTTCCGCCGAATGGCACCAAAACTGGGAAGTCATCATCATGGTCCTCTTCTGGCTGTCGGTGGTGATTACCGTGGTCTCGGGCGCGAGCTATCTGATCCGTCATCGTCGTCATCTGCCGGGTCTGGCTTCATGATCGTCCAAATCGCGACGCTCGGTCCGCTTGGACGACTCAAGGCACCGGGCACTTGGGGTTCCGCGGCTGGCCTGCTCTGGTGGGCGCTGGTCGTGCGTCTCGCCCACGCCAAGGGTTGGGAGCATGAGCTCGCTTTCGATGCGTTGGTCGTGCTCACGGCGATCCTGCTGTGCGGCGTCGCCGCGGCCTTCATTGGGAAGAAGGACCCGTCCGAGATTATTCTCGATGAGTTCGCCGCAATGCCGCTGGTCTTCCTCTTCAATCCTTACGTTTACGGCGGCAAGTCGTCACTCCTCCTCATCCTCCTCGGCTTCCTGCTCTTCCGGCTTTTCGACATCACGAAGCCGTTCGGCATCAAGGCACTCGAGAAACTCCCTGGAGGCTTCGGCATCGTGCTCGATGACGTGATGGCCGCGGTCTACGCGAACCTCGCCTTGCACGGCATCGCCTTGCTCTGGGCGGCCCTCTGATGCCGCTGCGCTGCGCTCCAGCTGACACCGCGGTCGTTCGGGTGACGGGCGAGGACGCCGCAGCTTTCCTGCAGGGTCAGTGCTCGGCGGATCTGCGTGGCGTCGCCTTGGCTGATGCCCTTTGGCTCAATCGCAAGGGCAGGGTGCTCGCGCACACGGTGATCGCGAAAGAAGCCGATGGGTCATTCCTTTTGCTCTGCCCGCATCTCGGCGCTGAGGCACTCATCGCTGTTGTGACGGCGAACGTCATCGCCGACGACGTCGTCGCGACCGATGAGTCCGCCCTTTGGAAAAAGTGGGTCGTCTGGGGCGATGTGCCGTCGGTCGCCGGAGCCAAGGTCATTACGACGCAGCGTTACGGCGTCGCCGCTTGGGATGTACTCGCGCCAATCGGCGTCGCCGCTCCCGGCGAGCTGGCGCCGCTCGCCGAACTGGATGCGCAGCGCGTCGCCGCCGGCGTGCCAGCCGTACCCGCTGATTGTGGCGCTAATGAATTTCCGCAGGAGTGTGGGCTCGATGCCTGGGTCAGTTATACCAAGGGCTGCTACCTCGGCCAAGAGGTCATGGCCCGCATCCAGTCGATGGGGTCCTTGCGCCGCATCCTTCGCCGAGTGTCCGGATCAGTAGTGGTCGGTCAGGAGCTGAAGTCGTCGGAAGGGAAGGTCCTTGGCACCGTGCGTTCTGCGGCTGGTCAGGTCGGACTGGCCTTGGTGTCGGTCGACGTGCCCGAAGGTGCGATCCTCGGCGAGGTGCGGATCGGTGCTCCGGCGCAGATGGCCGCGCGCTGACCTGTTTCCGTTTGCGGGTAGGCCTGCGTCCCGTATGATGACCGCGATGGCTTCTCCTTTCCATTACCAAGATCCCTTCCCGCTGGGCCCCGATACTACGAAGTATCGCCTGCTCACTAAGGAGCACGTCTCCGTCGCCGAGTTCGACGGTAAGCCCGTGCTCAAGGTTGCGCCGGAAGCCCTCACGCTCCTCGCCAACCAGGCGTTGCACGACATCAATTTTTATCTCCGCACTGAGCACCTCGAGCAGGTGGCCGCGATTCTCGCGGACAAGGAAGCCAGCGACAACGACCGCGCCGTCGCGCTTGCGATGCTGCGTAACGCCGAGGTCGCCGCGAAGGGCGTGCTACCGTTCTGTCAGGACACTGGCACCGCCGCTATCACCGCTAAGAAGGGCCAGCAGGTCTGGACCGGCGGCGATGATGCCGAGGCGCTCTCACTGGGCGTCTATCAGGCCTACGCGCAGAACAACCTGCGCTACTCGCAGCTCGCCCCGCTCGACCTCTACACCGAGAAGAATACCGGCACGAACCTGCCGGCGCAGATCGACATCGCGGCCGTGAGCGGCTCGAAGTTCGAGTTCCTCTTCGTCGCCAAGGGCGGAGGCTCCGCCAACAAGTGCTACCTCTACCAGGAGACCAAGGCCGTCCTGAACCCGAAGTCCCTCGTCAAGTTCCTCACGGAGAAGATGCAGTCGCTCGGCACCGCTGCGTGCCCGCCGTATCACCTCGCGTTCGTCATCGGCGGCACCTCCGCCGAGGCGACCATGAAGGCCGTCAAGCTGACCTCGACCCATTACTACGACGCGCTCCCGCCGTCCGGCAATGAGCATGGTCGCGCCTTCCGCGACACCGCGCTCGAGGCAGAGCTCCTCAAGGTCGCGCACCAACTCGGCATCGGTGCGCAGTTCGGCGGCAAGTGGTTCGCCCTCGACGTCCGCGTCGTCCGCCTGCCGCGTCACGGTGCCTCGTGTCCGATCGGCCTCGCCGTCTCTTGTTCCGCGGATCGCAACGCCAAGGCCAAGATCGATAAGGATGGTATCTGGATCGAGCAGCTTGAGACGAATCCCGGCCGTTTCATTCCCGCCGAGGCGCGCAAGCATGCCGACGCCACCCAGGTCGTGAAAATCGACCTTAACCGTCCCATGGCGGATATCCGCGCCGAGCTTTCGAAGCATCCCGTCACCACGCGTCTCGCGCTTACTGGTACGCTCGTCGTCGCCCGCGACATCGCGCACGCCAAGATTCGTGAACGTCTCGAGAAGGGTGAAGGCCTCCCGCAGTACATCAAGGACCACCCTGTCTACTACGCTGGACCCGCCAAGACACCCGTCGGTATGGCTTCCGGTTCTTTCGGCCCGACCACCGCCGGCCGTATGGACAGCTACGTGGAACTCTTCCAGAAGCATGGCGGCTCGCTCGTTATGATCGCCAAGGGTAACCGAGGCGAGACCGTCACCAATGCCTGTAAGGCGCACGGTGGTTTCTATCTCGGTTCGATCGGCGGCCCCGCCGCGATTCTTGCGCAGGAAAATATCCGCAAGGTCGAGGTCATCGACTATCCCGAGCTCGGCATGGAAGCCGTGTGGAAGATCGAGGTCGTCGACTTCCCGGCGTTCATCCTCGTCGACGACAAGGGCCACGACTTCTTCCGCGAGCTGCCCGGCGGCTGCGGTATCTGCGGTCCCTGAGTGATACGCACCGGCACAAAAAAGGGCGCCCGCGGGCGCCCTTTTCGTTGCGACTGAACTCGGGCTTAGGCCTGAGCAGGCTGCTCGCCGACGTACTTCGAGGAACCGAAGCCGAGGATGAGCCAGAAGATCGGGGCGAGGAGCACGAGGCCGATCGCGAAACCGACGCCCTGACCGAAGCGCTTGCTGATGTTCACGTGGTTCCAGATGATGATGCCGAGCCAGGCGAGACCGCCGATGAAGGGGATCAGGTTGAGGAGGATGGCGAGCGCGAACCAGCCGGACTGGCCGCCGAGGCGGAACATGACCACCAGGTTGTAGACCGGGACGATCGCGGCCCAGCCAGGCTGGCCGGCCTTGTCGAAGGCTTTCCACATGCCGACCGCCGTCACGATGCCGAT
The DNA here is from genome assembly GCA_945882655.1 of Opitutus sp. GAS368. Taxonomy (GTDB): domain Bacteria; phylum Verrucomicrobiota; class Verrucomicrobiia; order Opitutales; family UBA953; genus UBA953. Next base: position 3,605 of record CAMCWL010000113.1, read on the forward strand.
GGCGATGAAGACGAAGGCGAAGGCTGCGAAGAAGGCGAGGATTCCGGCGGCGATGGCGGCTTCCTGATTGCCGGAAGTTTGGGCGAGGATGGTGGTGAGGGTATGCATTGCGGAAACACAGGTAACCTCGGAAGGAGCCTTCCGCCAGCCTCATTTTAATCGGCGCTGTGGCGCTTACTTATCCCACTCCAGTGCGCCGCGCTTGAACTCGTAGGCGAGGCCAAGGACGAGGACGCCGAGGAAGACCGCGGTGGCAGCCGTAATCGCGATGCCAGCGGCAAGGAACTCGCGGTAGACCAGAGCCCAAGGTACCAAGAAGACGACTTCGATGTCGAAGAGGATGAAGAGCATCGCCGTCACGTAGAACTTCACGGCGAAGCGAGGGTGGGGCTTTCCTTCCATCGGCAGGCCGCACTCGTAGGCCTTGTCTTTGATGTAGTTGCCCTTGGCGCGCTGCCCGAAGAGGTGGCTGACGATGAGGATGATCGCGGGGATCGAGAGACCCAGGACGATCTGCACGAGGGCGGGCAGGTAGGTGCTGAGGGACTGGGATTCGGCGGCGGCCATCGGAGATAGACACAAAAAAGCCCTCGCCTCGGGAGGCAAGGGCTTTTGCGAAAGGACCCTTATTTCACTTTAATCTCCGTCGGTGTGATAATCGTCGGGGCCGGGCCAGGTATCTGGATGGTCGGTGCCGTAGGTTCGGCGGCGGGCGGCTGCAGGCCTTTCTTGAAGTCGGCTAAGGATCCCGGGAGCTGTTCGACGAGCCAGGGGGCGGCGATGAAGGCGGCCTTCTTGGCGGTGGCATTCGCCTTGTGCTTAGGGTCGGAGTGCTCGACGCGCACGAAGGCCTTACCCGGCTCGTTAGGTGTGGTGCTCGCGAGCTTGGCGAAGGTGAGCGTGACGGAGGTGCCGTCGAAGAGCGCGAGCTTCACCTGCGAGGAGCGAGCGGCCTTGGCGGCGTCCTTGTCGTCGAGCGCGACGACGTCGGCAGCGCGAATGGTCGCCAGCGTTGCCACGATTTCCTCGATGGCAGCACCTTCTTTGCCTTCGAAGGGGGCGCCGACTTCTTTGCGGGAGAAAGAGGCCTTGCCGTCCTTCCACTCGAAGCCGACCGACTTGATGTCGGCGGGCTTGGCGGAAAACAGCGTCAGGTCGACCCAGGAGAGCGGATCGCCTTCGAGGTAGCCTGTGAAGTCGGTGCGGATGGCGAACTCC
>CAMCWL010000114.1 GCA_945882655.1 Opitutus sp. GAS368
GATCGTCGGCCGGACAAGCGCGCAAGTTTGGTGCGGGCGCTGCTCGCGCGCAATGTCGACTATGCCGATCACTGGATGGTGTTCTGGAACGACCTTCTGCGCAATGACTACGCCGGCACGGGCTACATCGACGGCGGCCGTAAGCAAATCACCAACTGGCTCTACCTCTCGTTGCTGGCCAATAAACCTTACGACCAGTTCACACGCGAGCTCGTCGCGCCTTCTTCTGACAGCGAGGGATTCGCCAAGGGTATCATCTGGCGCGGTGCCGTCAGTGCGGGTCAGGCCCCGGAGCTGCAGTTCTCTCAGAGCGTCTCGCAGACGTTCCTTGGCATCAACATGAAGTGCGCCTCGTGCCATGACAGCTTCACCGATCGCTGGAAGTTGCGCGATGCCTACGGCCTTGCTGCGATCTATGCCGATCGCCCGATGGAACTCGTGCGCTGCGACATCCCAACCGGCAAGCCTGCCGTGGCCGCTTGGCTCTTTCCCGAACTCGGACAGGTCGACGCCACTAAACCGCGCGCCGAACGCCTCGCCCAGCTCGCCGCTCTCATCACGCATCCGGACAACGGTCGCTTCCAGCGCACCATCGTCAATCGCCTCTGGCAGCGACTCATGGGCCGTGGGGTCGTGCACCCCGTCGACGCGATGCAAACGCAGCCGTGGAACCAGGACCTGCTCGACGTGCTGGCTAACCGTCTCGTCGAATCTAAGTACGACTTAAAGGAGGTCCTCGAGTTTATCGCGACATCGCAGGCCTACCAGTCGCGTGCCGAGATCCTCTCCCGCGATGCGGAGGATAAGGCTTATGTCTACCGCGGCCCGCGCGCCAAGCGCCTCACCGCTGAACAGTTCGTCGACGCCGTCTGGCGCCTCACCGGCACCACGCCGGCGACGATCGAACTCAAGGTGCCGCGCGCTGCACCCACGGTCGCGTCGGTCAAGAAACCCGTCATCGAACCCTTGGTCGCCGCACCAATCTGGTCGAGTGACATTGCTGGCGGCCGCCTGCCCGCGGTCGGTGAGACGCGTTCTTTTCGCCACCAGCTTGTGCTGGCTGCCGACGTGGACTTGGCCACGTGCGTGATTACTTGCGACAATGGCTTCGAGATTTACGTAAACGGCAAGAAGATTGGCACGGGTGACAACTGGGCGGACCCGAAGAGCTTCGATCTCTCCTCCGCCTTGCTGAAGGGTTCCAATCAGATCGTGATCGTCGGTAGTAACGCGGGCTCCTCGCCGAATATCGCTGCACTTTTTTTCCAGGTGAACGTCGCGCTCAAGGGCGGTGTCCGCGTGAGGATGGCCACCGATTCCTCGTGGGAATGGACGAAGAGCGTGCCGAACGCCCGTGGCACTTTCGCCGCTGCCGGTAAAGCGAAGGCTAAGTCCGTGGAGGTCGTCTGGCAGCCAGTCTCGCTCGTGAAGAGCGAAGCGTGGCGCAAAGCCGAAGTCCGCATGGCCGAGATGCTGGCTGGCGTCGATGGCACGAGTAGTCTGCCAGCCCGCGCGAGCCTGATGAAATCCGATATGTTGCAACGCGCGCTGGGCCGTCCGAACCGTGAGCAGATTGTTTCAATGCGTCCGAACGAGCTGAGCACGCTCGAGGCCATCGACCTTTCCAATGGCCAGGCGTTGACGAACCTCCTCGCCGCCGGCGCCGCCAAGCTGAAGAAGCGCAGCTGGTCGTCGCCCGAAGAACTTGCGCGCTGGCTCTTCGTGTCCGCGTTGAGCCGCGAGCCCGCCCCGGCCGAACTCAAGGTCGCTGCCGGCATGGTCGGGCCTGATCTTTCCGAGCAAGGCATCGCCGACCTCCTGTGGGCCGTGTGCATGCTCCCCGAATTCCAGACCATCCGCTGATCGCCATGAACTCTCCGCTGCCGCTTGATCCCTCTTTGCCCGAGCCGCTCGCGCGCCGTGAATTCCTGCGCATGCTTGCGGCCGCCGGCGCTGCGACATTATCGATGGGTGCCCCGCGCCTCCTCGCCGAAAGCGAGAAGGTCGTGCAGCCCGCCGCGACGGCAGATTCCGTCATCCTGATCTGGCTCGCAGGCGGTATGGCCGCCCCGGAGACTTTTGATCCGAAGCGTTACGCGCCTTACGAGAAGGGACTCTCGTATGAGCGCGTGCTCAGTACATTCCCGGCGATTCCCACTTCTGTCGACGGCGTCCGGATCTGCCAAGGGCTCGAGAATATCGCGCAGGTCATGGACCGCGGCACGCTCATCCGTTCGGCGGTGCAGCCTGACCTCGGTAGCATCCTGCATTCACGGCACCAGTTCCATTGGCACACCGGCTACGTCCCGCCACAGACGGTCGCCTGCCCGCACATCGGCGCCTGGATGGCCCGCGTGCTCGGTCCGCGTAATGCGGTGATGCCCGCCTTCATCAATATTGGCCAGCGCCTCGAAGGCGTCGGCGAGAGCGAGGAGCTCAAGGCCTTCACCACGGCCGGTTTCTTCGGCGGCGAGTATGGTCCGATGAATCTCCCTTTCCCCGAAGAGGCCGCTGCCGCCGTGCGCCCGCCCAAAGGCATGGATGCGGGTCGTTTCATTAACCGCGATCGCGAGTTCCGTCGGCTCGTTGACGCCACGCCCAGCCGCGACCTGCTGAGTGACCATCAGCATGAGTCGATGCTGCGCTCGATGGATAACGCCTATCGTCTACTCAGCGCCAAGGAGCGTGCCGCGTTCGATATCACGCTTGAGACTCCCGAGGTGCAGAAGGATTATGACACCGGTCGTTTCGGCCGTGGCTGCTTGCTGGCCCGTCGCCTCGTCGAGAATGGCGCCCGCTTCGTCGAGGTCACCACGGAGTACGTGCCGTTCTTCCAGTGGGACACGCATGGTAAGGGCCATGAGACCGTCGCGAAGATGCACGCCGAGATCGACCGCCCGATCGCGCGCCTGATCCGCGATCTCGAGCAGCGCGGGTTGCTCGACCGCACGTTGGTCATCATCGCCAGCGAGTTTAGCCGCGACGCCATGATTGAAGGTCGTCCCGGCTCGCAGGCTAAGGACCAGGCCTTCAACAAGTCCGGCATCATCACGAGCCCTGACCACTACGGCCTGCATCGTCACTTCACGGGTGGCACGAGCGTTGTCATGTTCGGCGGCGGCGTGAAGAAGGGGCATGTCTACGGCGCGACGGCTGATGAGCGTCCGCTCGTCGCGGTCAAGGACCCCGTGTCGATCAGCGACATGCATGCCACGATTTTCCGTGCCATGGGCATCAGCCCCAAGACTGCTTTCGATATCGAAGGTCGTCCCTTCTACGCGACGGTCGACGGCAAGGGCGTGCCGATCCCAATCTTCAGGGGCTGAGTGCGCGCAGCGGACCAACGTGGGCGCGCAAGGCGTCTTCGATGAGCTCGCCAGTGCGACGCATCGCCTCGTCGAGTGGCATCGCTGCGGGCTTGATCGGAATCAGCAGATCGAACTGTGCGCGCAGCGCGGCCGAGTCATCGACCGAGCCAGCGACGCCGACGATCTTCTTACCGAGGCGACGGGCGAGGCGGGCGACGCCGACGGGGCCTTTGCCTTGTAGGCTTTGTTCGTCGAGTCGGCCTTCGCCGGTGATGACGAGGTCGGCGGCGGCGACGCGGGCTTCGAGTCCGACCTGCGTCGCGACCATATCAAAGCCGCTGACGAGACGACCGCCGAGGAAAGCCATGAGGCCGAAGCCGAGTCCACCGGCGGCGCCGGCGCCAGGAACATCGCGCGGATCGATGCCGAGGTCGCGGCGCGCGAGGTCGGCGAGGTGTGCGAGCCGCTGTTCGAACCAGGCGAAGTCGGTGACCCCTTTCTGCGGGCCGTAGACACGCGTGGCGCCGCGGGGTCCGAGCAGGGGATTGTCCACGTCGCAGGCGACGATGAGCTCGAAGGCGGGCAGGGCGGCCGGCTTCTCGAGCTGGTCGGCCTCCAAAATCGTCTCCAGGGTGGGGGCGTAGGGCCGGCCCGCTTTCTTAAAGGTATATCCTAGGGCGATGGCCACTCCGAGGCCCCCATCGTTCGTCGCGCTCCCCCCGATGCCGATGAGGATCCGGCGGGCGCCTTTGGCGAGGGCGCTTCGAATAAGGATACCTGTACCTAAAGTGCTGGCAGTAAGTGGGTTAAGTTTTAAATCTTGGACGATTGCCAAGCCGCTGGCGGCGCTCATTTCCATGATCGCCGTGGCCGAGCTAGCGACCCAGCCGAAGGGGGCTTCGAGCGGCCTTCCCTGGGCATCCTGGGTGGTGCCGCGGGTCCATTCTCCAGCCAGGGCGGTCGTCATCGCGAGGGCGGTGCCTTCGCCGCCGTCCGCGATGGGGCAAAGGTCGAAGGAGGCCTGTGGAAAGGCCGTTTCCAGGCTATTTTTAATATGAAAACCGGCTTTTTCCGCCGGCAGGGAGCCCTTGAATTTATCGTTGGCGATAAGGATGCGCATCGTCCGTCCCAGCCATCCAAGCCGTGGGGTCTTTCCTTTACAACCCGAATGGGGAACCGCTCTTGATTTCCGGGGGCACCAGCTTACATTACAAGCAAGGTCAGTCCGCCCCCGGGCTGCTTCCCCTTACCTTAATCCCACCTTAAGAAACACGCACATGCTGTCACTCCGTCATACCACCCTCGCCTTCGCGGCCCTCGCGGCCCTCGCCGTCGCTCCCTCCGCCGTGGCCACGCCTGCTACCAAGGAAGGCCTCGAGTTCTTCGAGAAGAACGTCCGCCCGATTCTCATCGATCGCTGCTACGAGTGCCACTCGGCTGAGAAGAATTCCTCCAAGGGCGGCCTCATCCTCGATTCCATGGACGGCGCCTACAAGGGCGGCGACGAAGG
>CAMCWL010000115.1 GCA_945882655.1 Opitutus sp. GAS368
CTCGCGTGTGGCATCGCCGAGGTCCATAACACCTTCGGCGAACGCAAGGCCTGGTTCCTCGGCAAGGCTTGCCTGAAGCGAGACCACGACGGCGACGCGTATCTGCAACTGCGCACCCCCAAGCGCTTCTACGTCTCCCCTTTCTCGAAGCTCGATACCGAATTCGAGTTCACCCTGCGTCTGCCGAATAGCCGCCTGGCCATCACGGTCGACCACTATGAGGAGGGGCACAAATCGCTGACCAGCGCCTGGACCGGCAAGCTGGTGCCATTGACGGACCTCCGCTTACTCTGGCTGACCGCAAAATCACCCCTGCTGATCCTCAAGGTTATCACCCTGATCCATCTGCACGCCGCTTGGCTTTGGCTGGTGAAGAAACTTCCCTTTCGCCGAAAAGGGGCTGACATTCCCGACCAACGAAATCTACGGCACCCTACCCCCGAACTTACTGGACGACATGACTAAACCTTCCCTCGCCCGCCGCCTCGTCCTCGGGGAACTCGCGAAACTCTCCAAGGGCCGCCTCTCTCTCCGCCTACCTGAAGGCACTGAGCTCACGCTCGGCGACCCGCAGGCCGCCGAAGGAGCACGTATCGAGATCTCGGACGAGAATGCCTTCCGCCGCATCATGCTGGCGGCGGACATCGGACTCACCGAAGGCTATATGGAAGGTGAATGGGATTCACCCGACCTCAACGCCCTCATCGGCTTCTTCATCGAGAACATCGACCAGACCCCGGGCATGTCCGGCTCGGCCCGCAAGGCCATCGGTGTCGGCTTATTCCGCATCGCGGACCGCATCGGCCACCTCCTGCGTCCGAACGATAAGAAGACCGTCCGCCGCAATATCTCGGAGCACTACGACGTCTCGAACGATTTCTTCCGCCTCTTTCTGGATCCGTCGATGATGTACTCATCGGCCCGCTGGGAAGGCACGGATTCGCTCGAGCAGGCGCAGGCCAATAAGAATGAGTCGCTCTGCCGCTTCCTCCAGCTGAAGCCGACGGATCATGTCATCGAGATTGGCACCGGCTGGGGCGGCTGGGCGCTACACGCCGTCAAGAAATACGGCTGCCGCGTCACCTCGCTCACCATTTCCAAAGCCCAGCACGACCTCGCCGTCGAACGCATCCAGGCCGCCGGACTCTCCGACCGTATCACCGTGAAGCTCGAGGATTTCCGCGACCATCAAGGACTGTATGATAAGTGCGTCTCCATCGAGATGATGGAAGCCCTCGGACACAAGTACCTGCCCGCCTTCTGCGCTTCGATTGGCCGCCTGCTCAAGCCGGACGGCATCGCCGCTTTCCAATACATCACCTGCCCCGATAGCCGCTATGCGCAGTTCCGCGACGGCGTGGACTTCATCCAGAAGCATATCTTCCCGGGCTCGCTCCTCCTCTCAATCAATCGCGTCGGCAACCTCATGACCAAGGAAAGCGGCTTCCAGCTGAATCGCGTCGAGGAATTCGGCCGCGACTACGCGCGCACGCTCGACGCCTGGTGCCAGGCCTTCGAGGCCAACCTCGATAAGGTGCGCGGCATGGGCTTCGACGAGCGTTTCATCCGTAAGTGGCGCCTCTACTTCCGCTACTGCCAGGCCGCCTTCGAGCACCGCAACATCGGTGTCGTCCAGGCCGTCTACGTCCGCCCGAACCGTAAGGACGCCTAAATAAAAAGGCCGCACGTCGTGCGGCCTTTGATGTACGTCCAGTCGGCCCTTCCGATCAGTAGGCCTTCGCCATCACCACGCGGCGAGGGCTGGGCTCGCCGGTGACGACGCACTTGCCGGGCTCGTCCTTGGCGTCGAGCGGGATGCAACGGATGGTGACCTTGAGCTCATCCTTAAGGCGCTTCTCAACGGCCTTGGAGCCGTTCCAGTGGCACATCGCGAAGCCGCCGTGGATTTCCGGACGCTCCGGGGTCTGGGCAGTGAAGTAGGCCTTCAGTTCTTCGAAGGTATCAATCTCGCGGGTGTTGGCGGCGCGGTGCGCCTTGGCGCGGGCGAGAAGGTTATCCTGGATAGACTGTAGGCGCTCGACGACCGTGGCGACGAATTCGGCGCGCGGGATGCCGGCCTTCTCACCGGTGTCGCGACGGGCGACGAAGACCGCGTTGGCGGCGAAGTCGCGCGGGCCGACCTCGACGCGCAGGGGGACGCCCTTCTTGATCCAACCCCAGGCCTTGTCGCCGCCGCGGATGTCGCGGTTATCAACGGTCACGACGACCTTGCGGTCGTGGAAGCGCTGGGTGGAGAGTTCCTTCTGGAGCGACTGGCAATAGGCGAGGATATCGGCCTTGGTGGCGTCGTCCTTGTAGATCGGGCAGATCACCACGTGCTGCGGGGCGAGGCGGGGCGGAGCCACGAAGCCGTCGTCATCGGAGTGCGTCATGATCATGCCGCCGATGAGGCGGGTGGAGACGCCCCACGAGGTCGTGTGCGCGAACTGCTGGGTGCCCTTCTCATCCTGGAACTGGATGTTGCAGGACTTGGAGAAATTCTGCCCGAGGTAGTGCGAGGTACCGGCCTGGAGGGCCTTGCGGTCCTGCATCATCGATTCGATGCAGAGCGTGTCGACGGCGCCCGGGAAGCGTTCGCCTTCGGTCTTGCGGCCCTTGATGACCGGCATCGCCATGTGGTTCTCGGCGAAGTCGGCGTACACCTCGAGCATCTTGTTGGTCTCTTCGACGGCTTCGGCTTCGGTCGCGTGGACCGTGTGGCCTTCCTGCCAGAGGAACTCGGCGGTGCGGAGGAAGAGGCGCGTGCGCATCTCCCAGCGGACGACGTTGGCCCACTGGTTGATGAGGATCGGCAGATCGCGATAGGACTGGACCCACTTGGAGTAGGTTTCGCCGATGATGGTCTCGGAAGTCGGACGCACGATGAGCGGCTCCTCGAGCTCGCCGGCGGGGATGAGCTTACCATCAGGGCCCATCTCGAGACGCGAGTGGGTGACCACGGCGCATTCCTTGGCAAAGCCATCGACGTGTGCGGCTTCCTTCTGGATGTAGCTGACCGGGATGAAGAGCGGGAAGTAGGCGTTCACGTGGCCGGTCTCCTTGAACTTCTCGTCGAGGTCGCGATGGATGTTCTCCCAGAGGGCGTAGCCCCACGGCTTGATCACCATGCAACCGCGGACCGGGCTGTTCTCGGCCAGGTCGGCGTGCTTGATCACCTGGAGGTACCACTCAGGATAGTCATCCTGGCGGGTCGGGGTGATGGCGGTCTTCGGTTTGGCGGCGGGCTGCTGGGACATAAGGTCAGTAAAGAGGCAAGGGACGCCTTAGGGCAAGAAAGGAGGGCTGCGCCTCACAGGGCCAGAGGCAGGGCCAGGGCTAGGGCTAGACTGAAAACGAGGAAGGCCGAATGTGAGGCAGATTGGATGAGCAGTTACCATCGGCCTTCACTATCCCTGGCCCCAGCCCTAGCCCTAGCCCTGCTTCATTCAGGCTTTCTTCGCTTTCCAGAATCGAGGCCGCCCGCTCATGTCGGGCAGGCCGGCGGACTCGGCGTAACCGAGCTGGGCGGATAGCTCCGCCAAGGCGGCATGCTGATCAATGCCGGTCTCACAGATCACCCAACCGCCGGCGCGCAGAAACTTCGGGGCGTCGGTCAGAATACGGCGCAAGTCGGCGAGGCCTTCTTCGGGAGCGATGAGCGCGGACTTCGGATCAAACTCACGGACTTCCGGATCGGCCTCGGCCACTTCAGCTTCGGTGAGATAAGGCGGGTTCGAGACGATCAAATCGTAGGCGTCGGTAACGGCGGCGAACCAATCCGACTCAGCGAAGTTGACGCGCTCCGTCAGGTTGCACTGCGCGGCGTTCTCGCGGGCCAGCGCGAGCGCGTCGGCTGAACGATCGACCGCGTCGACCTTCCAAAGCGGACGCTCCGAAGCGAGGGCCAGCGCAATGGCGCCGGAGCCCGTACCGAGGTCGAGCACACGGATGGCCTGGTCTTCAGGAAACAGGGCCAAGACAAGGTCGATGAGCTCCTCGGTCTCCGGACGCGGGATGAGTGCGCGCTTATCGGACTTCAGGACGAGGTCGCGGAACTCCACCTTGCCGATGATATGCTGGAGAGGCTCGCGATTGCCGCGGCGGACCGTGAGGTCACGCAGACGCTTCACTTCCTCGTCATTGAGCAGGCGTTCGAATTGCAGGTAGAGGTCGAGGCGCTTTAGTCCCAAGCCAGCGGCGAACAAATGCTCGGCTTCCACGCGTGGCTTTTCCAGGCCTTTGCGGGCGAGAAATTCCGCGGCTTTCTTCAGCGTATCGAGTAGGCTCTGCATCAGCGGGCGGAGGCGCGGGTCAGGCGATCATTATAGGCGGCACCGATGCCGGCGGGCGGGGCCAGCTCCGCGTGGATCGTCTCATAGCCGCGTCCATCAAGCTGGCGGAGCAGGTCAAAGAGGTTGCGAGCGGCTTCTTCGGTGGAACCGCTTTCGGAAAGGAGAAACACGTCGGCGTTGCCGGGCGGCGATGAGCGACGACCCATGAAGAGGATGGCTGAGCGCAGGTTCGCGATGACCGGTAGCGTGCCGTGCGGAAAAAGGGCGACGCGAGTGGCGGGGCTATAATGACGCTCCAACATGCCCGGTGCGTCCTGGGCGGCCTGCTGGCTCGCGGCGCGAGTGACCACTTCCACTTCTCCAAGCAAGTCGCGTAAGGTCTCCAGCGGGATCGGCCCCGGACGGAGCAGGCGGGCGCGGCCGGGTACCGAAAGGTCGAGGATCGTGGATTCGACGCCGTGGGCGCAGGCACCGCCGTCGACGATCCACGGGCA
>CAMCWL010000116.1 GCA_945882655.1 Opitutus sp. GAS368
AGAGGGTTCTCGACGGCGCGCAGGCCAAGGTCGTCGGTGCTGCCAATCGTCTGCCCGCCTTTGACGCCGCCACCAGCCATCCACATCGTAAAGCCGGTGGGGTTGTGGTCGCGACCGTCGCCCTTTTCGGACATCGGGGTGCGGCCGAATTCGCCGCCCCAGACGACGAGCGTGTCTTCAAGCATGCCGCGGGCCTTGAGGTCCTTGATCAGCCCAGCGACCGGCTTATCCATCGAGGCACAGAGGCCAGAGTGGTTCGATTCAATCTTCGCATGCGCATCCCATTTGGAACCGGCGCCGTGGTAGATTTGCACGAAGCGGACGCCTTGTTCGACCATGCGGCGAGCAAGGAGGCAGAGGCGACCCATGCCTTCGGTGGTCTTATCGTCGAGCCCGTAGAGCGTGCGCGTGGCTTCCGTCTCGCCGGTGAGGTCGACCACGCCAGGCGCTTCGGCCTGCATGCGTGCAGCCATCTCGTAGCTCGCCAGGCGGGCACCAAGTTCAGTGCGGTCGGGGTAACGGGCCGCGAAATCCTTGTTCACGCTATTGATCAGCTTAAGCTTCGACTTCTGCAGGTCCGCGGTGACGGCCTCAGGCGTGTTAAGATTTGGGATCGGCTCGGAGCCGCCGGAGATACGCACGCCTTGGTAGACTGCGGGCATGAAGCCGGCGCCCCAATTGCGCGGGCCGTTGATGACGGTATTCTGGTTGTCCTGCATCACGATGAACGAGGGCAGGTTGTTGTTCTCGGAGCCGATGCCGTAATTGATCCACGAGCCGAGCGAGGGCTTCCCCGCGAGGATGGAGCCAGTGTTCATCTGGCAGACGCCAGCGGAGTGGTTGATGCCGTCGGCCTTGCAGGAACGGATGACCGCGAGGTCGTCGGAACAGGAGGCGATGTGCGGGATCCAGTCCGAGAACCATTGGCCCGACTGGCCGTGCTGCTTCCATTCGCGCTTAGAGGCGAGCAGGGGCGACTTTGATTCGCCCATCGCCGTGATGACGGAGCCGAAGCTGTCGGGAAGGCGCTGTCCGGCCAGCTTGTTGAGCAGCGGCTTTGGGTCGTAGAGGTCCATCTGCGACGGGCCGCCTTCCATGAAGAGGAAGATCACGCGCTTCGCGCGCGGCTTGATGAGCCCGACGCCGGGCTGCAGGGGCGTGCCGGCGGCGGGGACAGTGATATCCTTGGCAAGCAGGTCGCTGAAGGCCATGGCGCCGAGGCCGAGGCCGGCGCTAAAGAGGAAGTCGCGACGGGAGGAAGTCGCTTCGACGCGATGGCAGCGTGGATCGTTCATTCGACGTAAAGGAATTCGGAGGAGTTAAGGAGGGCGTGACAGAGCGCGGCCAGCGGCGTCGCGCCGCTCTTGGTATCAACGGTGGCTTTCACGACACCGACGGCCAGGTCGCGGCCCTTACCGGAGGAGTCGCGCAGGGTGCCGGTCTTATTTTCAAAGCGCCAGAAGCCGAGGGCGGAGGGGCGCACATCTTCGTTCGAGTAAAGCAGGTCTTGGTCGGTCAGCGCGCCGGCGCTTAGGCGCAGGTCATCGATCACGCCGTGGAAGGAGCTTTCGCGGTCGGCGCTCTTGCCGCCGAGCTGGATTGGCTGGGTCGCCGTGCGCACGCCGGTGAGGTTCGTGACGACGCGGTCATGGAGCAGGGGCTCGTCGTCGTTGGCGAGGTCCTTGAGGGTGAAACTCACTTCGCCCGGCCCGTTCTTGTCGGCGTAACGCACCGCCGCGGAGGCGTAGTAGGGTTTGTTCATCTCGATGCGTAGGTTCGAGAACTGCACGGCTTCACCGAACGTGCCGTCGAGCAGAGGGCCGTGGGCTTGGAGCACGAGCACGCGCGGGGCACGGCGAGACTTGAGTCCGGTCACGCCGAACTGCCAGAAGCCCTCGTCCTTGCCCTTGCCGACCTGGGCGGCGATGACGCGCACGGCGCCGGTGTCACTCACGGTGCGGGGCACGATCACTCCCTCGATGGTAAAGCCCTTGGCAAAGTCGGCTTCGGTCGCGCCGGGGGCGAGGAACGGCTTGCGATGAGCGGCGTCAAGGTGGGCGCCTTGGCCATCGCGGAAGGGGACTTTCTCCGGTTGGAAGTCATTAGCCAGGGCTGCGGTGACGGCCACCGTGGGCTTCTGTGCTTGGACTTCCTTGAGGAAGGACGCCGCCCGGCGGGCTTCCTCCGCGGAGGGCAGGCGGGCGAAGAGAATTTGATATAGGCGGCGGACTTGGGCGGCTTCATCGCCCGGGACTTCCTTGACCACGCGGGCGGCGAGGGCTTCACCGCGTTTCAGCATGAAGGGGCTGTTGAGGAGCAGGAGCGATTGGATCGGCGTCGTGGTCACGTCGCGTGAGGAGGCGCTGCTAAACCACTGCGGCGCGTCGAAGACGTCGGCGAGCGGGTCGCGGTTGTTGCGCATGATGCGCGTGAAGATGCTGCGCACGGGTTCGCCGTAGACGACGCTCGGTCCGGCCTGCTTGTCGGTCTTGAGGTCACCACAGGCCGTGAAGATGGCATCGCGGATCTGCTCGGACTCCAGGCGCTGGGGTTGGAAGCGCCAGAGCAGGGCGTTCTGTGGATCCTTGAGCTGACCGTCCTTGGGATCAGGGTGCAGCGAGGAGCGGCGATAGGCGGCGCTCGTCAGGATGAGCCGATGCATCGCTTTCTGATCCCAGTCTTTCGCCATGAACTCAGCTGAGAGCCAATCGAGTAACTCGGGGTGGGAGGGCGGCTCACCAAGGCGGCCGAAGTCGCTCGCGTAGGGAGCCAGGCCACGGCGGAAATTAAGCTGCCAGAGTCGGTTCATCGCGAGACGTGCGGTGAAGGGATTCGATTTTTCTGTCAGCCAGCGTGCGAGCACGGTGCGGCGCCCAGTGGTGGTGCCATCGGTGTTCGGCTTAATGGTAGCAGGTTCGGCAGGGTAGCTGGCGCTGAGGACCGTGAGGAAGGCGGGCGGGACGACGGTGTTCTTCTTGGGGATGACGGCGTCTATGCCCTGTGCACCGGTCTCGCGGACGGTGAGGACGAACGGCGGTTCGGCGGGCTTGAGCTTGTCATGTTCGGCCAACTTACGTTTCAGGTCGGCGTGCTTGACGCTATCCGCACCTTTGATGGAGCGGTCGAGGCGGTTGTACTCGTAGTCGACCTGCCGCCAAGCGAGTGCGGCGACCTGCTGCTCGTAAGGGGTGCGCTGGGCCTCTGGCTTATTGAGCATCTCCTGGACGTCGTCCGGGAAGATCTCGATGGCCTTCCGGGTCGCGGTCTCGCGGTATTTCTTCTCGAGTGCGGTGATCTCGTCGCGGATGGACTTAGTTTCCTTCTCCCAAGCGGCTAGCTTACGCGCATGTTCGCCGGCTTCCTTGGACGTCCAGGCGATCCGATCTTCGACGGGAACGGTGTTGTTGAAGAAGCTCCGGAGGGCGTAGTAATCGCGCTGCAGAATCGGGTCGAACTTATGGTCGTGGCAGCGGGCGCACTGCATGCCGGCGCCGAGGAAGACGTCACCGGTGGTGTCGGTGATGTCGTTGAGGATGTTGTCCCACTGGCTGCGGGCGTCGCGGTTGTTGTATTCGTAGATCCAGTGGCGAAGGTAGCCGAGGGCGGTGAGCGCCTGAGGGTCGCCGGGGAAAAGTTCGTCGCCTGCGATCTGTTCCTGGATGAAGCGGTCGTACGGTTTGTTCTCGTTGTAGGCCTGGATGACGTAATCGCGGTAGCGCCAGGCCGTCGGGCGGAAGTCGTCGATGCGGAAGCCGTCGCTGTCGGCATAGCGCACGAGGTCGAGCCAAGCGCGGCCCATGCGTTGACCGTAGGCGGGCGTAGCCAGGAGGCGGTCGACGAGTTTCTCGTAGGCGAGCGGATCGGTGGACTGGACGAAGGCGGCGACGTCTTCAGGCGTCGGGGGGAGTCCGGTGGCGTCGAAGGTGACGCGGCGGATGAGGACTCCGCGCTCGGCTTCGCCGGAAGGCGTCAGGCCATCCTTGGCGAGTCGGGCGTCGATGAAACGATCGATCGGGTGGGCAGACTTGCCGGCGGGAAGTTCGGGGAGCTTGACGGGTTGATACGCCCACCAGCCTTTTTCCTTCGCGCCGATGGTGCCAGGAAGGTAGCGACCGGCAACGGGCGCCTTGGTCCGGCTCTTCGGCCAGGTCGCCCCGGCCTTAACCCAATCCTGGAGGAGAGTGACTTCTTCCTTCGTGAGCCGATCGCCTTTTGGCGGCATCATGAATTCGGGGTCCGTCGAGAGAATATTCTGGAGGAAGAGGCTCTTGGAGGAGTCGCCGGGGATGAGCGCTGCGCCGCCGTCACCACCGGTCGTGAGGCCGGCCAGGCTGTCCATCACCAGGCCGCCCTTATTCTTGCCGGCGGAGTGGCTGTGGCACTTGAAGCAATGGGAGTCCAGGAGGGTGACCGCTTTCTCTGCCAGATCGTCACCGGCGGCCCAAAGGGGGGCGGCACCTAGGGCGAGGGCCGTCAGGGCAAGGGCGAGGCGAACGGGCAGACGCAAAGTCATCGGGGCAGGCCCCCTCTAAATGAGGGCTGTTGATTGAGACTGCAAGCCGAGGCCGAAGGTTCCCCTTAGCGGGCGGACTTCTTCCACTTAGGGTAGTCCTTGGCGAGCAGGTCCCGGGCGTATTCGCCGAACCAGCTATAGCCGTTGCGGCGCTCATGGCCGATCTCGGCCAGCGTGGCCTTGGGGATGCCGTCGCGATCGCAGACGTAAGGGGCGCCGGTCCTGAGGTCGTAGAAGCG
>CAMCWL010000117.1 GCA_945882655.1 Opitutus sp. GAS368
CAGTTCCGCCAGCAACTCGAACGCGTGGGTTGCGCCGTCACCGAGCAGTGCAGCGAAATCGCTCCGGCGGATGATATCCTCTACAAGCTCCGCCAGAAGACGGGCACGATTCCTTCCCTCCCGCTCATCACGGGCAGCATCCTCTCCAAAAAGCTCGCCGAAGGCTGCGAAGGCCTGGTGATCGACGTGAAGTGGGGCAACGGTTCCTTTATCCGCGACCTCGAGCAGGCCAAGCAGCTCGCCCGCATCGTCACGCGCGTCGCCCGCTCACTTAACCGCAAGTGCGTCGCCCTCGTGACCGACATCAACCAGCCCCTCGGCGACTCCGTCGGCACGGGCCTCGAAGTCCTCGAAGCCGTCCGCCTCCTGAAGGGCGAAGGCCCCGAAGACCTGCAGGACCTCGTCCTCAAGCTGGGCATGGAAGTCGTGCGCCTCGCCGGCGTCGCCGGTTCGACCCTTTCCGCCAAGCAGACCGTCGAGAAGCACCTCAAGGACGGCTCCGCCCTCGAGAAGTTTAAGGCGATGGTCCGCGCCCAGGGCGGCAAGACCGACTGGATCGACGATCCTTCGAAGTTCCCCAAGGCGAAGTTTATTCGCAAGCTGCCCGCCCCGAAGCGCGGCTACGTGCACACCATTGATGCCGGCAAGATCGCCCAGGGCGTTCGTCTCCTCGCCACCCTCAAGGATGGCACGCTCGACCCGTCGGTCGGCGTCACCGAGATCCGCAAGGTCGGCACGCAGGTCAAGCAGGGCGAGCCGCTGATCATGATCCATTACAACGACGAGGCCAAGGTCGACGCCGCCCTCCCGTACTTCCGCGACGCTTATCGCCTCGCTCCCAAGCGCCCGAACATGCCCCCGCTCGTCGTCGAGCGCGTGGCCTAAGTCGCCTCGCCAGGAAAGAACAGAGCCGCGGAGTAATCCGCGGCTCTTTCGTTTTCAGCCCTCGCCGGCGGGAGTGCCGTCGGAGGTCAGGATGAGGATAAGCTTCTCGCCGTCCTTGCCGGTGAGCTCGATATCCACTTGCAGGGCGCTCGCCAGCTTACGTACGCCGATCGGGCCGGAGATCTGGGCGCCGCCATGGGCCTTGAGGAAAGCGGCCGCTTCGGCGCCGTTCTCGAGCATCACGAGTCGCCCCAGCAGGGCTTTGCCGTCGGCCTGGCCGACGGAGAGTTTCACGGTCTGGTCGCGGAAGTGGTCGTCCAGCTGAGCCCAGGTCACGACATCTCCGGCGCTGAAGCTACGTCCACCATTGCTCCGAATCGCGCTGAGCTCCGCCGGCGTCCCGCGCAAGGTCTCCGCCGCCGGCTGGCAGCCGACGAACGACACGAGGGCCAGGAGCGCGAGCGACAGCCTCATCTCAGAACAGGCGCTTCAGGAACTGCTCCATCTGATACCAGGAGTCGCGGTCGGCGTCGGCGTTGTAGGCGGCGCCCTTGGAGTTGTCGTTGCCGGCGGCCTTATGCGTGAAACTGTGGACGGCGCCAGGATAGCTGACAAATTTCTGATCGACGTCATGGGCCTTCATTTCGGCGTTGAAGGCAGCGATGTCTTTCGCGGCGACGAAGGGGTCGTCGGCACCATGGAGGACGAGGACCTTGGCCTTGATGTTCTTGCCGTCGGCCGGGGTCGGGGAATCGAGACCACCGTGGAAGCTGACGACACCTTTCACGTTGGCGCCGCTGCGGGCGAGTTCGATGACGGTCGTTCCGCCGAAGCAATAGCCAGTCGCGGCCAGCTTCGAAGCCTCCGTGCGGATGTCGTTGGCGAGCACTTCGAGCGCGGCGTTGACGCGTGAGCGCAGCAGGGAGCGGTCGCCCTTGTACTTGCCGGCTTCCTTGCCGGCGGCCGGAGGCTGCGGGCGGACGCCCTTGCCGTAGATGTCGGCGACGAGGACGTTGTAGCCGAGGGCGGCGAGCTTACGCGCGGCTTCCTTCTCGTGGTCGCTGATGCCGGTCCACTGGTGCACGACGAGCACGCCAGGGCGCTTGCCGCTCACGGCATCGTCATAGGCCTGCCAGCCTTCGCAGAGGATGTCGCCCGACTTATATTCGAGGGGCTTCTCGATGATGGCCGCGGAGAGCGAGCCGAAGGACCCAAAGACCGCGAGGAGGGAAGGCAGGAGGGCTTTCATGCCTGCGAAATTAGGCAGGCCGGCCGACGGCGCAAGCGCCTACGGAATCAGGCCAGGCCGCGCTTGGTCGACGCCGCGAAGTCCACGAAGGCTTTCACGACCCGACCAGAAGCTTCGGGCAAGGCCCGGGCCTTCTCGATGGCCTGCGACGTGTTGAGCCCGTCGCGGTAGAAGAGGCGGTGCATCAGCTTGGCCGTGGCGACCTCGTCGTCGGTGAAGCCCGAACGCTTCAGGCCGACGGCGTTGATCATCTTGGTCTCGCATGGGTTGCCGTCGGCGATGACGAAAGGAGGGACGTCTTGGACGCACTTCGAGCAGGCCGCGACCATCGCGTGGTCGCCGATGCGGCAGAACTGGTGGATGCCGGCGTTCCAGCCGATGTTCACGTGGTCGCCGACGTGCACGTGGCCCGCGACGGCGGAGTGGCTGGAGATGACGAGGTGGTTGCCGATCACGCAGTCATGCGCGACGTGCGAATAGGCCAGCAGCACATTGTCGTCGCCGAGGATGGTCCACTCGCCTTCCTGGGTGCCGAGGTGGACGCTGACGTATTCGCGGAAGGTATTGCGGGCGCCGACCTTGAGGCCGGGCTTGCCGGGGCGGGCTTTCAGGTCCTGCGTGCGGCCGCCAATGAAGGCGTACGGAAACACCTCGCACTGCGGGCCGAGCTGAGTGTAGCCCTCGACCGTCGCGTGGTGGTGCAGGACGCATCCGTCGCCCAGGGTGACGTCGCCGCCCACGTAGGCGTAGGCGCCGATGACGACGTCCTGGCCGAGCTTGGCGCCGGCTTCGA
This sequence comes from Opitutus sp. GAS368, assembly GCA_945882655.1. Lineage (GTDB taxonomy): Bacteria > Verrucomicrobiota > Verrucomicrobiia > Opitutales > UBA953 > UBA953. The sequence goes on from CAMCWL010000117.1 coordinate 2,928, forward strand.
CGATCGCGGTGGGGTGGACTTGCGTGGCCATCCGGTTCAGCCGTTAGGCGAGTCGGCGATGGTGAAGAGCAGTTCGGCGGAGGAGACGCACTCGCCGTTGACCAAGCACTCGCATTCGGCGGCAGCGATACGGCCGCGCACCTTCGTGAGCTTGGCGCGGATCTCGAGGGTGTCGCCCGGCGTGACCGCCTTGCGGAACTTCACCTTGTCGGCGCTCATGAAGAACACGACCTTCGGGGCTTCGTCGGCGGCGCCGCGGCGCAGCATGATGAGGCCGGCGGCCTGGGCCATCGCCTCGATCTGGAGGACGCCCGGCATGACCGGCTGGCCAGGGAAGTGGCCCTGGAAGTAAGGTTCGTTGATCGTGACGTTCTTGATCGCGACGAGGGAGTCTTCGTTGAGCTCGACGACGCGGTCGACCATCACGAACGGGTAGCGATGGGGCAGGGCGTTGAGGATCTGGCGGATGTCCAACGCCGAGCCGGCGGGGGCCGTCGGGGCTTCGACCTTGGGGCCGGCAGGAGCGGCCTTGGTCTTAGGGGTCTTGGATTCCTGCCACTGCTTGCGGACGGCCGCGGCCAGGCGGGCGTTGAGCGCGTGGCCCGGGCGGACGGCGATGATGTGGGCCTTCAGGCGGATGCCCGCTAGGACGATGTCCCCGACGATATCGAGGATCTTGTGGCGGACGAGCTCGTCCTTGAAGCGCAGGGGCTCCTTGCTGACGATCTTGTCGCCCTTGAGGATGATCGCGGAGTCGAGCGTGCCGCCCTTGATCAGGCCCTTCTCGATGAGGCCTTCGATGTCCTCGTAGATCGTGAACGTGCGGGCCGGAGCGATCTGCGCTTCGTAGGTCTCGGAATCGATGTCGATCGTCAGGTGCTGCGTGTGGATGCCGCGGTCATCGGCCGAGGTGCACGTGATGCGCAGGCCGTCGAAGGGCAGGGCGATGATGGAACGGCTGCCCTCGTTGATCGTGATCGGGTGCGTGAGCACGAACGTCTCGCGCGGTTCGGCCTGCTCGACGACGCCGCACTGGTGGATGAGCGTGGTGAAGGGGCGGGCGGAACCGTCGACGATCGGCGGCTCGGAGGCGTCGAGTTCGATGATGGCGTTGTCCACGGCCATGCCGCTGAGGGCCGAGAGCACATGCTCGATCGTGTGCAACTTGACGGCGTCGGAGGAGACGGTCGTCTTGCGCTCGAGTTCCGTGATCATCTCAGACACCGGGCGGACCTCAGGCTTGCCGAAAAGGTCGATGCGACGGAAGACTAGGCCAGTGTTGGGGGCGCCCGGTTTCAGGGTCAGGGTGACGTCCTGTCCGGTGTGAAGGGCTTTGCCCTTCACGGAGGCTTCTTTGCCAAGGGTGCGCTGTTTCATGCCGTTAACACAGTTATTCACACCCCCCTCCCTCTGTAAAGGCCTACTTTCGAGGGGTTTGGGGTAGAATTCACGATGATAGGGGTAGGGGTGGGGATAGGAGTGGGGGTAGGCTGAAATAGGGCTAGAGCCGGGGCTTGGGCCAGGGCCGGGAAGGGGCGAGGCCGATGAGGGCAGCAGAGTGCCGCCGCAGATGAAGGATGCACGATGGAAGATGGGTCGTAGATGAGCGCTAAGGTTGAGATCAGTGGTTGTGAACAACGCATCGTTCCAGTCGTAGCTCTGGCCCTGTCCCTAGCCCTCGCAGCGAAGGAACTTCGCTGCGTTCACTTGTTCACACGGGGCCGCGGTTCCTTGACACTTCGCAGTGCCGGGCAAATCGTCCGCACGTGCTGCTGGTCATCGATAACTACGATTCGTTCACCT
>CAMCWL010000118.1 GCA_945882655.1 Opitutus sp. GAS368
CGCGACGCGCCTGATTGACAACGCCGACCTTTAATCAGGCGAGACTCAGGTAGACCGCGGCCAGCAGGATTAAGGCCCCGATCAATCGGCGGGTCATGATGCTCCGGCCCACGTGCTTCTCCGAGTTGGAGAACCAATGCCCGACGACCCACACCAACGCGACGCTCCAAAGGCCGCGGGTGTTGTAGAGAACGTTGGTGACGGTGACCTCGTGGTAGACCGCAATGCAGTAGGCGATACCCATGGCCTGAAAGGTCAGCAGGAGTCCGCCACCAAAAGCCCAGATGACCATCGGGCGGGGCATCTGACTCAATGGTGCGGAGAAGAACGGAATCAGCGCGAACGACAACGTTCCCACCGTCAAGAACATCACCGGCCCGAAATGGCCGAAACCGAAAGCCGGGACCCAAAGTTGCTGCATCACGTCCGTAGCGGCAAAGGCGATGGAGGCCAAGAAGGCGAAGCCAACGCTGACCAGTAAGCGCTCACGATTCGCACGCCATTCGCCGCCCAATAAGGCTAAGGCCAGGGTCGTGAGGAATGTCGCCACCCAAAGTTTCCAGCCGAGTTCCTCACCGCCCGTCAGGAAAACCAACAGCGCGACGAAGACGACCTTAGTACCGAGCACCGGCGTCGCGATGGAGATGTCCCCCCGGCTAATCGCGATAAAGGTAAAGACCTGACCGATGAAGAAGGCCGTGCCCGCCAAGACCGCGTGGGTGATATTAGTCGCCGTGAAAGGCTCTCCCCCATGAAGGAGCCAGGTCTGGAAAAGGACGGCCCCGATGAGGTTCACGATGAAAAGAACCCGCCAAGGATGACCGCCATCCATGGCCCGCTTGAGGGCCATCGCCGCGAGAGTGTAGCCCACGGCTGAGCAAAGAGGGATGACAATGGAGGCGGAAGAACGCATCAGGCAGGCCAGAACGAACCCCCTTCCCTCCCTGCTGGCGAGTCCGAAGCAAGAAAACCGCCCAAGAGGCCAGCCATGACCTTGCCCCGTGCCCACCCGTGGGTACGCTGGAGTCATGGGGCAATTTTCTTATAAGAACGAGGCCGTTGATCCGCACCGGAAAATCCTCTCCGAGCAACTTGTCATGGATCTGGAGCATGTCGCCGAGGCACCCTTGCTCGCGCTCGCCAAGCAGGTCCCCGGCGGCTACATCCACCGCAAACCCTTCTTGCGCGATGCCAAGTGGCTGTTCAAGAAACGCCTGGGTCACTTGGCCTTAGATGCGGCTGCCATCGCCGAGCACCTTCCTTGGTACGCCGAGGCCCTGAAGTGCGAAAAGGCGAAGCTGCTCGAACACCTAGACGAACTCGCTGGCGCCATCGGTGGCCCACGCGCCGCGTTGCTCTGCGTGCTCTGGAATAATAAGGCCGAACAGAAGGACGCCGCCCTGCCCGCCGACCTCCTCCCCCGCCTACTGACCAACACCAAGGCACAGGCCAACAAGCCTGAGGCGAAATCATGGAAGGCGGCCATCGCTAAGCTGGGTGGTGCGACCGAAAAGGAACCGCTCGACTCCGTCGACGCCCTCGACTCGGCCGGCAAGACCGTCCGCCGACTGTTGCAGGAACTCTCCCAAGGCAAAGCCGCGCGCGAAAACGAAGGCCGTCAGATCCGTCGCCAGCATGCTAACGAACTTGAGGCGAAGGATGCCGAAGTGCGGAAGGCCCGCGAGGATGCCGGACGTCAGGCCCAGGAAGCGACCAAGCAGGCCGCCGCGCTCGACGCGAACATCGCGGCCCTGCAAGCCAAGCTAACCGCGGAAGAAATCGAAGTCGCCCGCCTGCGCGGCGAACTGGATCGTGCCCGCGAGCACGTAGCGAAGAAGGCTCGCGAGATCGCCGAAGAACTCCTCTCCGAAGAGATTCGTCCTTGGCTGGCCGATGCGCGCACCTTGAAGTCCGCCTCCGAAGAAGTGGCCAAGCTACGCCAGCTCACCACGGAGACCGTCGAGAAGGTCCGCAAGGCCCAGCGCGACGCCGACCCCTTCCTCGCCAAGGAGCACGAACTCCGGCAAGCCATCCCACAGATGGAGGAGATGCTCAAGCTGCTCCGCCGCTATCTGCGCACCGCTGGGCAGGCCCTACCGGAAGTCGTCGCCCTCGAGAAGCGCCTCACGGAGCACATTGAGAAGGTCCGCTACGAACTCGAGAAGCGCGACCAACCCTCCGACCCTTTCCTCGAGCGCATCTCGGCCAAGATCAACGGGGCCGACGCGCGTGAATTGAAATCCATCGAGAGCGCCCTCCTCCTTGCCGAGGAGTCCGGCCTCGTGGACTCTCGCCACGCGGACCTTTATCGCCGCGACATCCATCGCCGCCGATCCTACATGGCGGACCGCGCCTTCCACGAACAGAAGCAGTCCGGACCCCTCGCCTTGCTTGAGCGCGCCGTGGCCACCGGCGAGAAGGCCCGCCTCGCTCTCGACGCCAACAACTTCGCCTGCCTCCGCCAAGATTACCTCGGCCTGCGCCTGACGGCGAAGAAGAACGCCCAAGGCGACAGCCGCTTCATGCTCGACACTGCCGCCCGCCAGAAGGTCGTGCAGCTCGCCGAGAAGCTCGCCGACGATGCGCCCGGCCTGCACGTCTGGGTGAGCTTCGATGGCCAGCAGACGGCACTCAAGACAACGAACTCGCGCGTACGGATCACCTTCAGCCGCGCCGGCGCCAAGGCCGACCATGACATCATGGACTTGGTCGCCAAGGACAAGACCGTGGAAGCGCCTTGGTTCGTCGTGAGCGACGACATCGAGGTACGCGACGCCACTGCCCGCGAAGGCGCCTACATCATCTATAACGACGCGTTGATTCAGTTGCTGGTAAACCGCGGCATCCGCGCCTAAACAAGACGGGCGCATCCTGCGATGCGCCCGTGTGGCAAGAAATAAGCCGACGGCTTATTTCTTCTTCTTGGCAGGCGGTGCGGTGACGGGCGGAGGCAGCACGACAGCGAAATCCTCGGCCTTGAGTCCGCGGTGGAACATATTGAAGGAATACTTGCTGGGCTTCCATTCCACGACCGGCGTGACGTCGGCCTTGGCGGGCACCTCGAGGCCGAGGCCCCAGAAGACGCCGTTGACGACGAGGCGGCGGAGCGATTCATCGGCGAGGTCGCTGGCGGAGGCCATGGTGGTGGTGAACACGCGGTTCTTGGTGCCACCGGCATTGGGGACTTCGCGAGTCCAGGCCACGGCCATCGCGGGCGAATTGATGCCCTGCTCCTGCTTATCGGTCGAACGCTTCTTCGCACGTTCGCTCAGGGGGTCTTGCGGATTCATGCCCTTAAGGACCAAGCCGCGGAGGAGGATCTGGGCATCGGCGGGCGGGTAAGCCTCGTAGACATCGGTGTCACCGAAGATGACGCCGACCCCATTGAGGATCGCGAGCTTCTCGGCGCCGGGTTCGACGGCCGTGCGAGTGGCCTCGCCCTTGTGATTACCCCAGTGGCTGACCCAGGTCTCACCGAGCACGTTCTTACCAAAGCCTCCCTTGTTGTTCCAGTTGTAGGCGACGAAGGCGCTTTCCTTCGGGATACCGGAGAAAGCGTGCGTGCTGGTGCGGGTGCCGACGATCGGCACGCCGCGCTTGATGGCGGCGTCGAACTTCGCGAGGGCGCCTTCATTCCACTTACGGAAACGGAGGCCGAGCACGAGGGCGTCGGCGCTGTCGAGGGCCTCGGGCTTGCCGAGGGAGGCACCGTTGTTCGGATTGATCACGCCGTCGTCATGGGAGAAAAGGACGGTGCATTTGAAGCCATGGCGCTCGGAGAGGATGCGGGCGAGCATCGGCAGGGCTTCTTCCGAGCGATATTCTTCGTCGCCGACGAGCAGCACGACGTGCTTGCCAGCGCCCGGGCCTTTACCCGCAGGGAACTCCAGCCAACCTGGGCCGGAAGTAAAGGCCTCCGCGGCGATGGCCGGGAGTGCAAGGACAAGGGCGGCCAACGCGGCCCAGAGATGGAGATGACGCTTCATGGGGTAAGACCAAGAAGACTGGCCGAATGACGGCGGGATTCAAGCGCCCTGTTGGGCGCCACGCCTATCATTTCCGCTCTTTCACCCCATCCTTCTTCGCCGGAGCCGAAGAAAACGGATCCGGACGGATCGTCTCGCGACGGCCGTCGGAATAAGTCGTCACCTGGTTGCCGAACGGGTCGGTGCGCGTCGTGGCGCGGGTGCCATCGCTGTAACTCGTGGTCGATCCGCCGAAAGGATCGGGCCGGGTGGTCGCCGTCACCCCATTACTGAAACGGGTCGACGAGCCGCCGAAGGGGTCGGGTCGCGTGGTCGCCGTGACGCCGTTACTGTAGCGCGTGGCAGAGCCGCCGAAGGGGTCAGGCGTCGTCACGGCGGTCACGCCGTTGTCGTAGCGGGTCTGCGTGCGGCCGAACGCATCGGTGCCCTTGACGCCGGACTTAGGGGCTTCGCCCGTGCGGGGCGCGGCCTTCACTTCCGCCGCTGGCTTGGCTTCGGGCTTCGTCGCAGGCTTAACCTCGGCACGCGCCGCATCCTTGCGGGCGGCATCTTTCTTCGAATCGGTGGGTGCCGCGAAAAGCATGACGGTTCCTAGAGTGCCAAGGAGGAGGAACGTCTTCATAGGGATGATTCTATTAGAAACCAAAGGAGGCCGGACGCAAGCCACGGCCTTGTGAAAACAAGAAGGGCGGGCACCTCGCGGTGCCC
>CAMCWL010000119.1 GCA_945882655.1 Opitutus sp. GAS368
AGCGTCGACTGGGTGCCGACGTTGAAATCTGGACGCCGAATGCATTACGCGCCGGCGCGACGGAGATTTTTGACGAGCTGCCGATTCGCTACTTTATGCCGGATCCGCTTTTCGGGCTGGCGCGGTCCCACCGTCTGGAAGCAGAAATCACGATCTTACCCAAAACGGCGGTCTTGCACGCGCACAATACCTTCAACCCCTTGGACCTCCAGGTAGGAGAGGCGGCGCGGCAGGGACAGAAGGTCTTTTATCATCCGCATGGGGCACTCGACCCGACCCTCTTCTCGGACTGGAGCCTGAAGTCACTCAAGAAGCGTCTTTATATCCGTAGCTTCAGCCGCCCGAATCTCAATCGGGCCACTGGAGTTTTCTCGCTTACGCCGCTGGAGCGTAATCAACTCATTAGGCTCGGCGTGACCGCGCCCATCCACGTCGTCCCCAACGGCATCAAGCCCGTCACGGTCGCGACTTCAGAGCAAGGCCTCGCCTTACGTCGTCAGCATGGACTCGACGCAGGAGACCGCGTGATGCTCTTTATCGGACGCATCACCCCCAAGAAGCGACTCGAGGATATCATCCAGGCGCTGAGCCTGCTCGGTGCCTCCGCTCCGCACCTCTTCATTGCCGGCTCACCGGAGATCGAATCCGCCTACGCCGAGAAGCTGTTCCGCATGGTCCGCGAGTGTGGCTGCGCCGCCCGCGTCCACTGGCTCGGCTTTCTCGACGAGTCTGCCAAGGCCGCAGCCTACGCGGCGGCAGACATCTTTGTCCATGCTTCCGAATCCGAGGGTATGGCGCTCGCCATTCTTGAAGCGTTGTCGGCCGGCCTGCCGGTCGTCGCTACGCGTGGGTGCTATATGACCGAAGCTGCGGCCTCGCATGCGTTGGTGCAGTGCGAACAGGGCGCCGCCGCGCTCGCGGCCGCCGTGGCGCCGTTGCTGGCCGATCCCGTTCGTGCTCGCACGCAGGGACTGGCCGGCCAAGCCCACGCGCATCAGGTACATGATTGGGAAGCCTTAGCCCGCGCGACGATGCGGATTTATACGGAGGGTACCTTGCGTCGCTGACCATGTGCGGCATCGCTGGATATCTCGGTCGCTTCGAGCCTGCCTTGCTCGGTCGGATGAACCGTGCCCAAGGTCACCGTGGTCCGGATGGTTCTGGCGAATGGTATGACGCGCAGGCCGGACTGGCGCACGTCCGCCTCGCGATTCTCGACCTTTCTGCCACCGGCGCGCAGCCGATGCCGGACGCCACCGGGCGCGTGGTGCTGAGCTTCAACGGCGAGATCTATAACTATCGCGAGCTTCGTGTCCGTCTTGAGCGTCGCGGCATCAGCTTCCGCGGTGACAGCGATACCGAGGTACTGGCCAACCTGCTCGCATGCTATGGCACCGACTGTCTCCCTTGGCTGAATGGTATCTTCGCGTTCGCCGCGTGGTATCCGGCTGAGCAGAAGTTCCTACTCGCGCGCGATGCCGCTGGCGTGAAGCCGCTCTATTGGGCGGCAACGCCCGAAGGTCACGTCTTCGCCTCGGAGCTCAAGTCGCTCAAGGGCATTCCCGGTGTCGACTGGTCGCTCGATCCGGAGGCCATCTCGGCCTACCTCACGCTCCTCTACGCGCCTGGCGAACTCACTCCCGCCAAAGGCATCCGCAAACTCTTGCCGGGGTCGTTCGCCGAATGGCGCGCCGATGGCAGTATGCGTACGGCCAGCTTCGTCCCTGCGCACTACTCTCAGGAGATTCAGCCATTCACGGAGAAGGACGCCGTCGAAGCCTGCCGTCATTATCTCGGTCAGGCCGTCCGCCGCCAGCTCGTGTCCGATGTCCCCCTCGGTGGATTCCTTTCGGGCGGCCTCGATTCCTCGGCCATCGCTCATTATGCGGTGAAGTCACTCGGAGCCCCCGAACGTTACCCCTGCTATACCATCGGCCCGGCGGATTCCGCGAGTCTGCAGTCCGAAGGTTTCGCGGATGACTTCCCCTATGCGCGGCGCATGAGCGGTCACCTCGGCACCTCCTTGCATGTGGCCACCCTGGAGAAGAAGGCCATCGAGGATCTCGACTCCTTGGTCTGGACGCTCGATGAGCCCACGCCAGACGCCGCCGCGTTTGCCGCCCAGGCCATCTGTCAGCAAGCCGCTGCGCAAGGCGTGAAGGTGCTTCTTTCTGGGGCTGGCGGCGACGATCTCTTTAGCGGTTATCGCCGGCACTTCGCACTGCGCTCCGAACGCTATTGGGGATGGGCGCCGACTTCGACCCGCGCTCTCTTGCGTCGCGGCTTTGCCACGACGACCACCGCCGGCCCATTACGCCGTCGCCTCACGAAGCTCTTCCGTTACGCCGATGCGGCCCCTGCCGAACGCCTCGCCAGTTATTTCCTCTGGATCGGACAGGAATCGCTGTCTCTCGCGCTAAGCCCGATGTTACGCGAGAGCATGGGCACCCATCGTCCAGTGGACTTGCTCTTGCGCTCGCTCGATGGACTGCCGTCCGGTGTTAGCCGGCTCAACCAGATGTTGCACCTAGATCGTGCACACTTCCTCGCGGACCATAATCTCAACTACACCGACAAGATGGCCATGGCTCACGGCGTCGAGGTCCGCGTGCCGTTCCTCGACCCCGATCTCGTGTCCTTCTCCGAGCGCCTACCCGACTCGCTCAAGATCCGCGGAGCCGAATCCAAGTTCGTCCTGCGTCAATCCATGCGCGGCGTGCTGCCCGATGAAATCATCACCCGACCCAAGTCCGGCTTCGGCCTGCCCCTGCGACAGCTTATTCATGGCGCCTTCGGTAAACGCCTTCGCGACCTTGCCGACTCCGGCCGACTCGATGCCACGGGGCTTTTCAGTGGCTCAGGAGCGATTGCCTTACTCGAAGCCGACCAGCGTGGCGAAATCGATGCTGCTTATCCGCTGCTCGGTATTCTTTGCCTTGAGTCATGGGTCAGGCAGTTTGCTGGGCGCTGAGCAGGCAGGGACAGCACCACGTGCTGTCCTAAGTGCAAAAGTGCAACCCGCCTTCGGCTTGTGCAAAGGTGCAAAAGTGAAGGCAAATAGACTTCACCATCTTTTCCGACTAGGCACTTCTGGGCGGGTGGCTTCGAGATGAGACATTAAGGCTTGGATCTGAGATGAACATTTAACGCACAGGAGTTTTACCGTCTCATACTTGGACAAAGGTATATGGCCAATCTTGGCCGAGACATACATCAGCGTACGCACTTCTCCACAAGACCCCTTGGCTCGGCGTAGCATATCATAGAAAGTGCGGTCAGACCGACTCTCGAATCCCTCGGAGATGTTGCACATGATAGAAACGGAAGCGCGCTGTACCTGATCTTTAATCGCCCAGTCCTTGGAGCCAGGGCCTTCCTTCAGTAACCCGTAGGCCTGGACGACGATGGCCTCCGCAGTCTTCCATGCCTCAATTTCTTCGAATTTAGTAAAGGACGCCATGCCACAGGATTGTCGCACGCTGACGAACCATCAAGATGCGCCGCTACCGTTGATTACTTATTGAAGGCTAGGTATTATCTCTCTCACTTTTGCACTTTTGCACAGGAGCTTCGCTCCGATTTGCACCTTTGCACTGCGTATTAGTCCCGCTGCCTCCCCTTGCCCACATGCCCACGTGCCAGCTTGTCCCCTAAACCAAAATGCACTCCTCTCTCTCTAATCTCCGCCTCGCCGGCGTCGCCGTGACGACGGGTTCGGTCGTGCGCGATTTCATCGCGGATGGTCTGGCTGCGGGTGCTGACCGCGCTGCGCTGGAGCGGACGGCGAAGACGATCGGCCTTCGTGAGCGTCGCGTCGCCACCCCGGGTATCACTGCACTCGATCTCTGCACCGACGCCACCACGCGCCTACTCTCGGAGATGGGCTTGGATGCCACGTCCATCGATGCCGTCATCTTCGTCACCCAGACCCCGGACCATGCGCAGCCGAATAATGCCTCGCTTCTGCACGGTCGTCTTGGCCTGAGCAAGTCGGCACCCGCTTACGATCTTTCCATGGGCTGCTCCGGCTGGGTCACCGGCCTGCACCAGGCTGCCTTGCTCTGTGCGCATGGTGGCGCCGCCCGCGTCCTGCTCTGTGCCGGGGATACGCTCAGCCGACTGACTAATCCGGGCGATCGTTCGACCGATCCGCTGTTCGGCGACGCCGGTTCGGCGACCATCGTGGAAAAGACCGGACGTTCCTCTCCGCTTCACTTCGTCCTCGGGGCCGATGGCACCGGCGCCGAAGCCATCATCGTGAAGCAGGGTGGGGCGCGTCAGCCCACTGGTACGCTCGATGAGCACACTGACACCGAGGGCAATCGTACCCACGCGGGAAATCTTGTCATGAATGGCGCCGACGTCTTCAGCTTCACCCTGCGCGAGGTGCCTGGGGCGATTGAATCTGTCATGCGTCACGCCGGATATGTCCCAGCCACGACCGACGCCCTTGTCCTGCATCAGGCTAATCGGTTTATTTTATCCACGCTCGCGAAGAAGACCGGCTTCACCGAAGCCCAGACTCCTATGTCGGTCGTCGAACATTTCGGCAACCAGAGCTCCGCTTCGATTCCCTGCGCGCTGATCCATTGCCTCACTGAACGCCTCGAAGCCGGTCCGCTCAAGGTCGTCGGCTG
>CAMCWL010000120.1 GCA_945882655.1 Opitutus sp. GAS368
GACCGACAGGCGGATATCCTCGAACTCCAGAAGCAGGGCTGCCAGGCCATCGTCGTCATCGGCGGACGCCATTCGGCGAACACCGTCAAGCTCGCTAAGCTCGTCGAGATCCAAGGCCTGCCTTGTTTCCACGTCGAGACCGCCGCCGAGCTCGACTTCGCCGCGCTGGCTCGCTTTGGCACCGTAGGCGTGACTGCCGGCGCTTCGACGCCCGCTTTCCTGATCGACGAAGTCTGCGTCCAGTTGGAAAAGGCCGCTTAAGCCCAGCGGGGCGGGGGTTGGCGTTCCAATTGACGCGTAAAATTATCAAAAGACTTCCCCCTACCGACTTGCGGGGTCGGGGTGAGGGGGTAACTTAGGGCTCAACATGAGCGCAATCGTCTCCGTCATCTTCGTCATCCTCGCCGTCATCGTCGGCGCCCTCATCCTCGCCGCCATCTGGGGTGTCGGCATCTACAACAGCCTCGTCGCCCTGCGGAACGCCTGTAAGAACGCCTTCGCCCAGGTCGACGTGCAGCTCAAGCGCCGCCACGACCTGATCCCGAACCTCGTCGAGACCGCCAAAGGCTACATGGCCCACGAAAGTGGCACGCTCACCGCCGTCGTCGAAGCCCGCGCCAAGGCCACCCAGGCCAACGTCCGTTTCGCCGGCAACCCGAACGACCCGGCCGCCATGCGCGACCTCAGCCAGGCCGAAGCCGGCCTGAGCGGCGCCCTCGGCCGCCTTATGGTCGTCTCCGAGCAGTATCCTCAGCTCAAGGCCGACGCCACCATGCGCACCCTGATGGAAGAGCTCTCCTCGACCGAGAACCGCATCGCCTTCTCCCGCCAGGCCTTCAACGACGCCGTCTTGTTCTATAACAACGGCCGCGAAGTCTTCCCGCAGGTCTTCATCGCGAACGCTTTCGGCTTCACCGCCGCCGAGTTCTTCAAGATCGAAGATCCCGTCGAAAAGGTCGCCCCGAAGGTCGCGTTCTAAGCTGCTGACCACGGCCGATGGCCGCTACGATGAATTTCTTCCGGGCCCAGGATGAGGCCCGCGGACGCACGACCAAGCTGGTCGTGCTTCTGGTGTTGGCGATTCTCGTGCTGACCGGGACGCTCTACGTGTTGGCAGTGCTCGGCCAAGGTAAGCTCCTCGAGTCCGGTGAACTCGAGTGGTTCCAGCCCAAGCTCTTCTTAGCAACTTCCGGGGTCGCGCTCGCGGTCATCCTCGGCGGCAGCCTCATGCGCATCGCCGAGTTGTCGAAGGGTGGCGGCGCCATCGCGCTCCGCCTGGGCGGTCGCTTGGTCAGCGGCGTCACCAAGGATCCCGCTGAGCGTCGCTACTTGAACGTCGTACAGGAGATGGCCCTCGCGGCCGGCCTGCCCGTGCCGCTGTGCTTCGTCCTCGACCACGATGAGTCCATCAACGCCTTCGCCGCCGGCAATTCGCCCCAGGATGCCGCTGTCGGAGTAACGCGCGGCGCGTTGCTCAATTTAACCCGCGACGAGTTGCAGGGTGTGATCGCCCACGAGTTCAGCCACATCGGCAACGGGGACATGAAGCTCAACCTGCGCATCATCGGGGCCATCGCCGGCCTGACCGCGCTGGCCCAGCTGGGCTACATCTTCTTCCGCTTGGCCGGTTCCGTGCGGGGCAAGAATTCCGCGCCGATCGCGTTGGGGATGATCCTCACCGGGGTGGTGGTGCTGCTCATCGGTTCCGGCGGCATTCTTTTCGCCAAGGTCATCCAGGCCGCGGTCTCGCGCGAACGCGAATACCTCGCCGACGCCTCCGCGGTGCAGTTCACCCGTAATCCGCTTGGGCTCGGTTCCGCGCTTAAGAAGATCGCAGGTTTCTCCGGCGCCCGTCGTGAGGCCTCCGATGCCGAGCTCGAAGCCCAGCATCTCTTCTTCGCCTCCTCGGGTGGTTTCCTCGAATCCCTGTTCTCCACGCACCCGCCGATCAACGAGCGCATCCGCCGGATTGACCCCGCCTTCGACGGCATCATTCCCGACGTCCAGCCGGTTGCGGTCTCGGCCGATGATGCCTCACCGGTCTCCCGCGCCGCACCGGTCGCCTCCGCCGCGCCGCCCTTGCCGGTGGCCGCGTCCCGCGCTGTGCCGACCGACCATCAGATTCAGGACTCGGTCGGCTTCCGCGGACGGATTTCCGAGACGTTGCGGAACGCTTCCGACGACCCGGTCAGTGCGATGGGCCTCGTCCTCGGTCTCTTGCTGCGACGCGATTCAACTTTGCGTGCGGCCCAGCTGTCGAAGGCTCGCAATCTCGCCGGCGGCGAAGTGGCGCGCGAAGCCGAGAAGTTCGAGCCGCTCCTCCGGGCCCTGCCGGCGGGATCGCGTGTGCCCTTACTGGATCTTTCCATGCCGGCCTTACGTCAGCTCTCGGCGGAGCAGCAGGATCTTTTCCGGCAGGCCATCACGCAGGTTGGCTACGAAGCCGAGGATGGCCTCATCGTCTTGCTCATCCAGGCGTCGATGCGGCGTTATCTTTCCCGCGAGAAGAATCCGCCCAGTCGCCCCGGCGACCTCGCCGACGCCTACGGGCTCGTCCTCACGGCCGTGGTCCGGACTTCGGGCGAATCCGCTGAAGCACAGGCACGGGCCTATCGACTCGGCGCTGTCGTGCTTGGCCTCCCTGGACTTGACGCAAACTTACTGCCTGCCGAGAAGGTCGATCTCCAGAAGGTCGACGAAGCCTTGGCGGTCATCGCTGGACAAAGCGTTTACGATCGTCGCAAATTCGTCCGCGCGTGTGGCGCCGCGATGCTTCACGACGACCGTGCCGAGCCCGCCGAGGTCGAGATCGTCCGCGCCGTGGGGGATTCTCTCGGCATCAGTTTCGCGACGGGAATGAAATAGGTAGGGACAGCACCACGTGCTATCCTGAGAAGTCGTTTCAGGTGGCGGGTGGCGGCCTCGGGTGGCCGGTGGCGGGGGGTGCAAAAGAAAACCTCCGAACCTAAGTCCGGAGGTTTTTAGCCTGCCACCCGTCACCTGGGGCTGCCACCTGCAACCCGAAGTGTATTTGTAGTTACCCCGCGATCAACGACTCACCGGTCATCTCCGCTGGCTTCGGCAGGCCCATGAGGGCGAGCAGGGTCGGGGCGACGTCGGCGAGGCGACCCGTTGGGCGGGTCTTGAGCGACTTGCAGCCGGCGCCGTAGAGGATGACCTCGACGGGGCTGAGCGTGTGGCGGGTGTGGGCGCAGTTCTCTTCCGGCTCCCACATCTGGTCGGCGTTACCGTGGTCGGCCGTGACGAGGGCCTTGCCGCCGACCTGGTCGATGGCGGCGAGTAGGACGCCGAGGCCGCTGTCGACGGCTTCACAGGCCTTACAGACCGCGGCGAGGTCGCCGGTGTGGCCGACCATGTCCGGGTTGGCGTAGTTGACGACGACCAGGCCGAACTTACCGGAGAGGATCGCAGCCTTGGCCATCTCGGTGACGTGCGAGGCCGACATCTCGGGCTTCTGGTTATAGGTGGAGACTTCCTTCGGGCTCTGCGCCATGCCGCGCTCTTCGCCGGCGAACGCTTCTTCGCGGTAGTCGTTGAAGAAAAAGGTCACGTGCGGGAACTTCTCGGTTTCGGCCGTGCGGAACTGCGCGATGCCCTGCTTGGCGACCCACTCGCCGAGGATGTTCACCATCTTGGCGGGCTTATCGAAGACGACGTTGGGGCAGAGGCCCTTCTCGTAGTTGGTGAGCGTGGCGTAGAAAATCTTGAGCAGCTTCGCACGGGGGAAGCCCTTGAATTCCGGATCAATGAAGGCACGGGTGATCTCGCGGGGGCGGTCGCCACGGAAGTTGAAGAACAGCACCGAGTCGCCGTCCTGGATGAAGGCGGTGCCCTTGATGCGAGTGGCCGGGACGAACTCATCGCCGGTCGTATTGGAGTCGGTCGGCTTGTCGTAATAGGCCTGCACGGCTTCGGCGGCCGTAGTGGCTTCCGGGGCGGGCGAGCCCGTGAGGGCGTCGTAAGCGGTCTTCACGCGTTCCCAGCGGTTGTCGCGGTCCATGGCCCAGAAGCGGCCGGCGACGCTGGCGACCTTGCCGATACCGATCTTCACGAGCTCGGCTTCGAGCTGCTTAAGGTAACCGAGGCCCGAGGTGGGCGGGCTGTCGCGGCCATCCATGAAGGCGTGGATGTAGACCTTGGAGAGGCCTTCTTCCTTAAGCAGGCGGAGAAGGGCGTAGAGGTGGGGCAGGGTGGAGTGGACGCCGGCTTCGGAGCAGAGGCCCATCAGGTGGACCGCGCCGCCGGTGGCTTTGACGTTCTCGACCAGGCCGCGGAAGGCCTTGATCTGGCGCATGGCGGCCGGGTCGGTGAGGCCCTTGTCGATGCGGACGATCTCCTGGTCGACGATGCGACCGGCGCCGATGTTCTGGTGGCCGACTTCGGAGTTACCCATGATGCCGACCGGCAGGCCGACATCGAGGCCGTGGGCCATGATCTCGGTGCGGGGCCAATCCTTGGTCAGGCCGCGCGAGACCGGGATGTTCGCCAGCTTCACGGCGTTGAACTTGTCATGCTTGGGGTTGTGGTTTTCGCCCCAACCGTCGCGGATCACCAGAAGTACGGGTTTCATAAATAGATAGGAGGGAGAGATAGGG
>CAMCWL010000121.1 GCA_945882655.1 Opitutus sp. GAS368
GCGATGCGGTCCATCGGGATGGCCGTCATCACGCGGCATTCGAGGCCGGCCTTCTCGAGGCGGTCCATGAGGGCGAGTCCGTTGATGACCGTGGCGAGCATACCCATGTTGTCGCCCGTGGTGCGGTCGGTGCCGTTGGCGCGCGCTCCGGCGAGGCCGCGGAAGATGTTGCCGCCGCCGACGACGACTGCGACCTGGGTGCCGACCTTCTGGATCGAGCGGAGCTCTTCGGCCAGGCGGTCGAGGACGGCGCTGTCGATGGAGGCGCCGGTGGTGTCGTTCCGCAGGGCTTCGCCGCTGATCTTCAGCACGATACGACGGTACTTCGGCTTCTTGGAGGTGGAGGCGGGCATACAGGGGAAATGAGCCTAAGAAACCCCAGCGTCAACCCCGCCTTGGTCTCGCTTGACTCCGACCCACGAGTCGCTGTTCAGTCGGGGTGCGCAGACCCGTGGTGTAATGGTAGCACAGGAGTTTTTGGTTCTCCTTGTCGGGGTTCGAATCCCTGCGGGTCTACGCTCCCTCTGGGCGGTCCGTCTGCCCAAAAAAGAACCCCGGCGAGCCGGGGTTCGATGCGTCGCCTGTTGGGGCGGCTTAGGCGCGACCGAGGTATTCCTTGTTCTCGGTGCTGACCTTGATCTTCTCGCCCTGCTTGATGAAGAGCGGGACGTTGACCTGGAGGCCGTTTTCACAGGTAACCGTCTTCTGGACGTTACCGGCGGTGTCGCCCTTGACGGCGGGCGGGGCTTCGAGGACTTCGACGATGACGGAAGGGGGGAGGTCGACGGTGATGGGCTTATCTTCGACGAAGAGGACCATGTAGGAGGTGCCCGAGATCAGGAACTCCTTGGAGTCGGCGAGGGAGGTGGCCGAGATGTAGTATTCCTCGTTGGTGCTGGTATCGACGAAGACGTAGCTACCGTCAGCCTCATAGGACATTTCAAGGGACTTGGTGCTGTTGTCGAAGACGTCAAAGCTGACTCCGATGCCGCAGCGGACCGGGATCTTGGCGCCAGTCTTGATGGAGCGGAGTTCCATCTGGACGTAGGAAGCGTTGTTCGGGGGGGTGCGGACGAGACACTCGAGAACGATGCAGAGCTCACCATTGTAGCTCATGATGTTCTTCTTCTTGATGCGATTGACGGGTAGGGAGGCCATGGGAGTAAGGGCGGACACAAGCGAACGCCTTCGGGACGGTCAAGCCGGACTTGCCCGAAAGGAGGGGGAGGGGTGTTTCGCCCCGTAAAATAGCGGTCTTGGGACTGACGCCGACTTACTCTAGGGTAAAGAGCACCCCACCGATCTGGTTGATCTTAATCTTGGTGGCGGTGGCACCCGCGGCGTTCGAGGCGGCGGTGGCCCCGTTCGAGCCTTCGACCGAAGCACCGTCGACGGCTTCCACTTCGAAGCCGGTGTAAAGGGTGATCATCTTCGAGTAGAGCTGCTGCAGTTCGGCCTTAGTCGTGACGACCATCTCCACGGTCTTGGCGTGGGTGGTGTTCGGGTAGGTCTTCACGACCAGGTCGCCGGTGCTGTTACTGACCACGTTATTGACCTTTGATTCAATAATGGCGAGCGGGCCGGGAATCGGGAGTTTGCTGGCGTCTTTCGGGTCGAGGCCACGGTTTTCGGAGTTTGCGGCGCTGGCGCGGTTGGCGCGGTTGGCGACGTCGGCCGTGCCGGGCGGGCGGGTGTTGTAGATGCGCAGCTGTTGGTTGGAGTCCTTCATGTCGATGACGACTTCGGCGACGATGAAGGAGCCGGTGGTGTATTCCTGGAAGGAGATCGACAGAATGGCGTCCGCGCGGCCGTAGAAAGCCATGTCGGTCTTATTGACCTTAATGCCGAAGATGCCTTGGTTGCGGATGGCCTTCTTGCTCATCTGGAAGGCGTCGGCTTGAGGGGCGAGGGCGGCGATTGCGAGCAGGGCAGCGGCAAGGGCTTTGGGCTTCATGGCGTTAATCCTTTACCCACGGGGGTGCCGAAGCAAGATTACAACCGATGCTGAGCTGCCAGAATCTCACCGTGCAGGCGGGTGCCAACGGCCCGATCATCCTCGACGGGGCCAATGCGCGCTTCCTGCCTCGCGGCCTCAATGCCGTTATCGGGCCTTCGGGTTGCGGAAAGACGACCTTGATGAAGGCCATCCTCGGCATCCTGCCGTCGACTGGCGAAGCCTGTCTCGCGGGCGATCGCATCACCTGCACCGAGGACCTCGTCGGCAAAGTTGGTTTTGCCCCGCAGTTCACCGCGGCCCAGCCTCAGCTGACCGTCGCCGAATCCTTGGAGTATGCCCTCGAGCTCGCCGTGCCGGATGCCGCCGAACGTGCCCGTCGCCTGGAGTCCGTCCTCGGTGTCACCGGGATGGCTCCGCACCGCGACAAGCGCGTCTCCGCCCTTTCCGGGGGCCAGTTACGTCGCCTCTCCCTCGGCCTAGAGCTCACCCTGGATCCGCCTTGCATGGTTTGTGACGAAGTCACTTCCGGCCTCGACCCCCAATCCGAGGATCAGATCCTCGCGCTGCTGCGTAATCTCGCCGAGACGAACCACAAGAGCTTCGTCTGCATCATCCACAATCTCGGTAAGTTGAACCAGTTCGATTGGGTGACGGTCGTCTATCAAGGCGATGTGGTCTTCCAAGGCTCGCCCGATGAATTACTCGGCTACTTCGGCATCCCTGATGGACTTCGCCTCTATGAGGTATTGAACGCCTCGGACCTCGCTACGTGGCGCGACCGCTGGGCCATCCATCAGGCCGAGCACCAGGATTCGTACGAGGTCGCCGTGGCCAAGGTCGGCGCGCCGGTCGAAATCGAACCTCTGCCCGAACCCTCTGTGCCCGGCGGCGTGTCGCAGTTCACGACGCTGCTCTCTCGTCGTCTCAAGCTCTTCTTCCGCGATACCGGCTACCTCGGCCTGACGCTGGCGATCACGTTCGGTTTCCCTCTTCTCGTCATCATCTTCAATCTCGATGGCGTCTGGGACGTCCTGAAGATCCCGATGGACCGTAATACGGCTTCCATGGCGGAAGTACAGCAGGCCTTGAAGATTCAGATGTCCAACGCCCAGCTCGCTGGCCTCGCCGCCGGGCTGATCATGTTCCAGGTCATCCTGCTCACGCTCATGGGCGCGAATAACGGCGGTCGCGAAATCTCCGCCGAGCGAATCCTCTACGAGAAAGAGCGCATGACCGGCCTGCGACCTTGGGCTTACGCGTTTTCCAAGATCGTCTTCGTCTCGCTCGTGGCGATCTTCCAAGGCGTCTGGATGTGTCTGTTTGTGAAGTTGATTTGTAACTTCCCGGGGCCGTGGGCGGAGCAGCTGGCGATCCTCGCGGCCAGTTGTGTCTCCATGTCCGTCGTCTGCCTCGGCTTCTCGGCGATGCTGACCTCGCCGGAGAAGTCCTCATTGCTCTCCATCTACCTCGTCGGCTTCCAGCTGCCTCTCTCCGGCGTGGTGCTCGCCTTGCCCGCGGCGCTGACCTGGGTCTGCCGGCCTTTCATTAATTCCTACTGGGGCTGGTCCGGCTACATGAAGTCGATGATGGGACAGCCGCTTTACGACGCCTATACGGCCAGCATGCCCAATCAGACCGCCTATGTGGCCAGCACCACCGAAGGCTTGGCTGTCCTGTTAATCCAGGGGCTAGTCGGGTTCTGTTTCGTCGTGTACGGCTGCCAGCAGAAGCGTTGGAACTGAGGCCTAGGCTGAAACCCCTAGGCCCATTCGGCTTCGTTATTTCCCTTATAAGGGAAATCGCTGGAACAAATCCTAAACCTCCCTAGGATTAACGGAGGTCAGCCCCCGCTCATTTCCATGTCCAAAATCAACCCCCTCTTCTTCGCCCTCGGTATCCCGGTCGTCGTGATCGTGATTCTCGTCGCGATTGTCGCTCCGCGCATGGGTGGTGGTGGCAAATTCGCCGAGCTCACGCCTTTCTCGGTCGAGAAATATCGTAACGATTGGTCCTCGCTGCAGGGCAACTCCTACCGACTCGACTGCCAAGTCGAGCAGCAGCTCGCCTTCGTCGAAGGCCGCGGGCGCGTGCTCGCGGTGAAGCCCATCGAGAAGGATCCGACCCGCCCCGCCGGACGCATCCCCGTCTTCGTGCCAGCTGGTTCCGCCGATTCCTTTGAGGTAGGCCAGCGCTTCAAGTGCAAGCTGCGCGTCACTCGCGACCTCCTGGTCGTCGAAGCCCTCGAACGTTTCTGAACTTTTTCGCCATGCGTTATACTCTCCTTAGTCTCTTCGGTTGGTGCGCGATGACCGTGCTCGGTTTCGCCCAAGCCCCGCCGCCTGGCGCGACCGTCAACACCAACGGCACCGCCGGTGACTACAAGAGTTCCACCGCCGAAGGTGGCGCCGACCGAATCTTTAACGTCAATAGCGACTCGGTGGATATGGAGAACGGTACCATGCAGTGGAAGGGAACGACGATGAACCTCGGCAACTCCCGCGCCGTCCGCGCCCGCTTCGAGCGTTACTTGGCCGCCCCGACTGATAACGGCGACATGAAGCGCTACGTGGCACTTCTGGACCAGATTCAGCTCCTGCTTTCGGC
>CAMCWL010000122.1 GCA_945882655.1 Opitutus sp. GAS368
CTGCAGATGGCCGCGCCTTATATCCTGCGCCGCTCCAAGGTCGCCGTCGCTCCTGAGCTCCCGGCCAAGATCGAGCAGATCGTCTACTGCGATTTCGAGGACAACCAGAAGAAGATCTACGACGAAATCCTCGAGTCCACGCGCCAAGAGATCTTCGAGATGGAAATGGGCGGCGCCACTCAGGCCCGCATCCAGATGGCGGCCTTCAACCAACTCCTCCGCCTCCGTCAGATCTGCGCCGACCCGCGTATCCTCGATCCGAAGATGGAAGAAGCCGATTCCGCCAAGCTCCAGGCCTTCCTCGAGCTCGTCGAAGAATCCAAGGACGCCGGCCACCGCATGCTGGTCTTCTCGACGTTCGTTACCGCGCTGCAGCTCCTCAAGAAAGCCCTCGAGGATCGCGACGTCCCCTACTGCTACCTCGACGGCTCCACCAAGGACCGCCAAGGTGTCTGTGATACGTTCAACTCGACCCCGACCATCCCGGTCATGCTCATGTCGCTGAAGGCGGGTGGCACCGGCCTCAACCTGACGGGCGCCGACACAGTCATCCATTTCGACCCCTGGTGGAACCCTGCCGCCGAAGCCCAGGCCACAGACCGAGCCCACCGTATCGGCCAGACCCGCACGGTCACCAGTATCAAACTCATTGCCGCCGGAACCATCGAAGAACGCGTCATGGAGCTGCAAAAGTCCAAGTCTGAGATGTTGCGTAAGCTCCTGACCGAATCAGACTCCGTTTCGTCTGGCCTCAGCCTTGACGTCATCAAGGACCTCCTCCGCAAGGACTAACCCCATGCTTTCCACCCTCATTCGCCGCAACAAGCCCAGGAGCGAGATGTCGTTCATGGAGCACCTCGACGACCTGCGCATCTCGCTGATCCGCGTCGTCACCGTCTTTGCCATCGGGATGGTCACCGCCCTCGTCTTCTATCGCGAGACCCCCGCGCTGCTGAACATGCCTCTCGAGTGGGCCAAGCACCCGGAAACTTCCCCGCTCGCCTTCGCCTTGAGTGAGCCTGGCCCCGGACTCGTCAACATGGGAGAGCTGAAGGAGTTTACCTTCATGGGCGTTTGGAAAGTCCTCATGTACGCCGGCTTCGGCGTCGGCGTGGCCGTTGCTTCACCGGTCTTCCTTTACGAGACAGCCCGTTTCGTAGGCCCGGCCCTCACGGATCGCGAAAAGAGCGGACTCGTTCCCTTCTGCGGCGCCGCCCTCATCCTCTTCCTCATGGGAGCTGCGCTCGCGTTCTATTGGCTCAGTCCGATGTCGATCCAGATCTGGCAGCACTTCGCCGAAGGCATGATGATGGAGGTCACTTGGCAGGCTTCCGACTACTACGCTTTCGTGGTCATGATGTGCCTGCTGACGGGGCTGACCTTCCAATTCCCTCTCGCGCTGATCGTGCTCATGTGGCTCGAACTCGTCCGCCCCAAGACGCTGCTCAAGTCCTGGCGCGGCATGCTGGTCGGCATCATGATACTGGTCGCGCTGATCACCCCGATTGCCGAGCCCATCTCACTGATCGTGATGACCAGCGTGCTGTTCGGCTTCTACCTCGCCGCCGTCGCGGTCGGCACCGTGATTGTCCGACGCAAACGCGTCGCGCGCGGTGACAAGCCCGACCCAGAAGACGATGATCTCCCGGACGACGATGACGATGACTCCTTCTATCAAGACGAGCCCCGTCCGAAGCCCCGTAAGCCGGTGACCCCTTCCGACAGCAGCTCGACTCCGGCCAAGCCCAAGTCCACGCCGCCTCCCGCGGAAGGCGACCTTTCCTCCCTCGACTAATCCCATGATCAAGCGACTGCTCCTCGTCCTCCTAGCTTCCGCCGCTTCGGCTTCAGCCCAGACGACCGCCTTCGGCACGAAAGCCACGGCGAACGCGACGGTACCGGTCGAGACAGCGGCAACCGCTCCCGCCACCAAGGGCGTATCGAAGGCCGTCGAAGAAGAAGTCGATAACTCCGTGGTCATTACGCCCTTCCGCTCCCTCACGCCCCCGGAAGCAAAGACGACCCGCACGTTCCAGCTCTCGAAGGTCAATAAGCTCGGCTTCACGGAGACGACCAAGGAACTCCAGCGCCTCTATTCCGCCTTCGCCACCCAGCGCATTATCGACGGATCTCCGGCTGGTTCGAGCAAGGCTACCGGCTATCTCGCGACCGTGAACTACGCGCTCGTCCAGGACCTCGGCGATAATCGCTTCCTCGCCAAGGCCGCCTGGCCTGCCTCCGGCCCCAACGAAGTTCTTGCCGCCGGTGCCGATACGATGGCCATCCTCCTCCTCGAGAAGCCAGCCAAAGTCGGCGACACAGGTAAGCTCACAGGCATGCACGTCGGGACGGTCGCCCTCCTCTTTACCGCAAACTACCCGCCCCTCACCGGCAAGCGCCTGACCATCCGTCGTGAAGCCTTCGTTGAATGCGCCACGCTGGAGAATTCCCCGGCCGGCCTGCAGAAGTTCGTGGAAGCGATCAACGCCGGCGCGGAGATGAGCGCGACGACCGACGAGCAATTTCCCTGTAAGAAGTGCGGTGGATTCGGGCAAATCCGCGAACAGCAGAAAGGTTCGCTGACCGATAAGCTAACACCCTGCACCGAATGCATTAAGGGCAAGGTAATCGTCTCGGTTGAAACAAAGTTTGTCCCCTGAGCCAGCCCTAGGGGTCCCTCCCCGCATCCTGCGCTTGCGCAACGGCTTTTTCACCCGCACATTGCGGCGTGTCCTCCCCGCTGCACGCTGGCCTTGAAGCCCACTTCGCGGCGCTCGAGAAATTCCTCGCAGCGCAGGAACTCGCATTCGAACCAGAAGTGCGCCCGATGGTCCGCGATGTACTCGCCCACCCCGGGAAACGCCTGCGTCCTTTACTCGCGTTCGGCTCCGGCGCCGGTGGTACTCCGCCCGAGGCGCTCGTCCGTGGTGCCGGCATCATCGAGCTAGTCCACCTCGCCACGCTCGTGCACGACGACGTCCTCGACGGCGCGGACACCCGCCACGGAAGCGACACCCCGAATCGCACCCACGGCGCCCACGCGGCGGTGCTTTTCGGCGACGCCCTCTTCGCCCACGCACTCGTCCTCGCTGCCGACCACCCGACCCCGGAACTCTGCCGCATCGTCGCCCGGGCCTCCCGCGAGGTCTGCTCCGGCGAAGTCTGCCAGACCTTCTCCCGTGGCCACGATGATCTTTCCCTCGAAGATTACACCCGCCACATCCGCCTGAAGACGGCCGAACTCTTCGAAGGCGCCTGCCACGTCGGAGCCCTCCTCGCCTGCCGCCCGCCGGAACACATCACCGCGTGCTCCCTCTTCGGACGCCACCTCGGTATCGCCTACCAGATTTACGACGACCTCGTTGACCTGCTGCAAGATGACACCAAGGCGGGCAAGACCCTCGGTACCGACGCCGCCAGCGGCAAACTAACCCTGCCGATGCTCCTCGAGCGCGACCGCTCCGGCAAAGGCTTCCTGACGGCCCTCCGCGCCGGCGGCGATGCCCGCAAGCTGATCTCCCCCGAAGCCTGGCGCGAAAGCTTCCGCCGGCTCGACGCCGAGATCGCCTCGGCCGAACAGGCTCTCGAACCAATTGCCGGCTCCCCTTCGCCCTTCTTCTTGTTGCGTCTCACGGCCTTCCTCCGCGAAGCCGCCGCCCGACTCGCGCCGAAGGCATGAGGGTTTTCCGCACGACCGCAGGCGAACGTCTGGCCCTCGCCTTCGTGCTCGGCTGCCTCGCTGCCGCCACGGGCTTATTGCTGATCTGGCGCTCCCTCTGATCAGGGAATGAACCGCTTCGGGTCGAAGCCCCGCGCCTTCAAGGCGGCACGCAGGTCATCGATATTGATCTTATCGCCGGCCTTGACGCCGAAATGACCAAACCAGCCGGCCCGCATCTCAATCGCGAAACGCACTTGATCGCTGCCCGATGACGTCGTCTCGGTATCGCCAGCGGTCATGGTCCTGACCTCAAGGACGGTCCCGTCGCGGGCGACGAACGCAATGTCGAGATCGAGCGGGGTGTCTTTCATCCAGAAGCTCATCCGCGTCTCAGCATCATACATAAAGACCATGCCTTGCTCGTCAGTCAGCTTGGTCACGCCCATGAGGCCACGGGCCTTCTCGAGGTCGGTCGCGGCGATTTGCAACTGACCCAGCACCACCCCCATGCGCACGGGGAAACGCTTCTCAATACCAAGCTCCGCGACCGGCGCCGAGGAGGGTTGCCGACTATCGCAAGCGACGAGCGCCAACACCAGAGAAAGGAATGACAGCCGAATCATAACGGGGAGTGTTCCTGCGATTGCCTCGGTGGCAAGATTCGCTTGCTTCAAGGTATGGAACGCGACCCGCAGGCCCATTGGCTGGAGACCGAGACGGCCCTGCACTATGCCCGGGCGGCCGTGAGGGTCGGGATGTGGGCTTCCGAGCGCGTGCTCATCGAACGGCATTTTTCAAAGTCCCACCGCATCCTCGAGCTCGGGTGCGGCGGCGGTCGGGTGGCCCTAGGATTGTTACAGTCCGGATACTC
>CAMCWL010000123.1 GCA_945882655.1 Opitutus sp. GAS368
TCGGGGGTCCAGACGCTGGCGTAGGCGGCGGCGCTCTTCTTCGGGCGGGTGCGGAGGATGATACCTTCCAGCAGCAGCCAGCGCAGCGGGGCCGGATAATCGATGACGCGGTCATCGTTCAAGAATTCACGCAGGTAGTTACGCACGTCAGGCACGGAAGTGCTCTTCGGCGAACCAAGATTCAACAGCAGGATACCTTTACGGGACATAGGGGCAAAAGAGGCGGGACGGCGGACGATGTCAAACGCCAGAGGCAACCACGGCGTCGACGACGGCCTGGAAGGTCTCAATCCGGGCCTGGGGCGTGATACCGTGGCCGAGGTTGAAGATATGCCCGAGGTCGCCGGCGTTATCGGCCAGGACGGCCTTGGTCGCGGCAGCGGCGGCGGCGGGCTCGCCGGTCATGAACTCGGGGTCGAGGTTGCCCTGTAGGCAGATCGGGCGACCGGCCAGCTGGCGCACCTGCGAAAGCGGCATGGTCCAATCGACGCCGAGACACGGGACGCCGGTCTGGGCGAGCGCAGCGGCCTGCGGGGACTTGCCCTTGGCGTAAAGGATGACCGGGGCGCCGACAGGGAGGCGTTCGAGCACCGCGCGGATATAGCGCAGCGAGAACTCCTCGTAGTCGGCACCGGTGAGTGCGCCGGCCCAGCTGTCAAAAATCTGGATCGCGTCGGCGCCGGCGGCGAACTGGCGGGTGAGATATTGCGCGACGGCGTCAGTCAGGATCTCGAGGATGCGGTGCATCATCTTCGGGTCGGCCTTGATCAGCGCCTTGGTCTTCGGGAAGTCTTCGGAACCGCCGCCTTCGACGAGATAGCAGGCGAGCGTCCAAGGCGAACCAGCGAAACCGAGCAGGGTCTTGTTCAGGCCGAGCTCTTTGCGAAGAATCGCGAGGGCATCGTAGACGTATTGCAGACGGTCCGCGGCGCCTTCGAGTTTCAGCGTGGCGACGTCGGCCGGCGAAGCCAACGCGCGCTCCATAGCGATACCGCCTTCATCGCGGAAACGGTAACCGACGCCCAAGGCCTCGGGGATCACCAGGATGTCTGAGAATAGAATGGCCGCGTCGAGCTGCGGAAAGCGGCGAAGCGGCTGCAGGGTGACCTCGACCGCGAGCTCAGGCGTACGAACCATCGTGACGAAATCCGACTTCGCCTTGAGGGCGCGGTATTCGGGCAGGTAACGACCGGCCTGGCGCATGATCCAGACCGGAGCCCGGTCATGGGGCTGTCGGCGGAGGGCGGCGAGAAAGCGGTCGCGGGAGTTCATCAGGACCCCTTCAGCCAATCCTGCGGTTTTAGATAATGCGAGAGCAGACGTTCTTCCGGGGTACCGGCGGCGGGCTGGTGGCCATAGTGCCACTGCACGCGGGGCGGGAGGGACATCAGGATAGACTCGGTCCGGCCGCCGGACTGGAGCCCAAAGATCGTCCCACGGTCGAAGACGAGGTTGAATTCGACGTAACGGCCGCGCCGGACTTCCTGCCAGTTGCGCTCGCGCTCGCCGTAGGGGGTATCCTTACGGCGGCGCAGGATCTCAGCATAGGCCGGACCGAAGGCATCGCCGACCTTCTGCATCATCGCAAAGGCCGATTCGAAACCGCCCTCGGTAAAGTCGTCGAAGAACACGCCGCCTACGCCGCGTTGTTCCTGACGGTGCTTCAGCAAGAAGTAGTCGTCGCACCAAGTCTTGAACTTGGGGAAATGGGCGCCCGTGGCTTTCTCTGCAGCACGGTGCCAGGAGACCGCGTCTTCATCGAAGCCGTAGTAGGGCGTCAGATCGAAGCCGCCGCCAAACCACCAGACCGGATCAGGGCCATCGGTGCAGAAGAAGCGCACGTTCATGTGCGACGTCGGGCAATAAGGATTGAGCGGATGCTGGACGACTGAGACACCCATCGCGCGGAAACCTTTACCGGCGAGATCTGGGCGAGCAATCGTGGCGGACGGAGGCAGCGCGTGGCCGCGGACATCCGAGAAGGCCACCCCACCCTTTTCGATGACCGTGCCACCGGCGATGACGCGGGTACGGCCGCCACCGCCCTCGGCGCGCTTCCACTCATCGGTGATGAACTTGGCCTTGCCATCCACTTCCTCGAGGGTCGCGCAGAGGCGATCCTGCAGGCTGGTCAGGTAATTTCTGACGAGGTCGGGGTTCATGATGACAACACTCAATCTGAGCCAACGGGACTGGTCAACGAAGCCTCAACCAAACGACACGAATCCACGTCCACTTATCCCCCTTATGCGGGAACTACTAGGTAGACCTTGATGGGAACCCGCAAATCAGCAGGGTCTGACCAAGCCATGAACCCGGAATTCAAGCTCCTCCTGCTTTTCTGCTTGGCCGGCATCTTCGCCTTGGGCCTGCCCTGGTTGGCTTGGCGACGCGTGAAGAGCCTGGAAAAGAAGTACGGCCGGATCCTCCTGGTCCGCGGCGTGACCGGTGCGCAGGCCGCCCGCATCGTCCTCCTTCGCGGCGACGTTTCGCAGGTCGACGTCGATGAGAGCGATATCGCGGTGACAGATTTCTATTCCGCCTTCGAACCCGCGATCAAACTCTCCAGCGGCGTCTACTCCGGCAAGCGGCTCTTCGACGTCGCGCGCGCGGCCCGCCTCGCCGGCCACGCTTTGCAGCACCGCGACCGCAAACTCGGCGGACTCGCCTCCTGGGATTCGTTCATGATCTTCTGGGGCAATGCGTGGCCGATTTTATTGCCCCTCACCGTCATCGTCAGCAAAGGCCGGCCGTGGGCCTTGATTGGCTTCGCCCTCGTCGCCGGTGCCATCGCCATCATTCACCTGCTCAAGCACACGCACGTCCAGGACGCCGCCCGCCGCGGCCGCCGGGAATTGGACGGCGCCAAGCTGCTCGATGGTCATCCCGAAAAAGAGGTCGAAGCGGCCTTCCTGGCCGCCCG
Organism: Opitutus sp. GAS368; assembly: GCA_945882655.1. Classification (GTDB taxonomy): domain Bacteria; phylum Verrucomicrobiota; class Verrucomicrobiia; order Opitutales; family UBA953; genus UBA953. Next base: position 2,924 of record CAMCWL010000123.1, read on the forward strand.
ACTGGACCACATGGCCCTGCCCTACTCGAAAACGTGGCTAAGGCTGCTGTTTTCCTGAGCAGGACGGCTACAGGCCCCCTACGCTAGGCCTAATGTCGCTCCGGCTGGGAAGTTCGTCCTTCCGACCGACCAAGGCCAGGACAGTATTCATATCCTAATAAGACCGGGCCAACGACGGTCTCTTCGAACCCATGTTCTCGAAACCTAGCCGCCTCCAGACCCTCCTGCTGATGCTCCCGACCTGGGCCTTCGCCCACTCGGTGCTCATCTTCCGGGTGTTGCCGCTGAACCCGAATGGCACCGCGCTGGTGACGAATCAGATTTTGCCCTTCGTTTTACTTTTGGGTCTCGCCGGAGGCTTCGCCTTACTTGCCTCTTACATCGCCGCCCGCCGCGCCGCGGCACTTGGCTGGAGCCTGCCTCCTGTGCTCGCTGTGCTCATCCATGTTCCCTTCCTTGGCGCGGGCTTGGCGTTCTGGCTCGCCGCGTCTGGCGATGAACAGGAAAAGAATTCGGCGGCGCCGATGGCCGTCGCCGGACGCCTCGTCGTGCCCTTCATCCTTGGAGCTTTCGCCTGCTGGGCGCTAACCTGGGGATGCCAATATCTGATAGAACTCGGGAAACTACCGTTGGGATTGAAGCAGACCGGCGGCTACTTCGGCCTGGCGATCTTCGCTGGCCTACCTTTCGCCACCGGCGTGAGCAGCGGCGTGATCCTCCGCCGCGCGGGCGGCAGCTTCGGCCAGGCCATCGCCGCGTCGATGACCCTCATCGGCACGATCATCCTCATCCTTTGCGCGATGGCCATGGAAGGCATCATCTGCGTCGTCATGGCGGCGCCCATCGGCGCGGCCCTCGCCTTCTTAGGGGCGGTCGTAGGTTACTTCTTGGCGCGCACCAAGGCCGCTGACGGGACGCTGCAGTCCGCCGCCTGGCTAAGCATCGTCGTCATGGTCGCAGTGGAAGGATGGAATCCGCCCGCACCTCTGGAAGCCACCACTTCAAGCGAGGTCGTGATCAACGCTCCCGTTGCACGCGTCTGGGCGGAGCTGCACGATATCCGCGACCTACCCGCGACGGACAATTTCCTCTTCCAGTTCGGCATCGCCCACCCGATCAGCACGGTGACCGACGGACAAGGCGTCGGCGCGGCGCGTCTTTGCAAGCTCAGCACCGGTGATATGCCGGAAATTATCACCGTGTGGAAGCCGGGCCAGGAGTTGCGCTTCAAGGTGCTCTCGACGCCCCCCTCCATGCGTGAACTCGGCTTCTTCGGGCAGACCATCGACACGACCCATATCCACAGCGCCTACGCGAGCCTCGAGGGCGGCTTCAAGCTGACCCCCTTACCGGATGGCCGCACCCATCTGGTCGGCGAGAGCCATTACCTGCTGAACATTGCCCCGGCCTCCTACTGGAACCTCTGGACCGAGGAAATCGTCCACATGGTCCAGCGCCGGGTGCTAGAACACGTCAAAACCCGCGCGGAAGCGGGATCGAAGAGCCCTAAATAGCCGCTGGCAGGCCGCGGGCGGAAACTTCGCCTTGGTCGCGGAGTTATAATCCATACAAAGTACCCCATGAAATCGAATCAACTCTTAGCGA
>CAMCWL010000124.1 GCA_945882655.1 Opitutus sp. GAS368
TGGCCTTGGCGGAAATCTTCGTCTTCGACGTCGAGCGTGCGGGAGTCGGCGCGCGAGCCGTCCTCGCAACCAACAAGGAGCAGGACCATGAAGACGAAGGCAGCGCGAACCATGGCCGGACAATCTCTGTCCGACTCGGTTCCTTCAATCCAAAATCATTCGCCAATCGCTTGGCGGAGGGCCGAAGCGAGGTCCGGCTTCGTAAAGCGGAAGCCGCCATCGAGCGCGGCCGCGGGGCGGGCCGCCAGGTCGCTGAGGATGGTCTCGCGACCCATCTGTCCGAATAATATGGAGAGGGCCCAAGCGGGCATCGGTAAGAAGCTCGGGCGACGGAGGATCGCGCCGAGGGTGCGGGCGAATTCGGCTTGGGTGACCGTCTGGGGTGCCACGGCGTTGATCGGACCACGGATGGCTTGGTTATCCAGGCACCAGACGATGAGTTCGATGAGGTCGGGGAGGCCAATCCAGCTCATCCGTTGCTGTCCCCCGCCGATGGGACCACCTAGGCCGAGGCGAAAGGCGGGGAGCATCTTCTGCAAGCCACCGCCGTTGGAGGAAAGAACGAGTGAAGTGCGAAGTAATACCGTACGAATACCCCCCTCGCTAGCCGCCTGAGTCGCGTTTTCCCATGCTTCGGTCACGGCCGGCAGGAAACCTGCGGCGGAGACCGCCGACGATTCGTCGAGGGTCTCGGTCCGGTGCAGTCCGTAACGGTTAACGCCGGACATGGAGATAAATACCGTCGGTTTGTGGCTGAGATGGGCGAGCGCGTCGGCGAGCAGGCGGGTGCCATCGCGACGGCTAGCCATGATCCGTTCCTTGGCGGCATCTGACCAGCGTTGGGCGATAGATTCGCCGGCGAGGTGGATCACGGCATAGGCGCCTTCGAGGGCTGCGCGATCGATCTGACCCGTAAGATGGTTGAAGCCGCCCGATCCATCATGGCGGGAGCGGAAGGGGATGACTTCGTAGCCGAGCTCGGTCAGCCGTCGGGACAACGCCGAACCGATGAGGCCCGTGGCCCCTGTCAGGATGATGCGTCGACGGGCGGTCATCCTAAAGAGAGTGAAAGGAATGCTTCCGACTTCAAGCCGATGGCTTGTTCACGACGAGAATCCAAGGCTTACCCGGGGTGGGGTAATAGCCGATTTTCTCGACGTGGAGGCCGGCGGACGCCTGCTGTTCGGCGAACTTGAGCACGATGTCAGATTCTTCAGGGCCGCCAGGGTGTCCGGTGTAGGCGACGCAGATGAGGCGACCGCCGGGACGGAGGTTAACGTAGGCGTCGCGGAGCGCACGGTCCGTCGAGGCTGGTTGCGTGACAATCGAGGCATCGCCGCCGGGCAGATAGCCGAGATTGAAGATCGCGACGCCGATCTTGCCGCGCTGTGCCGACGTCAGGACGTCGACCAGTTCCGCGTGGCTGCGGAGGTGGAGGGAGACGCGGTCGATGAGGCCGGCGACCTCGAGGAGATTACGACTGGAGGCGATGGCCTCGGGCTGGATGTCGAAGGCGTGCACATGCCCAGAGGGGCCGACGGCTTGGGCCAGACAAGCGGTATCCCGGCCTTTACCCGCGGTTCCATCGACGGCGATATCGCCGGGACGGAGGATCTCGGTCGCGAGTTTTTGCGCGCGCTCGGTGACGCGGATCGGATTTACGGGAGCCAAGGGAATTTTCGGAAATTAGGAGGACGCTTCTCGTTCCAAGCGGCGCGACCTTCGTCGCCCTCTTCCGAAAGATAATAGAGTAGGGTGGCGTTGCCGGAGAGTTCTTGGATGCCGGCCTGGCCGTCGAGTTCAGCGTTGAAGGCCGACTTCAGGCAGCGGATGGCTAGAGGGCTCTTCGTGAGAATCTCCTGCGCCCACTTCACGCCTTCGGCGTCGAGCTGGTCGTAAGGCACGACGGTATTCACCAGGCCCATCTCGAGGGCCTGCTTGGCGTCGTACTGGCGACAGAGGTACCAGATTTCGCGGGCCTTTTTCTGGCCGACGACGCGGGCGAGGTAGGAGGCGCCGAAGCCGCCGTCGAAACTGCCGACTGTCGGGCCGGTCTGACCGAAGACGGCGTTATCGGCGGCGATGGTCAGGTCGCAGATGACGTGGAGCACGTGACCGCCACCGATGGCAAAGCCGGCCACGAGGGCGATGACGACCTTAGGCATCGAGCGGATGAGGCGTTGGAGGTCGAGGACGTTGAGGCGAGGGACGCCATCCTTACCCATGTAGCCCCCTTTTTTGTCGCCGCGAATCTTTTGGTCGCCGCCAGCACAGAAGGCGAACTTGCCATCGTCCTGCGGGTTGGCGCCGCGAAGCAGCACCACGCCGATGGAGGCGTCGTCACGCGCATCGGAGAAGGCCTTCAGCATCTCGGCAATCGTCTCCGGGGTGAAGGCATTGCGGCGGGAGGGGCGGTTGATGGTCACACGGGCGATACCATCGGCTTTCTCGTACACGATGTCGGTGAACGCTCCTTGCTTTTGCCAACTGATCTCGGACTGCATGGGCTTAAGTTGGTGGACAGGGGCGTTTTTTCCAACGAATAAGCGACGAGACGCTTGAAAATCGGCGGAGGGTCCCACACTTTAGCCGACTATGGCCCGACTGACTCCCGAACAGATTTCCAAGGTTTCCGCCTGGGTAGCCGAAGGCGCCACGCTTTCTCAGATCCAGGAGCGCCTTTCGACGCAGCTCGAGGTCCCGATGACCTACATGGACGTCCGTTTCCTCGTGGACGACCTCAACCTTGCCCTCGTCGAGAAGGAAGAGCCCAAGCCGGTAGAAGACCCTGTCGCCGAAGTTGCTCCCGCTGAGGCTGCCGTCGCCGCTGAAACCACCCAAGGGGCAGGAGTCGTGACCGTCGAAGTCGACACGATCGCCCAGCCGCATGCGATGGTCAGCGGACACGTGACTTTTTCCGACGGCGAAAAAGCCGATTGGTATATCGATCATCAGGGTCGACCTGGTATGGCCGCGCGTACGCCAGGATATCGTCCGACGCCCCAGGACATCACCGACTTCCAGGCGAAGTTGGATGCGGCGCTCCGTCAGGCCGGTTACTGAGCGCTCAGCGCGTCTTCAGAATCGCTTCCGCCAAGACGAAGTCTGCCGGGCGGGTCAGTTTCAGGTTCACCGAAGGGTTCTCGACCAAGGAGACATCCTGCCCGACGAATTCAACGGCGGAGCTATCGTCGGTCACCTTGCGCTGTAGTTCGGCGACCTTGCGATAGGCCTTGAGCACGATGGCCGTGCGGAAGACCTGTGGCGTCTCTGCCGTCCAGACGAGGCCGCGATCGGGGGAGGTCTCAACGGAACTCGAACCGACCTTGGCGATCTTCACCGTGTCGGCAGCACGTCCGGCGAGGATGGCGGCGCCGGTTTCCTTGGCCTTATCGCGTACCTTGCGGATGGCTTCGGGCGAGACGAGTGGGCGGGCGCCGTCATGGATGTGCACTAGGCCAGCATGGCCTTCGCACGTATTGAGGGCGGCGAGGACGGAATCCTGTCGCGATTCTCCGCCTGGCACGAAATCGATTTGAACGGCCGTAGGGAGATGTCCGGCGAGCTGGGCCTTCAGCTTGGCGAGCTGCGCTTCGTCGCGATAGGTGATGACCACGCGGCCAATGAGGCCCGTGCTCAGGAAGGCCTGAAGCGAATGGACGAAGACGGGTTTACCGGCAAGGAGCGCCGTGATCTTGTCGTCGACCACTGCCTGCATGCGCCGCGCGGAACCCGCGGCGAGAAGAACGAGGATGTCGTCGGCCGCGCTCATGCAATCTCGCCGATGTCGCGGCGGATACGGAGCGTCTCAGCGGCGGGGTCCTTGGCCTTGAGGATCGGACGGCCGACCACGATGAAGCTGGCTCCAGCGGCAGCGGCCTGGGCTGGCGTCATGACGCGATTCTGATCGTCACCGGCGGCATCGGGATAACGGATGCCCGGCGTCACAAGCGTCGGGCCAGCGCCGAGGTCTTGGCGGAGGATCGGGAGTTCGAGTGGGGAGCAGACCAGGCCGCCGATGCCAGAGCCAATGGCCATGCGACCGAGCAGGCGGACCTGTTCTTCGGGAGTGCGGGCGACACCCGTGGCCGAAAGCTGGGCTTGGTCCATTGAGGTCAGCACCGTCACGCCGAGCACCGTGCAATCGGGCAGGGTGGACTTCGCGGCTTCAGCGGCACGGGCGATCATCTCGGGACCGCCACAAGCGTGGATGGTGAGCAGGGAGCAGGGGCGACCTTTGAGGCTCTTGATGGCGGACGAAACGGTGTTCGGGATGTCGTGGAACTTCAGGTCGAGGAAGACCTTGAAGCCCAGCGCGTGAAATTCGTCGACGATGCCGGGGCCGTGGCGCGTGAAGAGCTGCAGGCCGAGCTTCACCCAGGCGAGATTGCCGGCGAGCGGGCGAGCGAGTGCCAAGGCTTCCTCCTTGGTCTCTACATCGAGGGCGAGGATGAGTCGGCAAGGCGAAGC
>CAMCWL010000125.1 GCA_945882655.1 Opitutus sp. GAS368
TTCTCCAAGGCCTACGGACTCGCCGGTTTGCGTGTTGGCTACCTCATGGGCTCGCCTGAAGTCTGTGGTCTCCTCAACCGCGTCCGGCAGCCCTTTAACGTAAACCTCCCCGCGCTCGCCGCCGCCGAAGCCGCCCTCGACGACGATGCGTTCGTCCGCCGCACGCGTGAAGTCAATGATGCGGGCATCGCGCAGCTCTCCGCCGGACTCAACAAACTCGGCTTCGCCTTCATCGACGGAAAGGCCAACTTCCTCGCCGCGCAGATTCCGAAGGCCGAGGAGGCTTTCACTATCCTGCAGAAGGCCGGCGTGATCGTGCGACCGCTTCGGGGTTATGGCATGACGGGCTGGCTCCGTCTGACCGTCGGTACCGAAGCGCAGAACGCCCGGCTCCTCTCCGAACTCGCCAAGCTCTGATCATGGATTTCGACGAAGCCGTCCGCATCATCCGCCAGAAGGATCCCCGTTATCAGCCTCAGGCTTATGACGTGGTCCGTCTAGGTCTCGACCTCGCCCAGAAGCTCACGCACGGTGAACCCAAGAAAGGCAAGAGTACCACGAACCGGCACGTCAGCGGTCCGCAGTTACTGGAAGGCTTCCGTCAACACGTGCTCGAAACCTATGGCCCGATGTCCTACCCGCTCCTGCATAACTGGGGCCTCCGGAAGTCGGCCGACGTCGGCAATATTGTCTTTAATATCATCGATACCGGACTGTTTGGTCGTTCGCCCGAGGACAACCTCGAGGACTTCAAGGAAGTCTACGACTTCAAGGACGTCTTCCAGAAGCCCTACGAGCCGAAGTCGAACTGATCAGGCGTTCACGAAGCTGATTGCCCGGACTTCCTGGCATCCGCGCAGGAGCCTGATCTTCGCCAGCATCGCCCGTTCGTGAAAGCGAATCTCTGATTTAATCACGGAGTTCTCGCACTGGACGACGAGCTTGCCGCCTTCAAGTACCCGGAGCGGGGCAGAGCGCTTGGCCAGTTTCAGCGGAAGCAGTTCCAGCCAATGGGCCACGATGGCCGTCTCCGGGACAGGTTTGTCGAGGCGCAGTTTCTTGAAGGCATCCTGCACCGCATCGTCGATGGTTTTCATCGCCCGATCGGTGGAGCGGCCCCGGTCCTCGGGCAGTCCGCGAAGGTTCGCCAGCAGGTTCTGAACGGTACGCGAAAACTTCCCCTTGAGCTTACCTTCGGTAAGCAAGGCCCGGATTGCGTAAGGTGCTTCGGAAATCTTCTCGTTGCGCAGGCAGCGCTCGGGCGCATGGGCGCCGCCGACGACCACTCCGGTGGCCCCCGCATCACGCGCCCCTTCGCCATCTTCCGTGGGGCTGTCGCCGAAATGGACTAAGCCGGAGACCGAGCCTCCGAGCGCACGGGCCGCCTGACTAAAGGCCTTGAGGTCAGGTTTGGAGCATCCGGTTTCTTCAGACAGAAAGATGCCGTCTAGGTGTCGCGTCAGCCCATGCCCATCGAGGACCTTGCGCATCCGGGCGTCAGCATTCGATAGGACGCCAACCTTGACGCCGAGGAAGCGGATGGCGGAGATCGCCTGGAGTGAACCAGGAGCCATGCGCCAGGATTCGGGTCGAGCGAACGCTTCCCAGCATTCCTTGAAGACCGGGTCAATCTTGGAGGCCGGAAGCGCTGGACCAAAGCACCGTTGGACGGCTTCCTTCCAGAAGACTTCGGGCTTAGCGTTCTTGGGGCCACCTTTGAAAGCTAACGGGAACGAAGCGTCGAGGACGGCGGCTTCGATATCGATGCCATGTCGCTTCGCGCAAGCCGCATACACGGCCCCGACCGACGGGTGCGGGAAGAGCAGGGTGCCTGCTAAATCGAAGGTGACGGCTTGGACGCGGGCCATTTTGAGTGAAGGGGAGTGGCGCCGACCTTAAAGGTCAACAGGTCCCATCATGTCCCTGCTTGTCCCGGAGCGAGAACGGGTAATAAACAAGTTATGCACCGTCTGAGGCCGGCCATCCTATGCTTCTTGGGCCTCGTTTTGCTTGGATTCGTGGGGTGTGCAGCCAGCGCCCCTAAGTCTGGTCTCATCCGGAGTATCTTTGTCGAGGAGGCTTCCGGTGCCCCTTCGACTGATTTAGCCCAGTACTCGGCCGTCATCCATGACACTTCCGTGCGGGTCATGATGCAACGTGGCTATGTCGCTGCCATGGAGCCCACTGGCGCCGATGCCTTCCTCCATGTGGTCTGGATTGCTCGCCCTGCGATTGCCGGAACACCGCAGGGTCGGGTGACGCTCCGGATGACCTTGGTGTCTCGCGACGGTTCGGTACAGAGAAACCTCGATGTCGTTTCGGATACGCCCGCTGGCTTTCTGAGCAACGAACGAATCGCCGACCATATCCGCGAGAAACTCGGCGCGATTATCCCCGGGCCGCGATCCGCGCCTTGATTTCGGCGACCAGTTTTTCGGTCTCGGGCATCTTCACGCCGGCAGCGAGACCGCGGCGCAGGGGTTCGCCCCAGATGCCCGCAACCTCGACATCACGGCCTTCGACGAAATCGATGAGGCTAGAAGGGCGATACGGCCCCATGCCAACCGTCACCACGAACTGACGTTTGATGTGGGCATCTTCGAAGCCGTGACCGCGAGCGACGGCCGCCGCCTGTACTTCCTTCATGAGGACGTAAGCTCGCTCATTCAGAAGTGGATTAGCAAGGATGAGGTCGGTCGTGATACAGCCTCCCGCAATGGAGAGGCCGTTGAAAGGAATATTCCAACAGAGCTTCTTCCAGAGTACGGATTCCAGAGAGGTCTCGGCCTGGCAATCCACCCCAGCTGCGGCAAAGGTAGCCACACAGGTTTCGACGGCTGGATTGATCGGGCCCGTGGACGCGGCCATCCGCACGTAGCCAGCCAGAGACGTGTCGATGACGGCTGGGGCAAGGCGGTTCATGCAGACGAAGCAGAGGCCGGCGACAATGCGCTCGGCGGGCAGTAGCTTGGCCAAGGCCTCGACGTTACCCATCCCGTTCTGCAGGGTCACGACGAGCGTGTTAGGGCCGAGCAGCGGTGAGATGAGCTCCGGGAGGGCTTTGTTGGAAGTAGACTTGATCGTGACAACGACGAGATCGCACGGACCGATTGACGTAGCATCGGGCGTAGCCGAGGTGACGCGGATGACGCGTTCAGTGCCTTTGTTCCTGATCGTGAGTCCGTGGGTACGGATGGTTTCGAAGTCGCTCCGGGCGAGGCAATGAACTTCGTGACCAGCTTCAGCAAGCAAGGCGGCGTACCATCCTCCGACGGCTCCCGTGCCGACGATGGCAATCTTCATGGGCGACCTTGGGGGCGGCGAACCGACGTATGACGGGCTTCCGCCAACTTCGTCGGATAATCGAGGGTGAAGTGAAGGCCTCGACTTTCGCGACGTTGGAGCGCGCAGTCGATGATGAGTTCCGCCACCTGAATCAGGTTGCGGAGTTCTAGCAGCCTGGGTTCGACGCGGAAGTTCCAGTAGTACTCACGCACTTCGTCCGACAGGGTGCCGATGCGCGTGCGCGCACGTTGGAGGCGCTTGGTGGAACGAACAATACCGACATAGTCCCACATCGTACGACGAAGCTCATCCCAGTTGTGGGTGAGTACGACGCGTTCGTCTGGGTCGCCAGCTGCTCCGTCAATCCAGGCAGGTAGAGCCATCGCCTGTCCGCGCTTAGCGATGATTTCGTCATGAGCGGCCGCTGCGCCATCGTGAGCGAGTACGACTGCTTCGAGTAAGGAGTTGGAAGCCAGGCGATTCGCTCCGTGCAGTCCGGTGCAGGCGACTTCGCCGACCGCGAAAAGGCCGGGGAGGGAGGTCTGACCGCGGAGATCCGTGGCGACTCCGCCGCAAAGATAATGCGCAGCGGGAACGACCGGTGCAGGTTCCTTGGTGAGGTCGAAGCCGGCCTTGAGGCAGGTCGCGTGGATGTGCGGGAAGCGTTCGGCGAAGTGCCCTTTGGCCACTTGGGTCGCGTCGAGTAGGACGTGAGGAGCACCGTCACGCTTCATGACCGAATCGATGGCTCGGGCGACGATATCGCGTGGGGCGAGATCACCCAGCGGGTGGAAGTCCTTCATGAACGCCCGCAGGGATACGTCGCGCAGGATGGCGCCTTCGCCGCGAACGGCTTCGGAGATGAGCGCGCGGCTTCCGTCCGGAGCCTTCAGGGCGGTGGGATGGAACTGGACCATTTCCATATCACGCACTTCGGCACCGGCACGGTAAGCCATCGCGATGCCATCGCCCGTGGCGATATCAGGGTTGGTCGTGAACTGGTAGACCTGGCCAGTGCCGCCGGTAGCCAGGACGACGGCATCAGCCGAAATCGTCTCGACCCGTCCAGCCTTAGTGTTGAGCACGTGGAGGCCGAGAACGCGGTCATCCGCGGCGCCGATCGGGCACGCCCCGAGCTTGGCACGGGTGATGAGGTCGAT
>CAMCWL010000126.1 GCA_945882655.1 Opitutus sp. GAS368
GCCGGTCTTCTTGTCCTGAGGGACGTTGAAGTCGACACGGACGAGGACACGCTGGCCTTTAACGGAGCCGAGTTCGCGGAGGGTAGGAGCAGGCATGGTGGTGAAAGGAGCACAGAAAGGCGTAAGGCCAAGGGTGGGAAGAACAAACCACCCACGGCCTCGCAAACCGTCATAACCACCCTCCCCCACCCCGCGGGGAGCCCAAACCAAGACAGGCGACCCGGATGGGCCGCCTGTCGCGGAGGAATCTAAGCGAGGCTTAGAGCTTGGCCGTGACCTTACCCAGGAGCTCGACGACGCGATTGGAGTAGCCCCACTCGTTGTCGTACCAGCTGATGAGCTTGAAGAAGTTCTTGTTCAGCTCGATCGAGGAGCCGGCGTCGAAGATCGACGAGCTCTTATCGTGAATGAAGTCGGAGGAGACCACTTCTTCGTCGGTGTAGGCCAGGATACCCTTCATGTAAGTCTCGGACGCCTTCTTGAGGGCGGCCTTGATCTCGGCGAGGGAGGTTTCCTTGACGGTCTTGACGGTGAGATCGACGACCGAGACGGTCGGGGTCGGCACACGGAAGGCCATGCCAGTCAGCTTACCCTTCACTTCCGGGATCACGAGAGCAACGGCGCGGGCGGCACCGGTGGCGGACGGGATGATGTTAATCGCAGCGGAACGGCCACCCTTCCAATCCTTCTTGGACGGACCGTCGACGGTCTTCTGGGTAGCGGTGTAAGCGTGGACGGTGGTCATCAGGCCTTCGGCGACGCCGAAACCTTCCTTCAGCAGCACGTGGACGAGCGGCGCGAGGCAGTTCGTGGTGCAGGAAGCATTGGAGATGATGTGGTGGACAGCCGCGTCGTACTTGTCGTCGTTGACGCCGATGACGACGGTGATGTCTTCATCCTTGGCCGGAGCGGAGATGATGACCTTCTTGGCGCCGGCTTCGATGTGACCCTTGGCCTTGGCGGCTTCGGTGAAGAGACCAGTGGACTCGATGACGACTTGGACGCCGAGGGCCTTCCAAGGCAGTTCGGCCGGGGTGCGGGCGGAAACCACGAGGATTTCCTTACCGTTCACGACGAGAACGTCGTCTTCCAGCTTGTCCGGGGAGGACTTCTTGGAGGAGACGGTGCCGTTGAAGCGACCCTGCGTGGAGTCGTACTTCAGGAGGTAGGCGAGGTTGTCCGCAGGGACGATATCGCCGACGGCGACGACGTCGAAGGTCGTGCCGAGGTGACCCTGTTCGACGAGGGCGCGGAAGACGAGACGGCCGATGCGGCCGAATCCGTTGATAGCTACTTTGGTGGCCATGGTATGGTGTGTAGAAGAGTGGGTTCTCGCGTGAGCGGGAAAGGGATGAAAAAGGCCCTGCCGACCCGCATTGGCAAGCGAGAATGCGAATCAGGCTCCAGCCGACCAGACAGCGGAGGCCAAAGGTGGCAAAACCACCCTGCCCGCTTCGATTCGCGGAACAGGCCCAGGCGCATGGAGGCAGGAGGGGAACGGCGAGACGACCACAGGCGTCCAGTTGCCGGTGCGCGGGAGTTCAAGGCTGACCTCATGGTCATGCGGATTGCAGGCCAGGAGCACGCGGGCCGGCCCGAGGGCCCCATCCGCGTTGAGAACGGCGACGAAGGCCTCGCCGCCCTCTTGATGCGTGACTTGCATCCAGCCGGCCGTGACCGCCTGGCGTGGGCGCATGGCCGCACCCGCGGCCGAAAGGCGGAAACCGATAAGGCGAGCGACGAACTCGTGTTCGGCCCGGAAACGCTCCAAACGAACGGGATCCAGCCGATTCAGGTCGCCGCGGCGCCACGTATTACCGACGCCGCGCTTGGTCATCAGGAAATCCTGGCCGGCGCACAGCATGGGCACTCCCGCGGCGCAAAGGAGGACGACGTGCATCATGCGCGTGCGCAGGACATCGTTCGGCGCGGGGTCGAGCGCATCGGAGTCGGCTCGCTCGGTGATACGATCCAGCCAAGCCATGTCATCGTGCGACTGCGCGTAACGCAAGCGGGCCGACGGACGGATCGCGCACGCGGCGACGTGATGCAGCAGGTCCGCGGCCTTAGCGTGCCCGCGGACATAGGCCGGCAGGAATTCGCGAAACGCATCATCCCAGCTGGTCCACGTGCTATCGTCGAGATCGCGGGCCGCATGGCCACGGAAGCTCCACGGCTCAGCAATGAGAATCTTCTGCGGAGCGCGTACGCGGAAGTCGGCTTCAATCTCGTGTAGCAGCGGAGTTCCCAGCAGCTCCGCAAGGTCCAGGCGCACGCCGTCGACGCCGAGCGTCTCAGTCCAATGCCTTAGCGCCGCGTGCACGAGCCGCTTGAACATCGGCGCTTCGGCGCGCACATCATTACCGCAGCCGCTCCAGTTCGTCAGTTCTCCCTGCGCGTCGACGCGGTAATAATAAGGGGCGTCGATGGCGCCGAGTCCGTTGGGGGAACCGAAATGATTGAGCACCACGTCCATGATGACGGCGAGGCCAGCCTCATGGCAGGCGCGCACGAGGTCGCGGAACTCCTCCATCGCGACGACGCCCGGCGCGGAAGCGTATTGATTGGCGACTCCGAACGCGCTGACGGGCATGTAGCCCCAATGATATTCTTCCTTGTCCGCATGCTCGAACTCCGCGCACGGCAGGAGCTCGAGTGCGTTCACCCCCAGCGCACGCAGGTAGTTGCCCTGCGAGCGGACATAACGGGCGAGGTCGCGATAGCCGCCGGCGGAAGGTGCGCCCTCGGCGAGGCCGAGTAGATCGCGCAGGTGTCCTTCGAGAATGACGAGGTCCTCGACGGCCGGCGGAACGAAGTCGTCCGCAAAAGGAGCCAATGATTCCGGCCCGATGACGATGCCTGCGGCCTGCTGCGGGCCGACGACCGCGCGTGCCCAAGGGTCGACAAGCTGCGTCTCGCCGAAACGCTCCTGGGTGCCGGCCTCGCTCGAAGCGACGGCGATCCAGTAATATGAGCCGGCAAGATTTTCCGGATGCGTGGCCGACCAGGCGCCCTGCCCTTCGGGCTTGAGCGCGAGGAGATGGCTCGCGCCACCGGCCGGGTTACGCCAGCTGACCTCGACGGCCCGGGCGCGCGGAGCGAAGACGCGAAACTGTGTCGAACGAACGCCGACGAGAGCGCCGAAATTACCAGGCGGCTCGAGCACATCAAGTGGATCGGAGGCGAGAATGTCGCCGAGCTCAAGGAGGTCCGGAGTCGCGAAGATCATCCGCACCGGGGCGGCGGCCGGATCGGCGTCCTCGGCGTGGAAACGGAAGACATGTTTGTCGGTCCGGCGACGTGAGACGATCAGGTTGCGATGGTTGTCGGCGGAGCGACGGATGTTGTCGGCATCGTGCGGCGGCTCCACCCAGCGACCGCCGTCGCGCAGGAACTTGAATTCGAACTCATCGGCGGCACCGAAGACGTCCTCGAAGGCGACGCTCAGCTCGAAACCTTCGGCACCGGCGACGCAGACTGGATTTAGGACCCAGCGCTCCATATCGACGGCCTTGCCCCAATCATTGAACAGGCCGGCCACGCTGACCGTACCCTCGGCGACCTCCGGGCAGAGAGCCTTCCAGAAAAAGAAGTGCACGCGACCGGCTTCCAGCCAATGCCCCGAACGCAGCGCCCAGGCACGTACGTCGGCCGGCTCGAGTAAAGTCAGGCGGGCAGGCGGATTCAGGGAGAGCGGCGGCAGGCCGGGCCCCGTCCAGTCGGAGGTAAGCATGACGAGACCGGAGACCTTTGTCTCCCAGCGCGCGCTGGCTAGCTCTCTCGTCATCAACGCCAAGAGGAAGGGCGGAAAAAGTTTTGGCGAGCAAAAGCGGGCTTCCCTCCCGTCCGCAGGTTAGCCACGATGCCGGCGTGGAAATCAGCGTACTAGTCAGCGACTGGGAGGGACATCGCCTCCTCGATTCCGGCGACGGGTTCAAACTCGAGGAGATCGGCGGCGTCCGCATGATCCGCAGCGAGCCCAAGGCCTGGTGGAGCAAATCGCTGCCCGCCGCCGAGTGGGCCCGTGCTGTCGCTGAGCATGAAGAAGGCGGCCGCGAAGGGCGCTGGAAGCTCAAGGGCAACTGCCCCAAGGAATGGGAGACCCAGCTCGGCAAGCTCCGCTTCCAGCTCCGGTTCATGGATAATTCCAAGCAGTTTGGCGTCTTCGCCGAACAGTCGCCGCACTGGAAATGGGTCGCCTTGCGCCCCCAGAAGCTCGAGCCCCGCCCCCGCCTACTCAATCTCTTCGGCTACACGGGCGCGGCTTCCCTTGGTGCCGCCCAAGCGGGCTGGCACGTGACGCATGTCGACGCCTCCAAGCCCGCCGTGGCGTGGGGCCGCCGCAACCAGGAGCTCTCCGGCATGGCCGAGGAGCCGATCCGTTGGATCATCGAGGATGCGATGACCTTCGTGAAGCGTGAGGTGAAGCGCGG
>CAMCWL010000127.1 GCA_945882655.1 Opitutus sp. GAS368
ACGCTGGGCTCGCGGAGGACGACGCCGCGGTCCTTGAGGAAGACAAGCGTGTTGGCCGTGCCAAGGTCGATGCCGATGGCTTGGGTGACTAGCCCGGGGAAGCGCTTAAACATCAGGGTCGTGTGGTTTCCCTTATGTACAGTTTATTCACAGCATAGTCAAACGAAACTTCGACCCGAAGGGGCAGGGCAGGGGCGTCATAAGATTCATCCAGACAGCGAGATAGGCGGTGGCGACTGGCTGACCACGCAACCTATTCACATCGACGGCCTTCGCCTGACTGATGCCCCAATGAGAGAGAAACGTGAATGGCGTCTTTGCGGGTATTTCCGTCGTTTGAGCCCAACGGTCCGGAGAGCATGGAACTTGCGACTGCGGCCTCAGGTCATAGTTAAATCTGACCCCACCCCATGACACCCCAGCTCAACCGTCGGTCTTTCCTTCGTAATACCGGTATGGCCGCCGCCGCTTTCGCGGTGTCCCGTCCTTGGCTTAATTCCGCGGCCCGTACGGTTTCGCCGAACGAGAAGCTTAACGTGGCCGCGATCGGCTTCGGTGGAGTCGGCGGCAGCAACGTGAAGAACTCCGCCGATGAGAACATTGTCGCGCTTTGCGACCTAGATCTCAGCCGCTGCGGCGGTACGATCAAGCAGTTCCCGAAGGCCGCCCTCTTTACCGACTTCCGTAAGATGCTCGACGAGCAGAAGGACATCGACGCCGTGATTATCGCCACTCCCGACCATTCTCACGCCTACATCGCGATGGAGTGCATGCGCCGCGGAAAGCACGTCTACGTCCAGAAGCCGATCTCCCATTCCGTCTTTGAAGCGCGCATCCTCACCGAGTCGGCCCATAAATATAAAGTCGTGACCCAGATGGGCAATCAAGGCCACTCTGGCGAAGGCATCCGTCAGGTCACCGAATGGATCGCCGCTGGCCTCATCGGCAAGGTGCGCGAAGTGCACACCTGGACCAATCGCCCCATCTGGCCCCAGAGCCTCGAGATGGACCGTCCGGCCGATGTGCAGAATGCCCCCCAAGGCATGGACTGGAATCAGTGGTGCGGCCCCGCGCCTCTTCGTCCTTTCCACGCCTCGTATCACCCCGGCAAGTGGCGCGCCTGGTGGGATTTCGGCACCGGTTCCCTCGGCGATATGGGCTGCCATATCATCGACCCTGCCTTCATGGCGCTCAACCTGGGCTATCCCGATAGCGTCGAAGGCAACCTCTCCACCGTCTACGAGACCTTTGGCAAGAAGACCTCCGGCAAGAACGAATCCTATCCGCGCTCCTCGATCGTTCGCTACAAGTTCCCAGCCCGCGGTGAAATGCCCCCTGTGACTCTCACCTGGTGGGACGGCGGCCTGATGCCGCAGCGCCCCGACGAACTCGAGGACGACATGCCGTTCGGCGATCCTAACGGCGGCTGCCTGTTCATCGGCGACAAGGGCAAGCTCGTCTGCGGCTGCTACGGTCTCAATCCCCGCATCCTCAACGCCGAGCTGCGCGAAGCTTCCAAGAAGGTCGCCAAGACCATCCCGCGCATCCCCGGCAATTCCTCCGGTCACGAGAAAGATTGGATTCGCGCCTGCAAGGGCGGTGTCGCTGCTTCTTCGAACTTCGATTACTCCGGCCCGCTCTCCGAGATGGTACTCATGGGCAATCTCGCTTCCCGCTTCCCCGACCGTAAGCTGCTCTGGGACGGCGCGAAGATGAAAGTCACGAACGACGAAGGCGCCAACGCCTACGTCAACCGCGTCTACCGTAAGGGTTTCGAACTCGGTACCTAAGCCGGATTCACTTCAGCGCCAGGGTCGCCAAGATCGTACCGCCGAGCGCGATGCGATACCAGGCGAACACGCCGAGTCCATTGCGCGACACGTAACGCACAAGCCACTTCACCGAGACAAAGGCCGTGACGGCGGCGACGACGAGGCCAACGCTCGCTGGGCCGACGGGGTAGACCTGGGTGAGGGCAGGGCCGAGCGCCCACATCTTATAGATCGAGGCGGCGGAAAGGGTGAGCAGCCCGACGAGAAAAGAGAACTCCGTCGAAGCGGCATGGGAAAGACCCGCGACGCGACCGCCGAGGATCGTGGCCAGCGAGCGGCTCGTGCCGGGGATCAACGCGACGCACTGGCAGAGGCCGACGATGAGCGCCTGACGCCAGCCGATGGCGGCGACTTCGTCGCCAGGCTTCGCGGTCATCTTCGGAAGCAGATGCTCGGCGACCAGGATGCCCAGTCCGCCGACGAGCAGGGCGGCGGCGACGACTTCGACGGAGAACAGGTACGCCGTGATCGCATCCTTGAAGAGAAAGCCCAGCCCGGCCGCGGGCAGGAACGCCACGAGGATCGCGCAAGCCAGGTCAAGCGATGCTCGCTGACCGCGGCAGAGTCCGGCCAGCAGGTCACGGATGCGGCCGAAGAACGCGACGAAGACCGCGAGGATCGCGCCCAGCTGGATGATGACGATGTAATCGTCGTTGACCCGCCCCCAGTTGACCGGCCGGCCCTTGCGGTCGACGACGCCTTCCACGTTGAGGTCCGGGATGACGACGAGGCGGAGGAGATGTCTGTCACTGAGGATCATGTGGCCGGTCGAACTTACCGGAAGGAATTCCGTGACGCCTTCGACCGTACCAGTGACGATGGCGCGAGTGTAGGTGAATTCACGACGGACTTCATCGGGTGATACCGTCGCTCCATACCCAGCAAAACAGGGCAAGGAGGAGAGCAGCCACAGACCACAGGCGAAACGAAGCATGGGCGAGGATTAGGCTTCGGGCCGTGCTGGGGCAAGGAAAGCCGTCAAAAGCCCTTGTCGCTTGCCCTTAAGTAAGGTTCCCGCTTTATGCAGGACATCACCACCATGTCGGCCTCCAGCCTTATCCCGACCACCGAACCTCGCTTCCGCGTCCCGGACGCCCGCGGCCGTTTCGGCCAGTTCGGCGGCATGTACGTCCCGGAGACCCTAATGACGCCGTTGCTGGACCTGACTAAGGCCTACGACGAAGCCCGGCGTGACCCCGCCTTCCAGCAGGCCTTTGCAGACATGCTGCGTGACTACGCCGGTCGTCCGACCGGACTCTACTTTGCCGAGTCACTGACCAAGCACGCCGGCGGCGCCCGCATCTACCTTAAACGCGAGGACATGCTCCACACCGGAGCCCATAAGATCAATAATGTCATCGGCCAGGCGCTGCTCGCCATCCGCATGGGGAAAAAGCGCATCATCGCCGAGACTGGCGCCGGGCAACATGGTACCGCCACTGCCGCCGTCTGCGCCCGCTTTGGCCTCAAGTGCGTCATCTACATGGGCGCGACCGACATGGAACGCCAGGCGCTCAACGTCTACCGCATGCGCCTCATGGGCGCCGAGGTTCGCGGCGTCGAAGCCGGCCAACGCACCCTTAAAGAGGCCGTCAACGAGGCTATGCGCGACTGGGTTACCAACGTCCGCGAGACACATTACATCTTAGGTACGGCCTACGGCTCGCACCCGTATCCCATGATGGTTCGCGATTTTCATCGCATCATCTCCGTCGAATCTAAGCAGCAGATTCTGCGCGCCGAAGGCCGCCTACCGGACGCCATCGTCGCCTGCGTCGGCGGCGGTTCCAACGCCATTGGTGCTTTCTTCGAATTCCTCGATGAACCTGGCGTCCGCCTCATCGGGGTCGAAGCCGGCGGTCGCAGCATCACCAAGGGCGAACACGCCGCACGTTTCGCCGGTGGCCGTCTGGGCGTGCTGCAAGGCTGCATGACGAACATCTTGATGGACGGAGAAGGGCAGATCGAAGGAACGCATTCTGTTTCCGCGGGGCTGGATTATGCCGCCGTGGGTCCAGAGCATTCTTATTACCGCGAAAAGGGTCGCGTCGACTATGCTCACGCGACCGACAGCGAATGCCTCGAGGCCTTCCAACTCCTTTCCCGCACCGAGGGTATTATCCCTGCGCTCGAGACTAGCCACGCTGTCGCGCATGGCGTGAAGCTCGCGGCTTCCTTGCCCAAAGAGCAGGTCGTGATCATCAATCTTTCCGGCCGCGGTGATAAGGATGTCTGGAGCGCCGCGCGCGCGATGGGCACCGAGATCAAGCTCTGACCATGGCGGCTTCCTCGATGACGGGTTTCGGCCGCGCGGAGATCGATCTCCCCGGCGTCCGCCTCGCCGTCGAGCTCGCCACGGTCAACCAGAAGAACCTCCAGATCTCGGTCTATGGTCCCGAGGCTTGGCCAGCTCTTGAATCGGCGGCTTCAGCTTGGATTCGCACTCGTCTGCAGCGCGGTAAAGTCACCGCCCGCGTCACGCAGGCCGCCGCCTTGGCGACTCAACGCCAATGGGATCACGAAGCGGTCGCTGCCAATCTCGAGGAGCTTTCCAAGCTGGCGACACGTTGTGGCGTCACGTTGTCAGCCGACGG
>CAMCWL010000128.1 GCA_945882655.1 Opitutus sp. GAS368
GCGAGGGCGAGCGAGAGTTCGCTGCCCGTGCCGATGAGGATGTGGGTGAGGGCCGCGGTTTCCTTGCGGAGGACGTAGCCACCTTTGAGCGTGCCCTGGCGGCGCGTGGCGACCGGGACGGCATCGAGGGACGGGACGTTCTGACGGGAGAGGATGAGGGCGACCGGGCCGTCCTTACGGGCGACCGCATGGGCGTAGGCTGCGGCCGTTTCTTCGGCGTCGCCCGGGCGGACCACGTCGAGGTTCGGGATGCAGCGCAGGGCGCTGACGGTCTCGACCGGCTGGTGGGTGGGGCCGTCTTCGCCGACGCCGACGGAGTCGTGCGTGAAGATGTAGAAGGTCTGGAGCTTCGCGAGGGCGGCGACGCGGATCGACGGGCGGAGGTAGTCGGAGAACGTCAGGAACGTCGCGCCGGAGCCCTTGAAGATGCCGTGGTAGGCCATGCCGTTGAGGATGGCACCCATCCCGTGCTCACGGATACCGAAGTAGAGGTTGCGGCCAGCCGGGGTCGCGATGTCGAAATCGCCGGCGTCCTTGATGTAGTTCTTGGTCGAGCCGTGAAGGTCGGCGGAACCGGAGAGCACGAGCGGCGAAGCCTTGGCGACGGCGTTGATGCACGCTTCGCCAGAGAGACGGGTGGCCAGGGCGTTCTTGCCGAATTCTGGGATGGCGGTGAGGAGCGACTGGACGTCGCCGTGGTCGCCTTTCTGCGCCTTGGCGAGGAGGACGGCTTTCTCGGGGTTGGCCTTGGACCAAGCGGCGAAAGTCTTCTGCCATTCGGCATGCGCGGCGGCCTGCTGGGCCTTGCGGGCGTTGAAGTAAGCGCGGGTCTCCGGGGAGACGTAGAACTTTTCTTCCGGCAGGCCGAGGGCCTTGCGGGAGGCGTCGACGAACTTCACGCCAGCTTCGCCGTGACCCTTCGAGGTGCCCTGGACTTCGGCGATACCCTTGCCGATGACGGTCTTGCAGATGATTAGCTTCGGCTTGCCGTTCTTGCTGGCGCGGGCCTGGTCGAGGGCCGCGGCAATCGGGGCGAGCTCGTTGCCCTGCTTGACAGTGAAGACTTCCCAGTTGGCAGCTTCGTAGCGCTTGGCGGTATCCTCGTTCTGCGTCTTCGAGGCCATCGCGTCGAGGGTGACGTCGTTGGAGTCGTAAAGCATGATGAGGTTATCGAGGCCGAAACGACCGGCGAAGGAAGCGGCTTCCTGCGAGATGCCTTCCTGGAGGCAGCCGTCGCCGGCGAGGCCGACCACGATGTGGTCGAAGATCTGATGCTCGGCGGTGTTGAAGTGGGCGGCGGCCATCTTGGCGGCGACGGCCATGCCGACGATGTTGCCGGTGCCCTGGCCGAGCGGGCCGGTCGTGGCTTCGACACCGACCGTCTCGCCGAACTCGGGGTGACCCGGGGTCTTGGAGTGGAGCTTGCGGAAGTTCTTCACTTCCTGAAGGGGGAGGTCGAAACCAGCGAGGTGGATCCAGCTGTAGACGAACATCGAGCCGTGGCCGGCCGAAAGGACGAAGCGGTCGCGGTTGATCCAAGCGGGGGCAGCGGGGTCGTGGCGGAGGAAGTTACCGTAGAGGACGGAGCCGATTTCGGCGGCACCGAGAGGCAGGCCGAGGTGTCCCGAGTGGCAGGCGGCGACGGCATCCATGGCGAGGCCACGGGCTTCGGTGGCGGCGCGGGAAAGGTCGGCGGAATTGTTGAGCGACATAGGCTTAATCCGTAAGGGATAAACGGGTGGGGTTTCCAGCCTTGAATGAGCCTCCAAACCCCTTCAAAAAGGTCACATGTCCGACAAAGAACTCGAAGAAGGCCTGGCCCTACGACTCGACTTCGGAAAATTGCGAAAAATCGCTTCCGGACTGGCCGATGTCATCCCCGCCGTGGCCCAGGACGCCCAGACCGGCGAAGTGCTCATCGTCGGCTACGTCAACGAGCTCGCCCTGCAGACGGCGCTCCGTGAAAAGAAGGCCACCTTCTGGAGCACGTCGCGCAACGAACTTTGGATCAAGGGCCTGACTTCTGGCGACTTCCTCGAGCTCCTTGAAGTGCGCGTCAACTGCGAGCAGAACTCGATCCTCTATAAGGTTCGTCCCGCGGGTCAGGGCGCGTGCCACACGAAGGAGAACGGTAAGGCTCGCTCGGGTTGCTACTACCGTCGACTCAAGGCCGACGGTTCGCTGGAGAAGGTCTGAGCCTCAGCGGCGGCCGAGCGCCTGCAATACGAGGTCCGTTTCGATATCGAGGCGGACGACGAGCAGTTTGGTCTGGCGCGTGATGCGGTCGGTGCCTGGCCGTGCGGCGAAGCCGAGGGATTCGAAATCACCTTGCTTTTCCGTCAGTCGCGCGAGCGCGGCTTCGGCTTCGTCGCCGGTCTTGTAGGCGAAGGCAATCGTCGCGACGAGGAAAGCGCCGTCGTTGCTTTCTCCGACCGCAATCGTGGCGGTCTCAGCCTGGGCGCCGGCTTCGATGAGTGCGCGACCGAGCCAGCGGCGGCGGGCGGCGGCTTCGAGTAAGGCGTTGGCGGGCGCGGCGTGCACGAGGAGATATCCATGCGGAACGCCGCTTAACTGCACGCGGGCGAGTCCGGGGATGACTTTGCCGCCTTCGCTGACTACGGGTGGATTCTCACTGAGTTCCGCGGGTTGTCCCGGGATGAAGCCCACGGTCGCACGCTCCGCTTGGTCTAAGGTAGTTCGGGCGAGCCCGGCGCGCAGGGCTTCGCGCTGTTCTGGCGGGGCGAGTTCCGCGAGCGCCCGGCGCACGGCGGTCGAAGTCCGGAGTCCTTGGGCTTCGCGGGGAAGGAGCAGCGCGACCTCGCGGCTACGCGGGTCGATGCGCAGGCGTAGGTCGCCAGGATGCGTCCAAAGCCACGCTACGCTGCACGCTATGGCAAGGACCGCGAGCAGTAGGAGCGGGCGACGCATGCGCGCTTACTTGGTGCCCGGAGCGGGCGCGCCCTTTTGGGCTTTGTCGACCACCTTCGCGATCGCCTGCGCGAGCTTGTCCGCCGGGTAATCGAGGTCGAGGGTCGCCTGCTTGCCCTCGCCGCCGATGCGGATTTTCTGCACGAGTTCGACGAGCATCGCCATATTCTCTTTCTCCTCGGACGATTTCCCGTCGTCGTTCGAGAGTCCCATCATTGAGAGCGCCTGGAAGCCTTGGAGCTGCTTGCGCATCGTCGAAGCCTTCTCGGCGCTCACGAAGTTGGCGGCGATCGCGAGCTGCAGGTCGGTGGCGTTTTCGCCGAGCACCAAGGCAAGATCTTCAGCGCCAACGTCTCCTTTCGGCTTCTCCATCTTCGTCGCATCGGCGTAGAGGGTGAGCCAGCCGTTCTGGGCCGCGGCAAATTTAGTCGCGACCGCAACGGGGATTTGCGCGGACTTTTCCTTGCGGTCAGCGGCGGCGAGGGAGCGTTCGAGGAACTCCGCGCCGGCGATGATCACGAGGCTTTCCGAGTGGGCGACGACGTAAGCGTCTTGGGTATTTTCCTTAGGCTTCTCACCCGAGAATTTCTCAATGAAGGCGCTGGCTTCCCAGGCCTGATGCTTGCCGACGGTCTTTGACGGGAGGTTGTTGCTCTGGCCGAAGGTATTGATTTGCGCCGGCAGGAACTTGCCGCGGATTAGCACGACGCCCGAAGCGTTCTTCTCGGCGACCTTGCCGTCGGCGCCGGGATAGATGGCGACCACGACCTCGTGCAGGTCGTTCTTCGAGTCGATGCCCAGCTGTTCGCGCAGCCTGCGGGAAGCCTCGAGGTCCTTCGCCTTTAGGTCGGCGAGCTTCTCGAGGGCTCGGCCAACCTTGGAGGCACGGAAGGCCGTAATGTCGATGCCGATGATGGCGACGGAACCAGCGGGAAGGCTCTCGGTGTTCAGTGCGGCCTGGACGGTGCCGAAGGAAAGGGCGAAGATCAGGGTAAGCAGGGGACGCATGACGGTCGGGCTTTATGCCCGCAGGGCAGGAGGGGACAAGCGGATAGCCCCGTTTCCTTTGAAATGGGGGATTTCTGGGCATTCAGGCACAAAAAAGGGCGCCGAAAGGCGCCCTTGAGGAGGGTGTTAATCCGAGGATTAGTAGCCGCCGCGATCGCCGCCGCCGAAGCCGCCGGAGCGACGTTCGCCGCCGCCGAAGCCGCCGCGAGAGCCGCCGCCGCCGAAGCCGCCACGATCTCCACCGCCGAAGCCGCCGGAGCGGGGACGGTCGCCACCGAAGCCGCCGGAGCGGGGACGGTCACCACCGAAGGACGGGCGTTCTTCGCGAGGACGAGCGACATTGACCTTCAGGGGACGACCCATGAAATCGATGTTTTCAGTCTTAGCGATCGCATCCTGAGCAGCCTGAGCATTGGCCATGGTCACGAAGGCGAAGCCACGAGGGCGACCCGTGAACTTGTCCATCATGACTTCCACGGA
>CAMCWL010000129.1 GCA_945882655.1 Opitutus sp. GAS368
GGACTCGGCGTCGGCCCCACGGGCGGCATCCTCACCGACGAATACCAGCGCACCGCCGACCTCGATATCTACGCCGTCGGCGACGCCGCGGAATATCGCCTTGGACCCACCGGCCTGCGCGGACGCGTTCCGCTGGCGGGTATCGCCAACCGCACCGGCCGCCTCGTCGGCGAGCACGCCGCGACGGGTAAGTCCGCCATGGCTCCGGCTGCTTGGGGCACCGCGATCATCAAGGTCTTCGGCCTCGGCGCGGGTATCGCCGGCGATTCGCTGAAGTCCGCCCTCAAGCGCGGCCTATCGGCCCGCGCGGTCCACATCACCGCCAACCATCACGCCGGCTATTACCCCGGCGCTAAGTCGATGACCCTGAAGCTCGTCTACGAAGCCGGCACGGGCCGCATCCTCGGCGCCCAAGCGGTCGGTGCGGCGGGGATCGACAAGCGTCTGGATGTCGTGGCCTCGTTCCTCCACTTCGGCGGCACCGTGCGCGACCTCGCGCAGGTCGACCTCGCCTACGCCCCGCCCTTCGGCTCGGCCAAGGATCCGCTGCATATGGCCGCCTTCGCGGCGATGAACGACCTCGATGGCCTCGCCCCGATCATCCAACCCGACGTCGACCTGACGTCCTACCAGGTGGTCGACCTCCGCGATGCCGACGAATGCGCTGAGCTCAAGCTCATCGGCGCCGAGCATGCCCGCAATATCCCGCTCAACACCCTGCGCGAACGCCTCGGCGAACTCGACAAGTCCAAGCGGACCGCCGTCGTCTGCCATAGCGGCCTCCGCGCCCACGTGGGCACGCGACTGCTCCGCGAGCAAGGCTTCGATGCCTTCAACGTCAGCGGCGCGACCTACGTCCGCGACCTCGCCCTCAGCCGTCCGTTGGACATCGCCCCGGCCGCTAGCTCCTGCGGTAACGTCAAGGCTTGCGGCGCTCCGGGCGCGATCGCCACGGACAGCCATGACGAACTCCACCCGCTGAACGTGATGGTCGAAGCCGGCGCGGGTGCGCTGTTGCTCGACGTCCGTTCGCCCGGCGAATTCCGCTCCGGACGCGTCCAGGGTGCGATCAACCTGCCCCTCGAGAACGTCACCGGTGAATCCGTCCGCGCCCTGCTTGTCGGCAACGACCAGAAGACCGTCGTGCTCCTCTGCGCTTCCGGTGGCCGGGCCCGTACCGCCGCCAAGAAGCTCGGAGCCAGCGGCCTCAAGACCCTCGTCGTCCAAGGCGGCACGAATTCATGTCATCAGGCCGGACTCCCCATGGACAAAGATGCCGGCGGCATGATCTCCGTCGAACGTCAGGTCCGCATCGCCGCGGGCGCCATGGTCTTCACCGGCGTCATGCTGGGCACCTTCGTCCACCCCGGCTTCTACGGCCTCAGCGGCTTCGTCGGCGCCGGCCTGATCTTCGCCGGTGTGACCGACTGGTGCGGCATGGGACTGCTCTTGGCCCGCGCGCCGTGGAATCGTTAAGAGTAGATGACTGAGTCGATGACTGCGTAGAGGGCTGAATCGAGGACTGAATCGATTCGATGCGATGGGTAGGGACGGCTCTCCGAGCCGTCCGCTCGCCGCAGGGCGAACGTTGGTAGGGGCACGATTTATCGTGCACTCCGCATCAGGTATTAGCGGTTAGCGGTTGGCGGTTGTGAACACATCGAGACAGGAGGGCGCGGCGAAGCCACGCCCCTACCCTCGGCCGCCCTGCGGCGGCCTGGTAGGGCTGACCGGCCCGGTCAGCCGCGGTTGAGCGGGCCGCTCAACCCTACCTGTCGCTCGACTTTTGAGCGGCGAGGGGTAGAACTCCCTCATGTCCAAAAAGCCTGCCAAGCCGACCACTTACCCTGAATTCCTGAAGGACCTGCTCGAGGCGAAGTCCCCTACGGGCCACGAGTTCGCGGCCCAGAAGGTCATCGACGACCATGTGGAGAAGTCGGCCGACAAGTATTCCAAGGACGCGCTTGGTAACCGTATCGCCGAACTCAAGGGCGACGGCGGCCCCACGCTGATGTTCGCCGGCCACATCGACGAGATCGGTCTGATCATCTCGCACGTCGACGACAAGGGCTACCTGTACTTCGAATTCCTCGGCGGCCACGACCAGATCATCCCCTCCGGCCGTCGCCTGCACATCCTCACCCGCAACGGCCCCGTGCTCGGCATCACCGGCAAGCGCGCCGTGCACCTGCTCTCACCCGAGGACCGCAAGCGCGTCCCGGAGCGTCATGACATGTGGATTGATATCGGCGTGAACAACCGCGCCGACGCCCTCGCGATCGTCCGCATCGGCGATCCTGCCATCTACACCGACGGCCCGGAGATCCTCCGCGGCAGCATCGGCGTGGCCCGCGCGTTCGATGACAAGGCCGGCGCCTACGTGTGCATGGAAGCCTTCCGTCGCCTCTCGAAGGAAAAGAAACTCGCCGCCCGCGTGGTCTCCGTGGCCACCACCCAGGAAGAGATCGGTACGCGCGGCGCACAGGTCTCCGCTCAGGGCATAAACCCGCAGGTCGCCATCGCCGTCGACGTCGGTCACGCCACCGACCACCCCGACGCCGATAACCGTAAGTTTGGTCGCTTCACGCTCTCCGGCGGACCCATCATCGCCCGCGGCCCGAACATCAACCCCATCGTCTACGACCAGATGGTCGAAGCCGCCGAGGCCATCGATATCCCTTACCAGATCGGCGCGGAATCGCGTCCGACCGGCACCGACGCCCGCGCCATCCAGATGGCCGGGCCCGGCGTCGCCTGCGGCCTGCTCTCCATTCCTCTCCGCTACATGCACACCCCCGGCGAAGTCGTCGACCTCGCCGTCGTGGAGCAATCGGTCCAGCTCCTCGTCGAGTTCGCCCGCCGCGTGAAGAAGAAGCAGAACTACGCTTGGTAAGCGCGGAGCGCACCAAGCGTAAGGTAATAGCGGCTAGCGGTTGGCGGTTAGCGGTTGGGAGAGGCATTCTCGGGTGTCAGGTCTCGGTTGCAGGTACGGGTGCAGGCACAGGTTCGGGTATCAGTCCCGGGACCCGCACCTGAACCTGAAGACCTGAACCTGAGTCCTGACGACCGAGACCTGGGACCTCAAAATGCGCCCCCGTATCCTATCCGCTTTCCGGTCTCCCTTGGATTGATTCGGCCTCTGATCAACCGAGCCTCTGGGCCTCTCGTTTGTGCGACCCCTACCCCTCCTTCGCCTGAGGTCTCTTCCCGCTTGATACCGCATTACGGCAATACAGCATAACGGCATGACTTACACCCTGCCCATCAGCAAGCGCGGCACCTTGACCTTGCCGCCCGAACTCCGCCGCCGTCTCAAGCTCGATCAAGTCGCTTCGCCCTTGGTGATTGTTGAAGAACGCGACGGTGGGCTCTTCCTCCAGTCGGCCGTGGCCATGCCCATCCGCGACATCCCTAAGGCGACCATTCGTCAGTGGGTACTTAACGACGAGGCCGACGCCAAAGAGCTCAAGGCCTTCCGCCGGAAGAAGTGAGGCTATTCTTCGACTCGAGCGTATTACTGGCCGCAGCCGGTTCTACGTCAGGGGCCTCGCGTCTGCTGATCACGTCGGCCAAGCGCGAGGGCTGGAGCCTGTTGAGCTCGCTCTACTGCGTACGCGAGGTGGAGCATAACCTTCCGAAGCTCGGATCAAAGGCGACGACAGACTGGAACCGGCTCATCAAACCCAAGCTGACCGTGGTGAGCACGCACCTGATCTTGGATCGGCCGCTGATCTATCGTGCCGTCAAAGATCGCCCCGTCGTCATCACCGCCTTAAGCCTCAAGGCAGACACCCTGCTCACCCTCGATCGTGATGACTTCCACGACCTGCTCGGCTCATCCGTCTACGGCCTACCCATCCGAACCCCTGGGGAATTCCTCAAGGGGCTGAACAGGTAGGGCTGACCGGCCCGGTCAGCCGCGGCCGAGCAGGGATGCTCGGCCCTACCTGAGAGACGCCCTAGGTCGTGACGCGGTCCCGACCCTACCGATTGTGCGCCGCACTTTTGCACCTTTGCACAGGAGCATCGTTCCAGTTTGCACTTTTGCACGGCATCTCATCCGCCCTACCCCTGCCCCTACCCCTATTCCGTTCTCACATTTGCACTCTGCCTCTCGGTCGTTAGGTTCACGCCATGCCTTCCCCTGCCATCGTCTGGCTTCGCCTGGACCTTCGACTCGCCGACAATCCGTCGCTTGAGGCGGCGGTGAAGCATGGCGGTCCGGTCATCCCGGTCTTCATCCATGACCCGCAGGCCGAAGGACATTGGCAGCCCGGCGGTGCGTCGAACTGGTGGCTGCACCAGGCCTTGGAAGATCTCGCCGAGCAGTTCGAAAAGGTCGGCGCCCCGCTCGTCATCCGCAGCGGCGACTCGCTCGCCGAGCTCAAG
>CAMCWL010000130.1 GCA_945882655.1 Opitutus sp. GAS368
CTTTCTCCCTGGTGCCCGCCCATGCGTAAGAAGCTTACCGACTATCGTCACGCCGTCTGGGATTGGAACGGTACGCTCCTCGATGACACATGGCTGTGCTGTGCATCGCTGAACCGTCTGCTCAAGGAAGATGGCCATCCGCTCGTCGACCCCGTCCGCTATCGCGAGATTTTTCAGTTCCCGGTCATCAAGGTCTATCAGGCGATCGGGTTCACGCCCGACGAAGCCTCCTTCCGCGCAATGTCCGTGCGCTTCATGGCCGCCTACGAGGAACGCAAGACCGAGTGCCAACTACACCCGCACGCAGAGACGTTGCTCGACGGACTCACGGCGGCGGGGCTGACGCACTCGGTGCTCTCGGCCTATGAGCGCAGTCTGCTCACGACAACGCTCACGCAATACGGACTCAATCGCCACTTCATCAAGACCTGCGGTGGCCACGACATCCACGCCGGCAGCAAGGAGGAGCGCGCGCGCCTCCACCTGTCCGACCTGGCCCATCGCCCGGAGGATGTGATTTATATCGGCGATACCGCTCACGATGCCGAAGCCGCCGCCGCGATGGGCGTTGACTGCGTGCTGGCCGCCCACGGCCACCAGCACCGCGAGCGTCTCCAAGGGCTGGGCGTGCGCGTGGTCGATGGATTCGCGGAACTGGTAGCCGAACTTTAGGCAACAAACCGGCAAGGGAAGGGTCAAACTACTCACAGACCCCGCGTTTTGGTTGCCCTAAGGCGACCCGCTGGGTTCATATTCCCCACCCCACTCCCCCATGGTCATTTTTGCGGATCAACCCCCTCTCTCCCCTGATATCACCGGCACCCCCTGGCTTGTCCTAGCCCTCGCCCTGCTGGTCGCCTTTTCTATCTACCTCATCCTTCGCTCTAAACGTAAATAACATGGCCAACACCCCTCAGAATTCCGACGCCAACGAAGAAATCGACGACGTCAAGAAGGCCAGCGCCGAAGGCTTCGGCTCCAACGAGCAGATCTTCCCGCCGAGCGCTGCGTTCGTCGCCAAGGCCCGCGTCAAGGGCATGGATGGCTACAATGCCCTCTACAACCGCTCGATCCAGGACCCCGATGGTTTCTGGGCCGACGAAGCCAAGGAGCTCGCGTGGTTCCAGCCGTGGACCAAGGTCGTCGACGAATCCAAGAAGCCGTTCTTCCGCTGGTTCGTGGACGGCAAGACCAACGTGGCCTACAACTGCCTCGACGCACAGGTCGCCAAGGGCCTCGGCGATAAGGTTGCAATCGTCTACGAAGGCGAGCCCACCGCCGACGGCAAGGCCGTCGAGGTCCGCCGCATCACCTACCGTCAGCTGCTCTCCGAAGTCAGCCGCTTCGCCAACGTGCTCAAGGGCATGGGACTCCAGCGCGGCGACACGGTCGCAATCTACATGCCGATGGTCCCTGAGCTCGCGATGGCCGTCCTGGCCTGCGCCCGCCTCGGCCTCGTCCACTCGGTCGTCTTCGGCGGCTTCTCGGCTGAATCCATTCGCGACCGCGTCAACGACGCGAAGTCGAAAGCGGTCATCACGATGGATGGCGGCTACCGCCGCGGCAAATTCCTCCCGCTCAAGCAGACGGTCGACGAAGGCGTGAAGGATTGCCCGACCTGTGCGCACGTGCTCGTGCTCCAGCGCCACCCAGGCAAGCCCGACGCAGGCTGCGTCATGCAGGCCGGGCGCGATGTCTGGTATCACGAAGCCGCCGCCAAGGTCACCGACCAATGCGAAGCGGTTCAACAAGAGGCCAATGAGATGCTCTTCCTGCTCTACACTTCCGGCTCCACCGGCAAGCCCAAGGGCATCATGCACAGCGTGGGCGGCTACATGGTCCACGCCTACTCGACCAACAAGTATGTCTTCGACCTTCGGGGTGATGACCTCTTCTGGTGCACGGCCGACGTGGGTTGGGTCACGGGCCACACCTACGTGGTCTACGGTCCGCTGCTCAACGGCTCCACGGTATTGATGTACGAAGGCGCGCCCGACGCTCCTGACTTCGGCCGCTTCTGGAAAATCATCCAGGACCACAAGGTCACGGTCTTCTACACCGCGCCGACCGCCATCCGCGCCTTCATGAAGTGGGGCGATGAATGGGTGAAGAAGCATGACCTCTCCTCGCTGCGCCTCCTCGGCTCCGTCGGCGAACCGATCAACCCGGAAGCCTGGCTCTGGTACCACCGCAACATCGGCGCCGAGCGCTGCCCGATCGTCGACACCTGGTGGCAGACCGAGACCGGCGGCCACATGATCACCCCGATGCCTGGCTGCACGCCCACGAAGCCTGGCTCGGCCACGCTGCCCTTCTTCGGCGTCGACGCCGCCGTCCTCGACGAGAACGGCAACGAGACCGACCACGGCATCCTCGCCATCCGCAAGCCTTGGCCGGGCATCACGCAGGGCATCTTCGGCGACGAACAGCGCTACGTGGACACCTATTGGAACCGCTGGGGTGGTAAATATTACTTCCCGGGCGACGGCGCCATCCGCGACAAGGACGGCTATCTCTGGATCACCGGCCGCGTCGACGACGTGGTCAACGTCTCAGGTCACCGCATCGGCACGGCCGAGCTCGAAGCGATCTTCATCGAGGACGCGGCGGTCGCCGAGTCCGCCGTCATCGGCGTGAAGCATGACCTCAAGGGCCAGGGCCTCATGGCCTTCGTCATCCTGAAGTCCGCCGCCGCCAAGACGGTGAACGAAGCCGAGCTCGCCAAGAAGCTCAACGGCATGGTCGACGCGAAGATCGGCAAGTTCGCCCGCCCGGAACGCATCGTCTTCGTGCCTGATCTCCCGAAGACGCGCTCCGGCAAGATCATGCGCCGCCTCCTGCGCGACATCTCGGAAGGCCGCGAACTCGGCAACGTCTCGACCCTGGCCGATCCAGCCGTCGTCGAAGCCATCCGCGCGAAGTTCAACGCTCCCAAGGCCTGAAGATAAGTTGAACGGTTGATTAGTTGGATGGTGGGACAGAGGACGAGGCAGACCCTTCGGGTTCAGCACTCCCTCGAGTCCACCATCCAACGATTCTACTTTCGTATCCAGCCCATGCCTGGGGTAGGGACGTGATTGCTATCACGTCCGTTCGCGGACGGACGTTGTACGTCGTCCATCTTAACTAAGACCCGGCGATTCCCCGCCTGCGGTCTCGAACGGCGGCGATGGCAATCGCCGCCCTACCCATACCAACCGAGCCAATCATCCGGTCTCCCCTTTGAGCACTACCCCTCCCGCCACCTGCCACCCGGGGCCGCCACCCGCCACCTGAAACGGCACTAACCCCGATACTCCATACTCTATACTCCATACTCCATTCATTGCCCCCTCTTGCCACCCGCCCCTCTACCCTTCAATCTACTCCCATGCGCCTCCCCACCCTCCTCCTCCTACTCCTCGCAACCCTCGGCTTCGCGGCTCCGAAAGGTCCGACGCTCAACGTCGGTGACAAAGCCCCGACCAAACTTCCTTCCGCTTGGATCAAGGGCGACCGCGTGAGCACTCTCGACCCGAAGAAGACCTACGTCATCGAATTCTGGGCCACGTGGTGCCCGCCCTGCGTCGCCTCGATTCCACATCTCGCGGAACTCCAGGCGAAGCTCAAAGAAGACGGCGTCCAGGTCATCAGCATCCACGTCTCTTCGGGTGTCGAGGCCGCCGACGCGTATGTCCGCAAGAACACCAAGCAGATGGAATACACCATCGCCAAGGACACCCGCGGCGATGTCGGCAAAGCCTGGATGACTGCCGCCGGCCAGAGCGGTATCCCTTGCAGCTTCGTCGTCGCTGGCGGCAAGGTCGCCTACATCGGCCACCCGATGTCCCTTAACGCCGAGAAGATTCGCGAATTCATCGCCGAAGCCAAGGCCGCCGCCCCCGCGACGCCGGCTAAGAAGTAGGTGGAGGCGGTTGGCGGTTAGCGGTTGGCGGATGGGAAATACACCCCAGCCAATCATCCGGCTTCCGGTCCCCCTTTGAGCGCATTCCCTAGGTAGGGCTGACCACCCTTGGTCAGCCACGCGGTTGAGCGAGGGCGCTCAACCCTACCCAATGACAGCTATGTCGTGACGCGGTCCCGACCCTACCCAAGGCAGCCGCTTCCTTTCAGCCCTCCATTCAGCCCTCCATTCAGTCCTCCGTCTCCCACCCTAACCGCTAACCGCTATCCGCTAACCGCTTACCGCCCTTTCCTAACGACAACCCCATCTTGCCTCCCCTTATCCTGCACCTAAGTTACCCCCATGCGCACCCTGCTCCTGCTGCTGCTCACGGCCACCCTTTCCGCCGCTGGCCTGAAAGTCGGCGATCCCGC
>CAMCWL010000131.1 GCA_945882655.1 Opitutus sp. GAS368
TAGCTCTGGCCCTGTCCCTAGCCCTCGCAGCGAAGGAACTTCGCTGCGTTCACTTGTTCACACGGGGCCGCGGTTCCTTGACACTTCGCAGTGCCGGGCAAATCGTCCGCACGTGCTGCTGGTCATCGATAACTACGATTCGTTCACCTACAACCTGGTCCAATACTTCGGGCAGTTAGGCGTGGAGCAGAAGGTGTACCGCAATGACCAGATCACGGTCGAGGAAGCGCTGGCGCTGAATCCTGACCGCGTGATGATTTCGCCCGGTCCGTGCTCGCCTGCCGAAGCGGGCGTCTCGTGCGCGATGATCAAGGCCTTCGCTGGTAAGAAGCCGATCCTCGGCGTATGCCTCGGTCACCAAGCCATCGGTCATGCCTTCGGTGGCAACGTCATCCGCGCCCCGCACCTGATGCACGGCAAGACCTCGCCGGTGTTCCACAATAACACCGATGTCTTCAAGGGCCTGCCTTCGCCTTTCGCCGCGACCCGTTACCATTCGCTCGTCGTCGAGCGTGCCACTTTCCCTGCCGCCCTCGAGGTGACGGCGTGGACCGAGGACGGTCTCGTGATGGGCCTACGCCATCGCGAGCTCCCGATCTGGGGCGTCCAGTTCCATCCGGAGTCCTTCGCCACCGAGCATGGCCTCCAGCTCCTGGGGAATTTCCTCAAACTCTGAGCGATGTTCTGCCCCCGCTGTAATCACGAGGATACGAAGGTCCTGGAGACCCGCCTCGGGAAGGGTAACCATTCTATCCGCCGACGCCGCGAGTGCCTCGCCTGCGATCACCGCTTCAGCACGATTGAGGAGATCGTCCGTGAAGGCATGGTCGTCGTGAAGCGCAACGGCGCCCGCGAAGAATTCGACATCGGCAAGATTGCCTCCGGTGTCCGCAAGGCCACCGATAAGCGACCGATCGAGCTCGAACGCATCAACCTGATGATCTCCGAGATCGTCGAGAACCTGCAGGTGAAGTTCGGCGACGAAGTTCCCTCCAGCGCCATCGGCGAGGAGATCATGACGCTCCTCCAGTCGGTCGACCAGATCGCCTACGTCCGCTTCGCCAGCGTCTATCGGGAGTTCCGTGACATCGACGAGCTCGCCAAGGCCATCGATCAGCTCCGCAAGGGAGGGAAGATCAAGTGACCGCTGCGCTGCCGAAGTCGATCCGCCTCCGCACGCTGAACGCGCTGCTGGCCTCGATGGTCGGCACGGCTCCTCAGCTACGCAGCGATGTCGACGCCGTGCTGCGCGTCTTCGAGGCCGACGACGAGACCGACCCCCGCCTCAACGCCACCGACCTCGCCGCCGCGGCCGCCCAAATTTTCCGTCTGCTTTCGCCCGACCGTCCCGTGCCGACCGTCGCGGTGCTCGATCATCGCGCCGAGCCGTTCGACGCCCTCTGGGCGCATGAACGCGTCGAAGCCGCCCTCGCCACGACGGGCGAAGCCGCCGACGTGCTCTTCTGGGTCGTCGGCCTGCAGGATCAATACCTCGCGGGCACCCGCGCGCGTTCGCCCCGCTGGCGTGCCGTCTACGACGAAGCCGTCGATACCGTGCAAGGCCTCGTCGCCCGCCAGGCCGGTCGACGCCGCGTGACGGTCGTCGTCCTCTGATATCCCATGAGCGCACCGAAGACGCTGTTCCAGAAGATCGCTGACAAGGAGATCCCTGCGAAGCTCATCCATGAGGATGTGGTGTGCGTGGCCTTCCACGACATCTCCCCGCAGGCCCCGACGCACATCCTGATCGTGCCGCGCAAGCCCATCCCGCGCGTCGCCGAGGCGACCGTGGAAGACCAGGCTACCCTCGGGCACCTGCTGCTCGTGGCCGGCCAGCTGTCCCGTCAGCTCGGTCTGGCGAACGGTTTCCGCATCGTGATCAATAACGGTCCGGACGGCGGTGAGTCGGTCCCGCACCTGCACGTGCATCTGCTGGGTGGACGCGCCCTCCATTGGCCGCCAGGCTGAGGCCATGAGCGCGCCTGAACCCTGCCTCGTCCTCGACGGCTCCGCCCGCGCCGGAGTCCGGGTGGGAGTTCTCTCGGGTGGCCGCTGGGTCGGTCAGGGCATCTCGCCCGACGGCGCCTTGGAAGGTCTCTTCGGCTGCGTTGAAGCCGCGCTGGCGGACGCGAAACTGTCGCTGGCTGACATCCGTTCCTTCGCGCTCTGCGTCGGTCCGGGTTCGGTGCTGGGTATCCGCATCGCGGCGCTCGCGGTGCGTTCTTGGTCGGCGCTCGAGCCGCGTCCGATCTTCATCTGGGAATCTCTTGCTGGCATCGCGCGCTCCGCGCTCACCGTTGGTGAGCAGGGCCCGTTCCTCGTCGCCGTCGAATCCCGCCTGAAGCGCTGGCATGCGCTCGAGGTTTCGGCCGATGGTTCCTTGGGCGCGCCGTTCGAAGCCGAAGCCGCTCAACTCAATTCCTCTGGCCATCGCGTGTTGGCCTCGAGCGAAGCCGCTGCCGGCGTGCTGACATCGCACGTCGCTGTTCCGCATCCGTGGTCGGCTTTGCCGACCTTCTTCGCTCAGTCGGGCTTTCTTCGCGAGGAGTCACGCCCCGACGCGTTGAACGTCGCCAACGATTTCGCCACGTGGTCCGGGGAGCGCCACCGCTGATGAGCGCTTCATCGAATGCTTCCGCCGCACGCGCTTGGGTCGAGATCGACCTGCCGGCCATCGATCGCAATGTCGGTCGCATCAAGCAGGCCCTCCCGCCCCATGTCCGCTATGTCGCGGTGGTGAAGGCCAACGCCTATGGTCATGGTATGCCCGAGGTCGCCACGCGCCTCCTGCAGGCCGGCGTGGATTGCTTCGCGGTGGCGAACGTCGCCGAAGCCGCGAACCTGCGCGAGGTTGGCCATGATGCCGATATTCTCCTGCTCAGCCCGACCCTGCCTAGCGAACTCCCTCGCGCGCTAGCCCTCGGCCTCGATATCACGCTGAACTCGCTCGCAGAGGCACAGGCTCTCGCCGCTGCGGTCGCGAAGTCGGGACTCAAGGCGAAGGTGCACGTCAAGGTCGACACCGGTATGGGTCGCGCCGGCGTCTGGCATGAGCAAGCCGCCGAGCTCTTTGCGTTCGTGCAGGCCGCTGGCTTCGAGTGGCGTGGCGTCTTCACGCACTTCTCCGACGCCGATAGCGATGCGGCCTACACCACCAACCAGCGCGCAATCTTCCTCAAGCTTTTGGAACGGATTCCCGCCGCCGTCCGCTCCGGCCTGATGATCCACGCCGATAATAGCGCCGGCCTCGAGAGCTTCTCGGCGTCCGCCCCCTTCAACGCCGTGCGCGTGGGCCTGATGCAATACGGACTACCGCCGTCCTCGGGGTCGTTCCTGGCCAGCCTCCGTCCGGAGCCCGTGCTTTCGTTCCATGCACGGGTCGTCCTCGTCAAGGACCTGCCTGCTGGCACCGCCGTTAGTTACAACCGCACCAAGACCCTTTCCCGCCCGACCCGCGTGGCCATTGTCGCCGTGGGTTATGGCGACGGCGTCCCGACGGCTGCCAGTAATCGCGGCTCCTTTCTCGTGCGCGGGCAGCGTTGTCCGATCCTCGGTCGCGTGACCATGGACCAGACCATCGTGGACGTCACCGAAGTCCCTTCTGTCGTCGTGGGAGATATCGCCACAATCTTGGGTGCCCAGGGTGCCGACCGTATCACCGTGGCGGAGTTCTGCGCCTGGTCGGACTGTATCCCGTGGGAGGCTCTTTGCACCCTGACCCAGCGGGTGCAGCGCGTTTACCGCACCGACCGCACCTGATCTTAGGCCGCCTTCTTTGGATCGAGCTTCGGCTTATCGTCTTTCTTGGGGTCTGCCTTGCCGTCTTTCTTCTCCGGCTTAGCGACGGCTTTGGCGATGGCTTCCGCTAGGTCGGCCGCTTTCGGATTACCGCTGTAGATGAGTTTACCTTCGCGATCGAACGCGCAGATGTAGGGGTAGAGGCTGATTTTGAAGGGAGCACGGCAGCCGCTATAGATGGTGCAGGTCACCCCCGTTTTCTTCAGAAGTGTCGAGATGTTCTTGGGTGATCCGTCGATACCTAGGTTCTCAATGCCAATGACCACGAGGTCTTCTTTATGGTCATCAGCGATTTTCTGGAAGAACTTCAGGCTATCGCCGCCACTAGGGCTTTCGAGCTCATAGGCCCAGAAGAACATCAGCGTCCCCTTGTCCTTCTGCATCGCTGGCGTCAGGCGCGGGCCGTCGATATAGCGGGTCGGGGAGAAATCGCGGAAGGTATATTTCTTCTCAGCGGCGAACGTCGTCGTCAGCG
>CAMCWL010000132.1 GCA_945882655.1 Opitutus sp. GAS368
CCAAGCTGACCCGGGACGCGGATGAGGTATTGTTCCCCTGAGCGCTCGATGTAACCCGCGCCGACGTTCGCGTTGTTGCGCGCCAATGCTTCCACGACGTCCGCCAGCGTGAGCCCATGGGCGCGGAGTTTTTCCGGCCAAGGAGTGACATGGAACTGCTTCTCGAAACCGCCGATGGTGTTGACCTCCGTCACACCCCGAAGGTTACGCAGCTGCGGACGCACGACCCAGTCCTGGAGTTCGCGCAGATCCGTCGGCGTCCACTCCTTGCCGTCGGGACGCCGAGCCCCTGGCTTGGACTCGACGGTGTACATGAAGATCTCACCTAGACCGGTCGCGATCGGCCCCATCGTTGGCTGGATCTTGGCCGGCAACCGCGAGCGCACCTGCTGGATACGTTCGTTGACGAGCTGGCGCGCGAAGTAGACGTCGGTCCCGTCCTCGAAGACGACCGTCACCTGCGAGAGTCCGTAACGGGAGACCGAGCGGGTACCGCTGAGCCGCGGCAAGCCGGCCATGGCGGTCTCCACCGGGAAGGTGATCCGCTGCTCGGCCTCGAGGGGCGAGTAGCCGGGGGCCTCGGTATTGATCTGCACCTGGACATTGGTGATGTCCGGGACGGCGTCGATCGGCAGGCTGCGGTAGTTGTAGACGCCGACCAGCGCCATCACGAGGGTGGCCAGCATCACCAGCCATCGGTGGCGGATCGAGCCCTGCAGGAGCCGCTCAAGCCAGGAAGAAGGTTCAGTGGTCATGGGAGGCGCCGGATTTGCCGATGTCGGCCTTGATCAGGAAGCTGCCTTCGGAGACATAGGTCTCGCCGGCGGCCAGTCCTTTGAGCACTTCCACCCGGTCGCCGTTGCGGCGGCCGAGCTCGAGCGGGCGAGCCTGATAGAGGTCGCCATGCCGCGAGAACACGACGGTGAAGCTATAAAGCGTCTGGACTGCGGAGGCCTTGACGGTCACCGGAGCGCGGGCAGAGGCGACGGTGACGGCGCCCTTGACGAAACCTCCCGGCCGCCAACGACCGTCGGGATTGGGCACGACGACCCGGGCCAAGGCCGATTGGGTCTCGGCGGAGACGAGCGGCGAGACCGAGGCGATGACGCCGCGGGCGGCCTCCGTGCCGTCATCCGTATGGAGGACGACGGCCTGACCAGCCTTCACGCGGGCAAGGTCCTGACGCGGGATCTCCAGTTCGACCCAGACCTTGTCGAGAGCGGCGATGGTGTAGAGCGCGGCGCCTTCGGACACGGTGTCGCCGACGGCCGCGGTCCGCGCGATGACGACGCCCTTGCCGGGGGCCTTCACCTCGGCGGTAACCAGCGTCTGGGTGTTCTCGACCCGGGCGACGACCTCGCCGGCGACCACCTTGTCACCAAGCGACTTACGCGCCTCGACGACCGACCCGGCGAAGCGGGCGGTGGCGCGGCGGACGTTATCCTGATCAAGAGCGACGCGACCATAGACCTCAAGGGTCTCGTCCAGTTCAGCCGCCGCGGCCTTCTCCACCTTTACGCCCGCCTTCTCGGCGGCCGCGGCAGAGATGACGGTCTGCATCTCAGGCGCCTCGAACGACCATTTGTGCGCGACGCCGGCATGCTCGGCGACGATCACGTAGTCGAACGAATGCGGCTCGACCACCTCGTGGTTACCACGGGCGAAATCCCCTTCGGGCGCGAAGGTGAAGCGATCCTCGACCTTGCCCGGACGGATGAGGGTGACGGACAGTTTCACCTCGGCAGGCGGCACCGGCTTGCCGGCCTTGGTGAACCAAGCGCGGAATTCGGGCGGCACGCCGGCTTCGAAGATGGCCAGCTCAAGCATGAAGTCCCCGTCGGTGAGCAGACGTCCGCGGTGCGGCCCCTTGGCCTCGGGAGCTTCAGCGGCTTCCGCGCCATGGGCTCCATGTCCGTGTCCGTGGTCGTCATGGGGGTGCGATCCTTGGAAGAGCCAGGCCGATGCGGCCAGCCCCGCCACAAGGATGAGTGAGGGGATGAGTATTTTCCTTGGATTCATGATATTTGGTTTAGAAGGGTTGATGAGATGGGGTTATCAGGGGCGGTCGAAAAGAGCCTTGGTTTCGGAGAAGGAAGCGCCGGCGAGGGCTTCCGCGCGGACGAGCGCGGCGGCGTAGGCCAGTTCGGCGTCCAACAGGTCCCGACGCAGGGCGATCAACGCCCGACGGGCGTCGAGGACGTCCATGAGAGGCAATAATCCCTTATCGTAGGCGGACTGCACCGAGGCGGCGGCCTCCTCCGCGGCGGGCAATGCCTCGCGACGCAAGGCCGTCGCCTGCGCATGCGCGGCGCTCAGCTCCGCGTGGGCGGCGGCGAGCGCCACGCGTTGTTCGGCTTCGGCCGCGCGCAGCGACTGCTCGGCCGCGCGCACCGTCGCGCGGGCCGCGCGGATATTGCCAGAGTTGTCATCGCGGAAAGTCAAAGGAATCGAGGCGCCGACGATGAAGGCCGTGGCAGGGCCTTCGTTGAGGCGACGAACCCCGGCTCCGACGGTGACATCGGCCACGCCGCGCGCGTTCTCCACCTCCAACGCGGCACGCTGCGCATCCACGTAGGCGGCGAACCAACCCAATCGCGGATTACCTGCCACGGTGAGAGCAGCTTCAAAACGAGCGAGCGCAGTCGGCGCCTCCGGCAGTCGCAAGGCCCCCTTGATCTCGGCGACCTCCGCAGCCG
This sequence comes from Opitutus sp. GAS368, assembly GCA_945882655.1. Taxonomy (GTDB): domain Bacteria; phylum Verrucomicrobiota; class Verrucomicrobiia; order Opitutales; family UBA953; genus UBA953. Next base: position 2,697 of record CAMCWL010000132.1, read on the forward strand.
GCCCGCCCCAGGTGGCGGCGAGAGCCGAGACCGCCACCGCGACGGCGGCCTGCGAGCGACGGGACTCGGCCTGGGCGGAGGCCAGCGCGGCCCGGGCCCGGGCGACTTCCGAAGAAGATGCCAGCGCGGCCGTGAAACGGCGATCAGCCGACGCGAGGGTCTCCTGCGCGAGCTTCAGTTGTTCCGCTGACAGGGCGAGACGCGCGCGCTCGGCCAAGACCTTGGAGTAGGCGTTGGCAGCGGCCGCGAGGATCTCGGACCTGCGCAGGGCCAAGGAAGCCTGGGTCATGTCGCGCTCGCGTTCGGCGAAGGCGACGCGACGGCCGGCCTTGTCGCCGCGTTCGATCAGCTGATTGGCCTCGACCGTCATTTCCATGACATCGGAACCCCGCGCACGACCCGTGCCGCCGAAGTTCTCGACCGAAAGCGACAGGGTCGGATTAGGCCCCATGCCGGCCTGCTCGACGCGGCCCTCGGAAGCCTGTCGGCCGAGGGCTTGGGCGAGCAGCTCCGGGTTAGACTGGGCCACCCGGGCGAGGACGTCGCCGAGCGAGAGCGTCGCCGGAGCCCCGGGAGACGGACTTTCGGCCGAAGCCGAAGGCAGCGTGGCAGAAGGATTCGCATCGGCCGCGTGGCCGAGCAGAGGCAGGATGATCGACAGGAATAGAATGCGTGGTGAGTTCATGGAAAATGGATGCATACGGGCGGAGACCCAGGGTGCCCCCTTGGTCGACGGCTCAACGATACGTCACACCCTACGGCCGTCGGGTTCGCAGGGATGAAGGGCGGACTAGCCGCCGACCGAGGACCGGATCAGACCCGCAGGCACATCGTCCCCACCCTCAAGGCAGGCGGACGACAAGCAGACGAACGAGCAATGAAAACGGGGCGGACCCACTCGACGGAACAGCCTTCGCCATAAGCGAAAACCGGCACCAGCAAGGGCGCAGCCACCATGACATTGGCGGGCGGGAGCAAGGCCGCCGTCGCATCAATGTGCGCAGCAGGGTCGGAAGGAACCAGGCAATCCGAGCAGTCATCGGTCTGAGCACAAGCTTCGCCGGCGTGTTCGCAATCCGCCGTGACGTCATCGCAATGGCAATGCTCGACAGCGATTACCCCGACCGTCGCCAACAGTAGCAAGGCGAGGCAGGCGAAGAGTCTGGAACGGGCGGCTACCACTACGTTCAGAGTTCGTGCGGCCAGACCGAAGTCAAGCGAGGCAAAGCCTTTCGGGCGCGCCATGGCGCAGGACGTCCGTGTTGGTCATAGTTCTTGGTCATACCCGGACCGGCCCACCCGATCTTTGGTAGAGTTTTTGGTAACGTCGGGCGACCTAAGCCCCACCCGCAAACGAGATAGAAGCCGAGAAAAGATGTATTATCAGGCTAAGTCCGTAATTCGGACCTAACCGTGACAAAGTGGCGGAGAGGATGGGATTCGAACCCACGATACCCTTTTGGGGTATACCCATTTAGCAAACGGGCGCTTTCGGCCACTCAGCCACCTCTCCAGGTCCTTCGTTAATTCGAAGGAAGGTCAGTAATGGGGAGCGATGGGCGATGGT
>CAMCWL010000133.1 GCA_945882655.1 Opitutus sp. GAS368
ACTAAGGGCGCGCCCGGTCTGCCGCCCCCGCCGACGACCGAAGAGCTGGAGAAGCGTATCAAGGCCGCCGAGGCGAATCCCTGATGGCTTACGTCCTGCGTCGCCTGCTGGAGATGGTGCCGGTCCTGCTTATCGTGGTGGCCGCTACCTTCTTCCTGGCGCATGCGGTGCCTGGCGGACCTTTCGACAAGGATCGCCCGCTGCCGGCTGAAGTGAAGGCGCGCCTCGAGAAGTATTACGGCCTCGATCAGCCGCTCCCCATCCAGCTCGGCAACTACGTCGTCAATCTCGCTCAAGGTGATCTTGGTCCGTCGATCAAATATCCCGGCTGGTCCGTGCGCGAAGTCATCGGCTCGCGCATCGGCGTCTCGGCTTCGCTCGGCCTGGTCTCTTTGCTGCTCGCCGTGCTCATCGGTGTGCCGGTCGGCGTGCTCGCCGCGTCGCGGCCAAATAGCTGGCTCGATCGCGTCCCGATGGGCTTCACGCTCGTCGGCATCTGCGTGCCGTCGTTCGTGCTCGGCCCGATCCTCGCTTTGATCTTCTCGCTGGGCTTGGGTTGGCTGCCGCCCTGCGGCTGGGGTTCGGCTATCCACTTCGTGCTGCCCGCCTGTACGCTCGGGCTCATCACCGCCGCGCCGCTCGCGCGATTGACGCGCGGATCATTGATGGAAGTGCGCTCGCTGGATTACGTGCGCACTGCGCGCGCCAAGGGCGTGCCGCCCCTGCGCGTCTGGTTTGTGCACGCACTACGGAACGCGCTCCTGCCGGTCGTCACCTACCTCGGCCCTGCCGCCGCCGGCCTGGTCTCGGGCTCCTTCGTCATCGAATCACTCTTCGACGTCCCGGGCATGGGCCGTCTCTTCGTCACCGCCATCATCAACCGCGACGTCATGCTGATCCTCGGCACGACGATCGTCTATGCAGCGGCGCTGCTCTTCCTTAACCTCGCGGCCGACCTAGCCAACGCCGCGCTGAATCCCAAGGTGGCCCGGAGCCGATGAGCGCGCCCGTCGTCGAGTCCCTCGCTTCCGAAAGCGGCTGGCAGCGTTTCCGGCGTGATCGCGCCGCGGTCTGGTCGGGATGGTTCCTCATCGCCGTGACCGCCGTTTGCTTCTTGTCGCCCTGGATCTCGCCGTATCCGTACATGGCGCAAGACCTCGCGCACAGCGCGGCGGCGCCTTCCTTCGCGCATTGGCTCGGGACGGATCTCCTTGGTCGCGACGTCCTTTCGCGCCTGCTGCAAGGCGGCATGATTTCGCTCTTCGTCGGCCTCATCGCCACCGCCGTCGCGCTGGCCGTGGGCATCTGCTACGGCGTGCTCGCGGCGGAAGTCGGCGGCCGGGCGGAAGACGCCATGATGCGCTTCGTGGACATCGTGAGCACCTTGCCGCTGACGCTCATCGTCATCCTGTGCACGGTCGTCTTCGGCCAGAACATGCCGATGATCTTCTTGGCCGTGGGCGGCGTCTCCTGGCTGACCATGGCGCGTATCATCCGGAACCAGACCCGTGAGATGAAGAGTTCGCAGTTCGTGCAGGCCGCCGAATCGCTCGGACAGACACGCTGGGGCATTTTCCGCCGGCACTACCTGCCTAACCTCGCCGGCACCATCGCCGTGTGCGCGACCCTGACCGTCCCTGGAGTCATGCTCCTGGAGGCCTTTGTCAGCTTCCTGGGGCTCGGCGTGAAGGCTCCGATGACCTCGTGGGGCCTGATGATCAAGGAGGGGGCCGACATCATGGAGGAGTGCCCTTGGCTGCTCATCTCTCCTTCGGTCGTCTTCGCTCTCACGCTGCTTTCACTGAACTTCCTCGGTGACGGCCTACGCGACGCCTTTGACCCGCGGTCCTCCCGCAAGTAAGTCATGACGATCCGCCGTTACATTGTCATCAAGCCCGACGGAGCCGAAGGGGATGAGTTCGAAGTCGACCTGCCGACGGAGGTGCCCGACTTCACGCATCATCCCGTGACGAAGGAGCCGTGTCGCCGCGTCCTCGAGTCGCCCACGCTCACGACCAAGTACGGCGAGGGCGCCATGAAGCAGGGCTTGAGCGACAAGCGGCTCAGCCAGGTCGGTTTCCAGCGGTTGGAGAAGGACGGCAAGGGTGGTTGGAATAAACTCAACTGAGCTCCGGTCCCTCGGCGACCTCTGTAAATGAATCACCCCGCCGGGTGGCGGGGTGAAGCATCGTCAGGGTGGGCGTTTCCGCCGTGTAAATTAACTTAGGCCTTGGCCGGAGCCGCCGCTTCTTCGCGGGCACGCTTCACGAGCGACTTCGCGGTGTCGGACGGCTGGGCGCCGAGCTTGACCCAATGGTCGACGCGCTCGACGTTGATCACCAGACCCGGGGTCTTACCACGGGCGCGGGGATTGTAGTTGCCGAGGACTTCGACAAAACGGCCGTCACGGCGGATGGCTTGTTCGGCGACGACGAGACGATAGGTCGGCTCGTTTTTCGTACCGAAGCGTTGGAGGCGGATGCGTAGCATTGGGTTTGGAGAAGGTGGTCTGGTTATCGTCCTGGGAGGGTTCTCAAAAGACGGATGTGCAAAAACGCAGGAGGGAGGGGGAGAGTCAAGCATTCCCCAGAAGGTTTTGGTAAAAAATATCCCACACCTGCCGGACCCTTCGTCAAAACACACATAACAAGCCACTGTTAATAAGTGGGTTAGCCTGTATCTTGCGTATAGGGGGGTAGGCGGCCTTTTCGGCCGGCTTCCGGTTTGGCCTCAAATTAAGGCACAAAAAACCCCGCCAAGGGGCGGGGTTTCGGGGAAGCCTTCGGAGGCTTACTTGGCAGCGGCGGCCGCGGCAGCAGCGGCGGCGTGCTCGGTGGGGTCGAAGCGCTTTTCTTTGACCTTGGTAGCCGACTTGCCCTGGCGATCGCGGAGGTAGAAGAGGCGGGCGCGCATGACCTGCGAGGTGCGCTCGACTTCGATCTTCTCGATGTTCGGGGAGTGGACCGGGAAGGTACGCTCGACGCCTTCGCCGAAGGAGACACGGCGAACGGTGAAGGTTTCGTGGATGCCGCCGCCCTTACGCTGGATGACGATGCCGGCGAAGAGCTGAGTGCGCTCTTTGTCGCCTTCGCGGACCTTGGTGGAGACTTTGACGCCGTCGCCGACCTTGAAAGCATGGTCGCCGCGGGCGGTCTTCAGCTGGGGCTGGGTGGCAAATTGAATGAGGGGATGGTTGCTCATGGCTGGTGTTCTTGGTCTTTCATCAGGTCCGGTCTGCGTTGCTTTGTCTTCTCTATTTGCCTTTCCCGACGCCATTTTTCGATTTCGGCGTGATTTCCTCCTAGGAGGACGGGGGGCACCTCGAGACCATCGTAAACAGCGGGTCGGGTGAACTGCGGAAAGGCGAGCAACTTGCCGTTGTAACTATCCCCCGTCAAGGAGTTTTCCTCCCCGAGTACGCCTGGGATCTGCCGGCCGAGGCAATCGACCAGGACGCAGGCCGGCAAAGTGCCATTAGTGAGCACATAATCGCCGATCGAGACCTCCCGGGTGACCTTCTTATCCCGGAAGCGCTGGTCGATACCCTCATAATGTCCCGAAATGAGGATCAAATGGCTCTTTTGGGCGAGTTCCTTGGCCAGCTTATTGGTCAATTGTTCACCGTCGGGGCAAAGATAGATCACTTCGCAGTCCGGGGTGGCCAAGGCGTCGACGGCGTCGAAGAGGGGTTGGCAGCTCATGAGCATGCCGGGGCCGCCGCCGTAGGGCATGTCGTCCACCTTGCGGTGCTTGTCCTTGGAGTAGGCGCGAAGGTCGTGGGCCTTAAACTCGATCAGGCCCTTATCGATGGCCTTCCCGATGACCGACTCCTGGAGGAAGCCGTCGGCCATGGCCGGGAAGAGGGTGACTAGGTCGATGCGGATGGCCACGGTGATCGCGGTCATCCAACAGCCGAAAGGCCGCCGAGCGCAAGCCGTCCCTGCGACCGCTTACTTCTTCTTCGGCTTGGCCTCGGAGCGCTGGTCCATCTTCACGCCGGCTTCCGCGGGCACCGGCTTGCCGACTTTCTCGACATCGGAGGTGAACAGATACTTCCACACGTCTTCCTGGAGATGGCGTCCTTGCGCGTCCTTGCGCGAGCCCTTGCTCGGGGTCACGTAGCCGTGCGCGGCGCCGGCCTGCTTCTTTTCATCGCCAATCAT
>CAMCWL010000134.1 GCA_945882655.1 Opitutus sp. GAS368
CCCATTCTCCTGGCCGGCGGTGGTTGCGGTACCCTCAAGCAGGGCCGTCACATCGTCTATCAGAAGGAGACCCCGATCAATAACCTCTGGGTCAGCATGCTCAACCGCATGGACATCCGCGATGTCCAGCTCGGCGACAGCACCGGCGAATTGAAGAAATTGAGCTAAGCTCGATTTCTTCAATTCAGAGTATCGAGTCTAGAGTATCGAGTATCGGAGGGAGTGCCCTCTGCCTCGGGTAGGGATGCGATGACAACGCATCCGCCCTTGTCTATCTACCTGACTTGCCAACTGGCCCACTAATCAACCGATCAACTATTCGCGGCTCCGCCGCGCAGGGTAGGGCCGGGACCGCGTCACGACATAGCTGTCTCTAAGGTAGGGACGTGATTGCCATCACGTCCGTTCGCCGGCGTACGTCCGCATCTCCATAGGCCTTCGCTAAGACCCGACGACTCCCCTTCCACGGTCTCGAACGGCGGCGATGGCAATCACCGCCCTACCTACGTACCTACCCGCCACCCGAGGCTACCACCCGCCACCCGAAACGATTTCCCCGTGCCCACGTGCCCCCGTGTCAACGTGTCCCCTCGGCTGCGTGGCGTCGCCACGCATGCCGCTCAGATCCATCCCGCTTCTTCGGCGATCGTATCAATCTTGTGCTCCAGGAGCACGAGCTTGGCCTTCACGGCCGCGACTTCCCTGGCGAGCTCTTCGTTCTGGGCGACGAGCTGCTGGAGGAGGGCGACGATGCCTTCGTTATGTTGGTGAGTTTTCACGTGAGTGAGTGTGGGTGCGTGCGGAAAAACATCCGACGGCGGCACGCGTACGTCGGAAGGCGCAGATTAACCCCGGGCGGGGAAGGGAGGCGGCCGATTGGCCAGTTTCTTTAAGCGCGAAAACTCCCTGGGGTCAGCGTGAGCTGATCCGGCATGGATAGTGTATTCGCATTCTTAAGGACACCCCTGCACTCTGCCCACCCCTGTAACCCTGTCAAGCAGGGTAGGGACGCGTCGGCCTGTCTTTCGGCCTCGGGTAGGGATGCGATGACATCGCATCCGCTGCCTCTATGCCGCTCCCAACCGCCACCCGCCAACCGCCAATACCTCGCGGCTCCGCCGCGCTAGGTAGGGTCGGGACCGCGTCACGACATAGCTGTCTCTAAGGTAGGGCGGCGATTGCCATCACGTCCGTTCGCCGGCGTACGTCCGCATTCATCGACTCTTACTAAGACCCGAAACAGGTGACAGGTGACGGCCACCGGGAAATCAGCCTCTCGGGAATCGGCACTTCGGCCCTCGGCCATCAGGATCCTGCGGCCGGCTCCCGAACGGCCGACACCTGAACTCCCGGAACCCGTGCCCGTCACCCGCCACCTGAAGTGAGGTCTCTGCTTCGCAGCATGCCAGCGTGCCAGCAGATCCCCACGAAGGCATCGCCTTCGCCGCGTATTATATTATAATCTTCTTCTAGAAAATACCCCTTGCCCCCTCCGTCCCGATGTTCACAGTCCCCCGTCATGAACCCCGCCCGCCTGCTCTTGCTGAGCCCGCTTCTTCTCGTCGGCTGCCTTAATCCCCAGGACGTCCATAACAGCGTCAAGGGTGACGATAAGGCCACCATCTCCGTCGGCGCCGCCCAGCGCAGCGTTAAGGTCGGCATGACCAACGCCGCCGTCGCCGAAGCCCTCGGCTCGCCCAACATCCTCTCCACCGATGAAGAAGGCCGCGAAGTCTGGATCTACGATCGCGTCACCTCCTCTGTCCGCGCCACCGCCGCCAACGGCCCCCTGACCCTCTTCGTAGGTGGTTCCGCCGCCGCCGCTGAGCGCTCCCAGAGCACCCTCACGATCATCGTGAAGTTCGACAAGGCCGGCAAGGTCCGCGACCTCGCCTACCACACCTCGAAGTTCTAAGTCATGCGCCTGCTCTCTCTCTGCTGCTTGGCCTTCCTGGTCGTCGGTTGCCAGACCGGCATCCCCGAGGATGCCCTGGCCCTGAAGCCCGACTCCCTGGAGCGTCGTCAGCTCGAATCCCGTCGCTTCGCCGGCGGTAAGGAAGCGGACATCTTGGCTGCCTGCTCCGGCGTCGGCCAGGACATGGGCTTCACCATCGACGAATCCGAGACCAAGCTGGGCGTGCTCGTCGCCTCCAAGACCCGCGAGGCCAGCGATGCCGGCTCCCGCTTCGCCATGGCGCTTCTCTTTGGTGGCAACGCCGCTAACTCGATGGACAAGTCGCAGAAGATTCGCCTCTGCATCATCGTCAAGCCGGTCGCCGGTAAAGAGGGCCAAGAATGGGTCGTCCGCGCTACCTTCCAACGCATGGTCTGGAATAGTTACGGCCAGCTCACTCGCCTCGAAGGCCTGAGCGAGCCTGAGCTCTACCAGCAGTTCTTCGAAAAACTTTCGAAGTCCGTCTTCCTCGAAGCCCAGAAAATCTAACCTATGATCCTCCGCCTCTCCCTCCTCGCCGCCGCCCTTGCCGTTACTGGCTGCGTCCATAATTCCACCAACTCGGCCCTCGAGGTCGGTTCCGACCAGGTCCAGCTCCGCCAGATCCAGAGCCGCGCCTTCGATACGACCGACAAGACCAAGACGCTCCGCACGGTCATCTCGACCCTGCAGGACCTCGGCTTCGTCATCGACAAGGCCGACCTTGAGCTGGGCTCGATTACCGCGACCAAGCTTGATGGCTATGCCCTACGCATGTCGGTGACTGTCCGCCCGCGTAATGCCAAGCAGCTCCTCGTCCGCGCGAACGCCCAGTACCAGGAAGCTGCCGTCACCGATCCGGCGCCTTATCAGTCCTTCTTCAGCTCGCTGTCGAAGAGCATGTTCCTGACCGCTCAGGACGTCGACTAAGGCGACTTCCATTGCCATTCCGGGCGCGGCTTCGGTCGCGCCCTTTTTATTATATTAGAAACCTAGTATAAGTTAACCGTTGCCAGGCGGCGCTGGGGGTTTTCACTCAGTTGTGCTATGAAACATACCCCCATCCTCCTCCTCACCCTCGTTGCTGCCTCGGCTTCCGCCGCTGACGGTCTCGGTTCGGGTCTCAACTATAACCGCCTCGGCCTTGGCTATGAATCCAATGATTCGATCAAGTCCATTGTCGTCTCCGGCGAAGCCAAGCTCGGCGAATACGTCCTCGTGGGCGGCAGCTACTCGGACGTCGATGGCAAGGGTATCTACGATGGCGCCGGCGGCTATATCTCCCGCTTCGGCCTCGGCGTCGTCTTCTCCGCTGGCGCTGGCGATGTGATCCTGCGCGCCTCCTATGGCCAGGGTAATCTGACTGATGGCATCGACTTGGGCGTGGCCGACGAACGTTCCTTTGGCATCTCGTACCGCACTGCCATCGGTGCCGGCTTCGAAGGCGAACTCGGTTATGCCCGCGTCCGCACCCGCATGGTCGGAGACTGGCTGCTCGAATCGAACGACAACGTCTTCAAGGCCACTCTGCGCTATAACATCTCCAAGAACTTCGACGTCAGCCTGGCCTATTCCTTCCAGGATGACCTCGTCGGCGGCAATAACTTCGGCCTCTCGGCTGGTTACAGCTTCTAAGCTTCACGGATAGCTTCATACACCTGAGCCCGGCCGCAAGGCCGGGCTCTTTCCGTTTAAGCCCCCGCCGCCTTGGTAGGGACGCGATGACATCGCATCCGCCTGCCTCTCTGCCGTTCCCAACCGCCCACCGCTAACCGCCACCACCTCGCGGCTCCGCCGCGCGGGTAGGGTCGGGACCGCGTCACGACATAGCTGTATCTGTTCGCCGCAGGGCGAACCCAGGTAGGGGCACGATTCATCGTGCACTCCTTTTACGGAGGGCGCGGCGAAGCCACGCCCCTACCTCCGGCCGCCCTTCGGCGGCCCTTGAATGCCCCCAGCCAAACATCCGGTCTCCGGTTCCCCTTTGAGCTTAAATTACCCGCCACCCGCCACCCGAAATATTTTCCTACCCCAACCCCTATCCCTACCCCTACCCCTTCACTCACCTTTGCACCTTTGCACGCGGCTCCGCCGCAGTTGCACCTCTGCGCTGCCTCTAATCAGTCTGCCTCGTGCCTCTCCCAACCGCTAACCGCCAACCGCTAACCGCTGTCGCCTACTCATAGTGCGTCCACATCCTCAGCACCTTCACCGTCTTCTCCTTCGCATA
>CAMCWL010000135.1 GCA_945882655.1 Opitutus sp. GAS368
CTGCACTATGCCCGGGCGGCCGTGAGGGTCGGGATGTGGGCTTCCGAGCGCGTGCTCATCGAACGGCATTTTTCAAAGTCCCACCGCATCCTCGAGCTCGGGTGCGGCGGCGGTCGGGTGGCCCTAGGATTGTTACAGTCCGGATACTCCGACGTCGTCGCGACGGACTTCTCGCCGATCATGGTGAGCCTCGCCCGAGCGGTACTGGCCGACCATGACGAAGCCTGGGAGAAGATCGTCGAACAGCAGGATGCCACCGCCCTCACCTACCCAGATGCCAGCTTCGACGGAGCAACCTACGCCTTCAACGGACTCATGTGTCTACCCAGCCGAACTCACCGTCTGGCGGCACTCCACTCAATCCATCGCGTGCTAAAACCCGGCGGTATCCTCCTCTTCACGGCTGCCGACCGCGAGAAAGGCGCCTACGCTGCCTACCGGGCGAAAGAAGGCGAGCCGGACGATGGAATTCCGGGCGACCGCTGGCACGAGAGCGATACGTCACCGGTCTTCATGCACAGCAGCACCGAAGCCGAAACCCGCGGCGAGTTATCGGAAACGGGATTCACGGTGATTGAATGTCCTTTAAGCACCGAGGTCGCGGCCGATGGCCCGCTCGTCCGACAGTTCGCCGGCGAGACGCGTTTCTTCGTTGTCAGAAAGTCTTGAGGGAACCGCCCCGCACGGGTCTTGTCGGGATACCCATGCCTTTCTGCCGTTCACTGTCACTCGTCCTTCTCCTACCCTTAGCCGCACAGGCGCTGGACCTCTATGTTACCCCCCAGGGCGATGACCGAGCCAGCGGTAAAGCCGAAGCCCCGCTGGCCTCGCTCGAAGGCGCCCGCCTCGCCGTCCGTAAACTGCCTCGTCCGCTCACCGAACCCGTCCGCGTGATCTTCGCGGCGGGTACGTATCGCGTCACCGAAGCCGTCGCCTTCGACGAGAAAGATTCCGGCGATGCGGGGCGGACCATCTCCTACGAAGCCGCCCAGGGGGCGAAGGTCATCATCTCCGGCGGCAAGGAACTCCCCGCCTTCGGCTCGGGTAAAGATGGACGATGGACTTTACAGATTCCGGCCGGCACCGAGATGTTCGAGCAACTGTGGGTCGGAGACCTCCGCGCCACCCGCGCCCGTACAAGCAACCTCGGCAGCCGCTTCATGCGCAGCGTCGAAAGCGAAGCCCCGATTCCGGGTGGCATACCGACCCCTGGCTTCACCGAACAAACCCTCCGCGTCGACCCGAAGGAGCTGACGTCATTCAGCGAGGTGAAATCTTCCGAGGCCCAGGACGCTTTGGTAACATTCTTCCACAAATGGGACACCACGCGTAGCCGCGTGGAATCCGCCGACATCACTTCCGGAACCCTTAAGGTCCGCGGGCCGGCCCAGAAGGGCAACACCGCCTTCGACCATCATACCGGCATGGTGATCGAGAACCTGCTGTCGTTACTCGATGAGCCCGGCGAATGGTTCCTGAGCCGCTCCGGCCAGCTGTCCTATCTGCCGCGAGTCGGCGAATCCGCCGAGAAAGCCATCGCGACCTATCCCGTCGCGGAGAAGTTGCTCACTTTCACGGGTAAAGCTGGCGACAAGGTCCGCCATCTGGCCTTTCGCGGACTAACCTTCCGCCATGCCAAAGGGCTGCCCTCGCTCGCCACCGCCGTCCCTAACCAGGCTGCGGTCGGCACCGTCGACGGCGTCATCACCCTCGAATACGCGCAGCAGGTCTCCTTCACCGGCTGCGAGCTTTCCCACGTCGGCAGCTACGGCTTCTCGCTTCGCCGAGGCACCCGCGAAGTGACCATCGAGAAATGCCTTGTCACCGATCTCGGTGCCGGCGGCGTGAAGGTCGGGACGCTCAACGACGAGCCCAAGCCCGAGAATCATGCCAGCCATAACCGGGTGCATAATAATATCATCCGCGATGGCGGCCTGATCTTCCCTTGCGCGGTCGGTGTCTGGATTGGCTCCTCCTCCGACAACGAGGTGACACACAACGAAATCTCGGACTTCTTCTACTCGGCGGTCTCCGTCGGCTGGCGCTGGGGCTACGCGCCCAGCAACGCCAAGCGCAACAAGGTCGAATGGAACCACCTTCACCACCTCGGCAAAGGCCTCCTGAGCGACATGGGCGGCGTCTACACGCTCGGCCCGTCCGAAGGCACCTCAGTCAGCCATAACCACATCCATCATGTGACCTGCTTCACCTACGGTGGCTGGGGACTCTACACCGACGAAGGTAGCACCGGCATCACGATGGAAGGCAACGTGACCCACGACACCACTGACGGCGGATTCCACCAGCATTACGGCAAGGACAACGTGATTCGGAATAACGTCTTCGCCTTCTCGGAAGAGTATCAGGTGAAACGCGCGCGTGCCGAGGAACACCTTTCGTTCACCTTCGAGAAGAATATCGTCATCTTCGACCGCGGCGAACTCCTCGGACCCGGCTGGACCGGCACGACCGCCCATTTCCTGAATAAGAGTAACGTCTACTGGGATGTCTCGGCCCGCCCGGTGACCTTCACGGAAAAGAAGCTCCCGTTCGCCGACTGGCAAAAGAAAGGTCAGGACGTCAACTCGGTCATCGCCGACCCACTCTTCGTCGACCCGGCCAAGCGCGACTTCCGCCTTAAGCCCGGCTCACCGGCCCTCGCCCTCGGCATCAAGTCGATCGACGTCTCCTCGATGGGTGTTCTTCGTGATGACCCCGACTGGCGCAAGTTAGCTGATACTTTCGAACGCGGCCCAGAACTCGCTCGCCCGCCACGCCCGGAAGCACCGCCCTTGAACATCCGCCAAGCCTTCGAAGGACGCATCATCGACCAGCAGCGCCCCTTCCCGCATGCCAACCCGACCTTGTCGGCCCTTCGCTCCGCCCCTGGCAAGCCGCGCGTTAGCCTAGGCGACGCCCTGCGCATGAGCCCGGCCAAGTACGCCGAAGGCAAGCAGTCCCTGCTCTTCCAAGACGCCCCTGGGCTACCCTCGCACTATTACCCGATGCTGTCCTTCCACCCGCATCACCAGACCGGCACCTCGACCGTCAGCTTCGCCCTCTATATCGAGCCCAAGGCGATCTTCATCCACGAGTGGCGCACCAAAGGGAATCCTTATCGCACCGGCCCCGTCATCCATGTCCAGAACGGCCGCCTCACCGGCGTCAAAGGTCTCGACGTCGCCCTACCTGCGCAGAAGTGGATCCGCTTCGAGCTCTCGGCCGTCATCGGCGACGCCGTGACGGGGCGCTGGAACTTGAAGGTCACGCCCGAAGGCGAACCGACCAAGGAGTTCAAAGGCCTCCCCTGCCGGCACGCGGACATGAAGACCCTCGACTGGGTCGGCTTCATCAGCAACGCGAACGAGCAGACCGAGTTCTATCTCGACGACCTTAAGATCCTGACCGACGAATCCGCCCGCTGATCACTTGGCTGGCTTGGGGTTCTCCTTGAAGAAGCGGACGATCAGTTCCGTCGAGCCCTTGGCGTATTCGTGTCCGCCGCCGTGGATGGCGGTCACCAACGGTGCGCCTTTCGACGACGCGTAGATTGTCGCCTCCAGGACGCCTTCCTTGGCCCATGCCTTACCTTCGTCGGCGCATCCATTGAAACGCTTCACCGCCGCGAATGTAGCCTGCTGCCAGGTGAATTTGACGAGCGGATCCTTTTCACCGGCGACGTGGATCACCGGCAGCGAGCTCGGAGGCTTACCGTCACCCCGCAGGCTGCCGGCGACCGAGCCGATGGCCGCCAGGACTTCTGGACGCGCCTGCCAAAGGAGATAGCTGAAGGCCGCCCCGTTGGAGTGGCCCATGGAGTAGATGCGACGGTCATCGACGGCATGCTGCTTCTTTAGGTCAGCCAGAATGGTATCGAAGAGTTTGATATCGCGGCCGCCTTCGCTGGTGACGGAGGTCTGCCAGCCCGGCATGCGGCCTTCCTTATCGACGAGCGGAGAGACGGTCGGCAGGCCCTGCGGAAAGACGAGAATCGAAGCCGTATCGATCTCGGCGTAACCCCATCGGCCGGCGGAGTGGGTGGAGCGGCCGCCATGGCCATGCCAGCCGAAGACCACGGCCAGCGGTCCGCTGACACCCGTCGGCACGCGGACGAGCGCCGTCCGCTTCAC
>CAMCWL010000136.1 GCA_945882655.1 Opitutus sp. GAS368
AGCCGGGCGCGGAAAAGCACGCGGACTTCATCGCCCTCCGCCGCTACGCCGCCGAAAAGGGACTCACGGTACAGATGGGTTACATGCTACGTTACAACCCGGCCATCCAACTTCTCGTCCGAGCGGTTAAAGAAGGCTGGCTCGGCGAAATGATGGAAATCGACGCCTCGATGGGCAAGCTGCTCGACGAGGCCAACCGCAAGCGCTTCGCCCAGATTCCCGGCGGCGGCATGTACGAACTCGCCTGCCATCTGGTAGACACGGTCGTCACGTTACTCGGTGCGCCCACCTCCGTCCAAGCCTTCGGCAACGCCACCCGGGCACCCCAGGATACCTTCGTCGATAATCAGCTGGCCGTGCTCTCCTACCCCAAGGCGGCGGTCACGATCCGTTGCAACCATGCCGACCCGTTCGGCGGCCCGCACCGAGCGCTCGCCGTCCGTGGCACCCGCGGCGCGATGGAGATCCGCCCGCTGGAATCCGGCAAAGGCGTCCTGCGTCTCGATGAACCCCGCGACACGGCCAAGGTCTGCCGCCAGGTCGGCGACAAGATGGTCATGTTCGCCGAGCCCCGCTTCAAGAAGGGCGAAAACACCTTCGCGCTCGATGTCCCCAAGGGTCGCTATGACGAAGAGTTCCGCGACCTGCACCGCGTGCTCGTGGGCGGCCAAGCCTTCGCGTGGTCGGCCGACCACGACATCGCCGTCCACGCGACGGCGCTCCGCGCCGCCGGACTGACCCCGTAAGACCTTACTTCAGGACCTGAGCGGCGTAGCCTCGCATCAGCTTGGCCTGGGCTTCGTCTAACTTTCCGATCCACTTCGACGAAGGCGCCTTCACGTCGTAGATTTTACCGAAGAAGATAAGTGCATTGAGATAGGTGCCGGCGAACTCGGGATGGGAGTTGTCCTTGGTATGCAGGCGAACCGCCTCGGCGGAGGCGTAGTTTAACTCCCAGGCGTCGCCGCAAGGAACGAACGTCGCGCCGTTGTCCTTGGCGACGACGCCATACCACTTACGCAGACGGGTCTGCATCTCCTTGGGATTGGCGCCGACATCCGGCCCCTTCTTGCCAGGCATCGTCCAGTAGTCGGGGTGACGTGCCCAGGTCTCATAAAAGAAGATCTTCGCCTTAGGGCTTTTGGCGCGGACGCGCCGGCAGAGCTCCGCCGCACTCTCCTGGAACTCCTTGCGGACGGTCTCATCGGTCTCAGCGATGGCCGGTTCTTGGCTCTGCCCCTGGAGGACGACGACATCCCAGCCGCCCTCATCGACGAGCTTCATGCTGCCGGGGATGCCAAGATGCTGCTTCAGCGTACGACCGCCAGGAGTGGATGACTTGACGACCGGCGCCGGACGGCCGCTGCTCTTCACGATCTCCAGGAAGACCTCAGGGAGCTTGTTCACGCCGGTGTAGCTATTGCCGATGAAAAGCACGCGCTGCGGATCCTCGGCGAAGGCCGAGAGCACCGTGAGCAGGAAGGCGGCGAGCCATGTCATCGGAGCGAATCTCATGACCGATTCCTCCCATGCCATGGCCTCGCGGGCAAGCCGAACCCTGTTTATCGCAACCCCCAGACCTTCTCCAGCACCGGGACGACCGCCGGGTCCTTGGCTTTCAGCTCCGTGAGGTTGAACGGCTCCATGTCATTACGATCGAAGTAGGCCTCGGTGACCTCGGCGAAATACTCCATCTGATTGGTCATCGCGTAGGCCTTGGTCGGAGTCTCGATATACTTTTCGCCGGTCCAACGCTTGACGGCGTCATAGGTCCCGGCCGCCTTGGCCTGCTGGAAGGCCCCGAGGATATCCTTGTTCTGATAGCCTCCCGGGATCACCTGGTCGTGATAAGCATGGGCGAGCTCATGCAGGACGAGCACGGGCATACGCCGGATCTCTGGCTCGAAGCGATCGACGTTGGTGAACTCGATCGCCTTGGCCAAGGCGATCTCCCGCCCGGCCTGCTTCACCCAAGCCAGACCGCCGTGATACTCGGCGGTGGGTCGGCGGTCAGGATATGGCAGTGAGAAATTCAAGGGCACCGAGCGAAGCCTCTCGACCGCCTTGGCCGGGATGAGTCGCTCCACTTTCGCGAGCTGCGCATCCAGGATGACGACCGCCTTCTCGACGGCCGCGGGATCCTTCGCGATCAGGCGCTCATCGATCCGCAGCGTCCAACCGCGAATCTGCCTGACCTGACGGTCGCGCCCGGACATCTGCAAGGCGGCCTTGCCCAGCGCATCACCGACCAGGAAGTAGGTCTCGGCATTGCCAAACTCGTGATGGCCGTGGCCGGGATTGGGAGAATCCTCCGGCTTCCGCACGAAGGTACGCGTGGGCACGAAGATGACGTTGTCCTTGAACTCGGCGTAGTTCGCCACGTTGGCCTGGGCGTTGCGCAAGGCTGTCCACTCCTTCGGCGCGTCGACCCAAGGGCCCGTGAGTTCGCCGACAATCACAGGGAGCTTCGGGACGCCGAACTCTTTGCGGACATCCCTGATGAGGTGCGAGAGGTTCTGCTCGTATTCCGGCACGGCGGTCTTCGGATTCACGCCGTCGTTCCAGCCCTGATACCAGACGAAGCCGGCCAGCTCGACCGGGGAACCATCGTAAGCCGGAAAGTCCTTCTTCAGATTCGCTAACGCCGCACGGACTTCGGCGACCATCTTAAGATAATACGGGCCGACCACTCCGCCGGCGCTGGGCGGGCGGAAATCGCGATAGAGGCTCTTGCCTCCCCATGAAGTCTTAATGAGTAGGACCTGATCGCGATAGGCCTCACCGACGACATGGCCAAACTGGAACTCTGGCCCGAAATGGTGCTTACCGCCATACACGGCGTAGCCGACCGACAATCCGCCCGCCAGGAGAGGTTGCTTCTCGCGCTGATAGCGCACCCAGACGTCCGGACGGACGACCCATTTGCCGTCCTTATCGCGGAGGTGGGCATAGCGCTCGGCGTTGCCCGGGCGGGCCATCACTTCGACTAAGGTGCCCTTCCCTTCGTTGTAATCGCGTCCGGTCAGGTCGACGACCGACTGGCCTTCCATATTGGACTGACCGGCCAGGATGAAGACCTTCAATTTACGGGCTGGTTCAGCAGCGACGCACAAGAGGGACCAGCAGAGCAAGATTGGGGCGAATCTCATAACGAACTTATCCGCCCATCTCCGCTCCCCCGCAAGCCCATCCCCTCCACCCTGCCTGAATTACCCTTTCAATTCAGTCCTCGATTCAGCCCTCCTTTCAGCCATCAATTCAGTCCTCCTTTCTTCTGCCATGTCACCCTTCCCCCTCTCCGGCCTCGCCGACGAAGCCGCCGACGACATCGACGGCCAGATTGCCGCTCATCAGGCCCTCGGCTGGAAGGCCCTCGAGCTCCGCCTCCTCAACGGCAAGCAGTTCTCCGGCCCGGCCGTGAGCGACGATGAGTTCAAGCAGTCTATCGTGAAGATCGAAGCCGCCGGCATGCGCGTCAGCAGCTACGCCTCCGCCATCGGCAACTGGAGCCGACCCATCACCGGAGATTTCGCCACTGACCTCGCCGACCTCAAGGTACTCATCCCGCGCATGCAGCGCACCGGCACCAAGTTCGTGCGCACCATGAGCTGGGTCCGCGGCGAAGTCACCGAAGACGTCTGGCGTGACGAAGGCGTCCGTCGCTACAAGGAGATGGCGAAACTCGCTGCCGACGGCGGCATCATGCTGCTCCACGAAAACTGCGAAGGCTGGGGCGGCCTCTCTGGCACGCATGCCCGTCAGTTCATCGAAAGCGTCGACCATCCGAGCGTCCGCTACCTCTTCGATATCGGCAACACGGTGTCCTACGGCCAAGAGACGATGCCCTTCTATCGCGAGATCCTACCCTACGTGGAATACGTCCACATCAAGGACTGCCGCCGCAACCCGGCTGGCGGCAAGAGCAGCGCGTTCACTTACGCCGGCGAAGGCGACGCGCTCGTCCGCGAAATCCTTACCGACCTCATCCGTAACGGCTATAAAGCCGGCGTCTCCATCGAGCCGCACGTCGCCAGCATCGTCCACCTCGGCGAAGGCACCAAAGCCTCGCCGCAGGAACGCTTCGACTCCTACATCCGCTACGGCAAGGGCCTCGAAAAGCTCCT
>CAMCWL010000137.1 GCA_945882655.1 Opitutus sp. GAS368
AACTGCAGGGCCTTCTCGGTCAGGACGTCGACGATGTAGCCTTTGGACGTCTTCATGACGCCGTTGTGCTCGAGCGGAGCATCGAAGTATTCACCCCAATGGCCGGAGGTGTAGCCCCAGAAGGTATCGAAGCCGCGGGCGAGCGGGTGATACGGCCATTGGCTGCCGTTATGCCATTTGCCGAAGAGTCCGGTGACATACCCGGCGCGCTTGAAGGAGTCCGCCACGGTCTTTTCGTCGGGATTCATGCGCTCCTGTCCGGTGGAGACGCCATAGACGCCGAGTCGGCGATGATAACGTCCGGTCAGGAACTCCGAGCGGGTCGGGGCGCAGACGGGCTGGACGAAGAAGCGATCGAAGTGCGCGCCGGCCTTGGCGATGCCGTCGATATGCGGCGTGGCGATCTGGCGGTTGCCGTTGAAGGAGTAGTCGCCCCAGCCGGCATCGTCAGCGAGGAGCACGACCACGTTCGGCGCCTTGGCCGACGCGAGGGCGGCCGTCAGGAGCAGTCCGCCGAGGAGAGCGAGGCGGCGCATGGCTTAC
This sequence comes from Opitutus sp. GAS368, assembly GCA_945882655.1. Classification (GTDB taxonomy): domain Bacteria; phylum Verrucomicrobiota; class Verrucomicrobiia; order Opitutales; family UBA953; genus UBA953. The sequence continues at coordinate 544 of CAMCWL010000137.1, forward strand.
TTCTTGGCGGGGAGGTACCCCAGCGAGACGAGGAAGGCGTCGGCGGCCGCCAAGGTCTCGGCATATTTCGACTTATTGAAGAAGCTGTGCTTCTCGCCTTCGTAGCCGACGAGTTCGCAGCGGTTACCGGCGGCCTTCATGACTTCGGTGAATTTCTCGACGGTCGCATAAGGCACGGTGGTGTCCGCCGTGCCATGGAAGATGATCGTGGGCGGCGTGCCTTTCTTCACATGGTGGATCGGGGAGATCTCCGTCGGCTCGCAACCGAACTGGGCCTTGTCGAGGCCGGCGCCGAAGCCCTTGAGGTCAAGGCCGGGGAAGGGCGCCATCACGGTGCCGGGGTTGAAGAGCACGAGGGCGTTGGGCAGGCACGAGACGGACTTGTCATCCTTGGCATCGTCGAGGCCGGGCAACGTCGCGACCGAGGCGGCGAGATGTCCGCCGGCCGAACCGCCGCCGACGGCGATGCGCTCCGGGTCAATGCCCAGGCGTGCGGCGTTCGCGCGAACCCAGCGGACGCAGGCCTTGGCGTCGGAGACGCAGTCGGCCGGCTTGGCGTCCTGCCGGGTCTTCACGCGATAGTCCGCGACGATCGCGACCATGCCGCGCGCCGCGAGATGGCGGCTCTGGGGTTCGAACTGGGTGGGCGAGCCGCCCGTCCAGCCGCCGCCGAAGAAGAACACGATCGCGGGCAGAGGGCGCTCCGTCATCTTCTGCCGGGAATCGAAGATCCAGACCTTGAGCTCGGTGTCGCCCACCTTGCGGTAGGTCTCGGACTTCGTGCCTTCGATCGTCGGCGGATAACCCCCGGCTTTCTTCTTGGCGGTTTTCTCCTGGGCGCCCGCGGTCAGCGCGACGAACAGGGAGAGGAAGGCGAGGGCGAGGCGCATGGGGGTTGCCCGAGGATTAGAGGACCAGAGGGCCCGAGGCAAGGAGGGGAAGGGGGATGTTACGGAATGGAGGACTGAATAGAGGCCTGCGTTGAGGACTGAATGGAGGGCTGAGTGGATGACTGCGTCGATGGCGGAGGACTGAATCGATGGCAGAAGCGGAAACCCGCCACCTGAGCCCTACGGCCGTTGCCTGCCACCCGAAACGGCACTCTACTTAGCCCTTAATTCCCAAACGGCCCTTGCTCCTGCGTAACCTTGCCGTGCGCGGCCTCTTCGGCTTCCAGTCGCTTGAGCCGCTTGATGTAGAGGACGAGTCCGACGAACAACAGGATATCAATCCCCAGCATGATCATGCCGGTCTGGGTCGCGTTGGGTCCGAGGTCGAAGGTCAGCGGACCGAAGATCTTGCGCCAGAAACTCGGCCGGTCGGGCTTGATGGATTCGACGAAGCCGCCGATGAGGTAGAGCGAACTCGTCGAGTAGGCGAGAATCGGAGGCAGTAGCTTCGCGGGCTTCATGCGGGGATTACTTCTTGAAGGCGGGATTTTCCTTGTCTCCGCCGCTGAGGACGAAGGCGACGAGGTCGAGGACTTCTTCCTGCGTGAGCATGCTCAGGAGCATGGGCGGCATGGGCGAGACCTTGGAGACTTCGATGCTCTTGACCTGCTTGCGGTCGAAGCCGACGCGCTGATCGGGGTCGGAGAGGTCGGTGTTGATCTGCACGGTATCTCCGTTGAGGTTCACGATGACGCCGGTGACGGTGGTGCCGTCTTGCTTGGTCACGACGACGGGCGCGAACTGCTCGTTGATCTCCTTGCTCGGATTGATGATCTGGTCGAGGAGGTCGTGCGGGCTGTAGCGGCCGCCGGCCCCGGTGAGGTCCGGCCCGTTCATGCCGCCGGCGTTGCCGTAACGGTGGCAGGCGAAGCAGGCGGCGGCGCCGAAGATCTTGCGACCGTTCTCGTAGTCGCGGCCCTTCATGCCGGTGCGCGTGGCGGCGCTCAGCTCTTCGAGCGTCCAGTTCTTGGGCGTGCGGCCGGCGAAGATGGCGCCGACGTTCTCATAGGCCGACTTGATGGGCGGGTTCTTGGCGAGGGCGACGAGCTTGTCGTGGCGGGTCAGCTCTTCGGGTGAGAACGTGGCGAGGGAGTCGTTGCGGATGAACTCGATGAACTTGCCGAAGCTCGAACCACCGCGGTAGCTGGCGGCCTTGACGAACCAGTTGAGCTGCTTTTCGCGGAGCTCCGGAGTCCAGCCGGCCTTGAGCATGCGCAGGCTGCGCATGATCTCCATCTCGGGCTCCTGACTGCCGGCGTCGGCGACCACGGCCATGGCCTTGGCGGCCAGCGTCGGGGACTGCAGGAAGCTCAGGGTCTCGGTGAGGAGCCAGTTGAGCTCGAAGTTCGCCGCGGGATAGGCGGCGTCGTAATAGCGGGTCACGGCGGCGATACCGGCGTCGTCCGGCTTGCCGTAGCGGTGCAGGACGATCTGGGCGACGCGGAGGTTCAGGAGCTTCTGCTCCTGGGTGAGCTTCGCGAAGTCGTCGGCGCGCAGGGCCGCGAGCAGGCGATCGCGCAGGGCGGCCTGTTCGGCGGTGGGCTCAGCGATCGTCGGCGCGATGCCGGTGCGCGGGTCGGGCTTGGCGGCCTTGGCGGTGTGGTAAGGGCACGGGGCGGCCTGACGCGCCAGCGCGAGCAGGGCCTCGAGGCGGGCGGTGGCGTTCTTCTCGGCGAAGGCACGCTCGCTCCAGCCGGCGTGCGGCTGATGCTCGAGCACCACGCGCGCGGCGAAACGCAGCCAGCGGTCGGTCGACGAGAGGTGCGGCCAGACGGCATCCGCGGCCTTGGGGTCCTGCTTGCCGTGGAACTGCTCGAGGGTGTTGCGGGCGATGACTTCGGCGGAGGGAGCCGCGGCGTCGTATTTCACCGGTCCGGTGGGTTCCTTGCCGACGTAGGTCACGCGGTAGAGGCCGGACTGGACCTTGCGGCCGCCGATGGCGAAATACATCGCGCCGTCCTGCGGGTGGATGGCGAGGTCGGTCACGGGCAGGGGGGCGCCCTGGATGAAGTCTTCTTTCACGCCGACATAGCTCGCGCCCTGCGGCTTGAGCTGGACGGCATAGATCTTACCCCAGCTCCAATCCATGATGTAGAGGGCTTCCTGATATTTGGCCGGGAACTTGGCGCCGTAGCCGAAGGCGATACCGGTGGGCGAGCCGGGGCCGATGTTCACGGTCGCGGGCAGGTTGTCGGGGTAGAATTCCGGATACTTGCCGGCGCCGTTGCGCCAGCCGTATTCGCCGCCGCTGACGACGTGGTTCACGCGGGTGGGGCGATACCACGGGGTGTTGAAGTCATACTCCATGTCGGCGTCGTAGGTGAACAGGTCGCCAGCGCGGTTGAGGGCGCCGCCGTAGATGTTGCGGAAGCCGCTGGCGAAGGTCTCGAAGGTCTTACCGTCCTTGCTGATGCGGTAGACGATGCCGCCCGGGGCGAGCACGTGGCGGTTGTGGCCGCGGCCGTCCGGCATGCGGTGGAGGAGATGGTCGTCACCCCAGAGCGGCGCGACGGGCGAGGTGGCCGGGGTCTCGGTCTTCACGGAATTGTTTCCGGTGATGAGGTAAAAGCCCTGCTGGTCAGGGGTCACGACGACCTTGTGGACGCCGTGGTCGCCGCCGGACTGGAT
>CAMCWL010000138.1 GCA_945882655.1 Opitutus sp. GAS368
CGCTTCGACCTCCAGCTGGTTGAGCTTCGGCACCGTACCAGCCATGATGTCCTTCGTCGTGACCCTTGTACGCTTGGGCGGATCTTTCAGTTGCGGAATAATGTCGGCGGCTGAACGCAGTTTGACTGCGGGTCTCGCCGCGACTTCGGCCGGCTTGCGGAGCAGCTCCCACTTCTTTCCACGCACGACCCAGACGCCCACGGCCACGAGGCCAAGGACGACGGCAATCTGCGCTACGCGGCGGAGGGGCATCGGTTCGAGACAGTAGGGGGCAAGTGGACACGGGGGCAAGGGGACATGGGGGATGCAAGAGGTATTGGCGGTTAGCGGATAGCGGGTGGCGGATAGGAAGAGACAGCGGGTAGGGACGTGATTGCCATCACGTCCGTTCGCGGGCGGACGCAGGAATTGGCCGCAGCTGGCTAAGACCCGATGACTCCCCGTCTCCGGCTTCGAACGGCGGCGATGGCAATCGCCGCCCGACCCGAGGCAGCTTCGTTCGCCGCAGGGCGAACCATGGTAGGGGCACGATTCATCGTGCACTCCGCTGCGAAGGGCGCGGCGAAGCCACGCCCCGCCCTTCGGCCGCCATGCGGCAGCCCAAACAAAATGGGCGCCTGCAGGCGCCCTCTTATATTCCCCATGTCACCGTGCCCCCTTGCCCACGTGACCCTCGCGGGCGGCTACGCCGTCCGCGTTAGATCTTCTCGAGCGACCAGGGCTTACGGAGTGTGCGCGAGAGCATCGCGGTCGCGCCGGCGTCGTCGATGAACTTACCCGCAGCGCCGTCGAACTTGAGCTTACGGCCGGTGAAGACCGCGGCATTGCCGAGGTGGCCGATGGTCGTGGTGTAGTGCGCAGCCATGACGTGAGAGATCGGACGACGGCGGGACTGCACGCAGTCGACGAATTCCTGGAAGTGGTCGGTCGTGCCGGGACAGCGCCAAGCGTCCGGACCGAGGTCCTTTTCCCAGAGGCCAGCGATGGAGCACGTCTGCTTGCCACGGGTGACGAAGAGCTCGCCCTTCTCGCCGATGAAGCGCATGCCCATGAAGGAGCTGCTGATCGACATCTTGAAGCCGTCGGCATAGCCCACGGTGTAATCGTAGTCGGCGTGGGTATCCCAGGGGCCTTCGCGGAGCTTGCCGCTGCCTTCGACGGATACCGGGAACTCGGAATCCTTACCCATCGCCCAGGCGGCGATATCGGGGTGGTGGCAGACCCAGTCAAGGAGCATGCCGCCACCGAAGTTCATGTTCCAGCGCCAGTGGAAGTGGAAGACGCGCGGGTCGTAGGCGAACTCGGCGGACGGGCCGACCCACATGTCGTAATCAACCTCGGCCGGGGCCTTCTCGCCCGGCTGCGGAGCGGGCGGCATGGTCTGCTTATTCGGGCCGGTGCCGACCTCGACCTTGATGATCTTGCCGAGCATGCCGTTGCGGACGAGTTCGACGCCGCGACGGAAATTCGGAGTGGAGCGCTGCCACATGCCCGTCTGCCAGACGCGGCCGTTCTCCTTCACCGCGTCGGCGATCGCCTTGCCTTCGGCCCAGGTATTCGCGAGCGGCTTCTCGCCGTAGACGTCGATGCCGGCGCGGAGCAGCGCGCAGCTGATGACGCCGTGCCAATGGTCAGGCAAGCCGTGGACGGCCGCGTCCGGCTTTTCCTTCGCGAGCATCTCGCGGAAATCGACATACTGGTTCGGGGCGGCCATGCCCTTCTTCACCACGCCTTCGGCAGAGGACTTCAGCACACGGCGATCGACGTCACAGACGGCGATGACCTGGACGCCCTTCTTGGACATCAGCTGGCGCATATCGCCGCCGCCCTGAGACTTCAGGCCGATGCCGACGAGCTGGAGGCGATTGCTTGGGGCGACCGTGCCATCCTTACCGAGCGCGGAGGCCGGGATGATGGAAGGGAAGCCGAGGACAGCGCCAGCGAGGGCGGTGTTCTTCAGGAACGAACGACGATTGAGCTGCGACATAGGGGTAGGGATAGGGGTAGGGGTGGGGGCAGAGGTAGGACAGGTGTAAGGGGGGAAACGTTCCGAGGAAAGGAGGTTTCCTCAGGGCTAGGTCCAGAGCTAGGGCTAGGGCTAGAAAAGACATGCGCTCATGGGGAAACCGGATGGTTAGGTGGGGGATTCATTTCCTATCCGCCAACCGCTAACCGCTTCCACCTCCCGTATCCCCCTTGTCCCCTTGCCTCTCCTGCCCCAACCCCTATCCCTACCCCTACCCCAAGTTACAACCATGCGCTCCCTCCTCGCTCTACTCCTCGCCTCGGTGGTCGCCCTCGCTGCCGAACCGAACCGCGCCTTGGTCTTCTCGAAGACCGCCGGCTTCCGGCACAAGGATTCCATCCCGCTCGGCAACGAGCTGCTCGCGAAACAGTTTAAGGCCGCCGGCCTCGAGGTCGACATCACCGAGGACGCCGCGGTCTTCACCGCCGAGAACTTCGCGAAGTATCGCGCCGTCGCCTTCATGAGCACCACGGGCGACATCATGAGCGACGTCGTCGCGAAGGACGCCTCCAAGGAAGCCAAGGACGCCGCGGCGAAGGCCGCTGAACCGCGTCGCGCGGCTTTCCAGGCCTGGCTCGAAAACGGTGGCGCGTTCGTCGGTGTCCATGCCGCTTCCGACACCGAATATAAGTGGCCTTGGTACGGCAAGATGATCGGCGGCTATTTCGCTGGCCATCCGAAGATCCAGCCCGCCACCTTGCGGCCGGTCATCAAGGATCACCCCTCCACCAAGCACCTCCCGGACGAATGGAAGCGCAAGGACGAGTGGTATAGCTTCCGCAACCTGCAGCCCGACAATGTGGTCCTCATCCTCCTCGACGAAAAGACCTATGAGGGCGGCAAGAACGGCGACTACCACCCGATTGCTTGGTGCAAGGACGTCGCCAAAGGCCGCATGTTCTACACCGCCGGTGGCCACACCAAGGAATCCTTCTCCGAGCCGGAATTCGTCCAGCACCTCAACGGCGGGCTAATCTGGGCGCTGAAGAAGTAAGCGGCGCTGCGAAGCAAATGATGAGGGCGCCTACCGGCGCCTTTTTTGTTTGTGTAGGGATGCGATGACATCGCACCCGCCTGCATCGGGTAGGGCGGCGATTGCCATCGCCGCCGTTCGAAGCCGGAGCAGTGGAGTCGTCGGGCTTTAGCCAGCTGCGGCCAATTCCTGCGCACGCACGCGAACGGACGTGATAGCAATCACGTCCCTACCTTCTGCTTCGCAGCATGCCAGCTTGCCAGCAGATCCCCGGCGCACGCGCAGCGTACGCTTATTTCACCGCTTCCAGCTTCTTGATCAGGCGGCCGAGGGCGCCTTTGGTCGTCTCGTTCGTCACGGCCTGAGCGGCTTCGCGCAGGGCGGCGAGGTCGGACGGCTGGGCGAGCTTGAGTAAAGCCTTCTGGCATTCGAGACGCATAGACTCTTCCTTAATCGCAACGCACAAGGCGCCAGCGACGGAGCGAAGATTGCGGCCGACGGCGGCCTTGATGAGGGCATTGCGTGCGGTGACGTCGGCCTTCGTATCGGTGATGCCGGCAACAAACGCATCCGTGACGCCGGGACCGACGACCTTCACCAACGCGTCTTGGATATTATCAGCGAGGGCTTCGTCCTTGGCCAGCGAAGCGAGCACCGGCACAGCCTTGGCACCGCCGACTTCGGCGAGGGCGAGCGCAGCGGGAACGCGGAGAGGCGAGTCGGCCTTCGCAGCAAGCGCCGCGACCTGGGCGGTGGCACCAGCGGCCTTCGCTTCAGCGAGCGCGGCGAGTAAGAGCTTAGCGGTTTCGACGTCGGTCGAGCCAAGCAGCGCGGCGACTTCGCCGACCAGCGGGGAGGTCGGTTCATCGACGAGGCGTTCGCGCACATCATCGACGGCGGCGAGGCGCGCAGCAGCGGGCGCATCGGCCTTCTTTAGCGTATCGATGGACTTCGACGTGCCCTTACGGAAATCCTTGAGCGCAGCGGTGTAGGCGGCGTGATCGACCGCTGGACGTTCGGCGGCGAAGAGCGAAGCGGCGAAGAGGAGGGCGAGGAGGG
>CAMCWL010000139.1 GCA_945882655.1 Opitutus sp. GAS368
CGCACGGTCTCGTCGCTCTACGACCTGAAGACCGCCACGAACAAGCGCGCCAACCGCATCGGCGATTGGAACAACGCCTACGTGATCGCCAAGGGCACCAAGGTCGAACACTGGCTCAACGGCACCCTCGTCATCTCCTACGACCGTAACACCCAGGAGTTCCGCGACCTCGTCGCGAAATCGAAGTACGCCGATCCTAAGTACGGCAAGAACTTCGGCGAGTGGGCCGACGGCCACATCCTCCTGCAGGAACACGGCGACGAAGTCTGGTTCCGTAACGTGAAGCTCCGCGACCTCGCCCCGGCTCCGAAGCCAGCCGCGAAGGGTGGCAAGAAGGCTCCGGCCAAGAAGGCCGACGCCCCTGCCAAGAAGTAAGCTTCGCCTGAGGCTCCCGCGAAGGCCGGACGACGTAAGTCGCCCGGCCTTTTCTTTGGCCAAGTGGCTGAGGCGTTGCATGCCTCCGCCGAGTGGGCTTAGGTGATGTCACCCCACACCATGCGCCCCACTCTGCTCTTCGCCGCCCTGTGCGCCACCTTCGCCGGCCTCGCCGCGGCCGAACCGACGCGTCCCAACATCCTCTTCGTCATCGCCGACGACTGGGGCAACGGTCACGCGGGCGCCTATGGCTGCTCTTGGATCAAGACCCCGAACTTCGACCGCGTCGCCAAAGAAGGCCTACTCTTCCTCAACGCCTACACGCCGACGGCGAAGTGCGCGCCCTCGCGCTCGAGCATCATGACCGGACGTCACCCGTGGCTCCTCGGCGCCGCGGCCAACCATACGCCTACCTTCCCGCCGGAGATCGGCATCCTCCCCGAAGCCCTCGACAAGGCCGGCTACTTCTACGCTTCGACTGGCAAGGTCTGGGGACCCGGCGAATCGCACAAGGCCGATGGAACGCCGCGCCCGATGACGGGCAAGGTCTTCGCCCGCCGCAAGGCCGCGCCGCCGGCCAAAGCCATCGCGAACAACGACTACGCGGCCAACTTCGCCGACTTCCTTCAAGAGACCTCGGCCGATAAACCTTGGCTCTTCTGGCTCGGCTTCCAGGAACCCCACCGCGCCTACGAAGAAGGCAGCCATGCGCGCTTCGGCAAGAAGCTGGCCGACGTGGACCGCGTGCCTAAATACTGGCCCGACAACGCGACGGTCCGCGGTGACATGCTTGATTACGCAGTGGAGGTCGAACACCTCGACGCCCAGCTCGGCAAGGTGCTGGCTCAGCTCGAAGCCCGCGGCGAACTGGACCGCACGCTGATCATCGTGACTTCCGACAACGGCATGCCTTTCCCCCGGGTGAAGGGCTCGACCTACGAGAACGCCAACCACCTGCCCTTCGCGATCCGCTGGCCCGCCGGCATCGCCCGCCCGGGTCGCAAGGTCTCCGACTACGTCGGCTTCGCCGACCTCGCGCCCACCTTCCTCGAGGCCGCCGGCCTGGCCTGGGAAAAATCCGGCCTGCTCCCGGCGTCGGGTCGCAGCCTCTTCGATATTTTCAAGTCCGATGGCGCCCAATCCCTGCCCGGACGTGACTTCACGTTGATCGGCCGCGAACGCAATGACCTCGGTCGCCCGCACGACGAAGGCTACCCGGTCCGCGGCATCGCCAAGGGCGGCATGCTCTACCTTGAGAACGCCGAGCCTTCCCGGTGGCCGGCCTGTAATCCCGAGACGGGCTACCTCGATACCGACGCCAGCCCGACGAAGAGCTTCATCCTCCAGGCACGCCGAGCCGCCGGGACCGACCCCTTCTGGGAACTCTGCTTCGGGATGCGTTCTGGACGCGAACTCTACGACCTCAAGACCGACCCGGACTGCGTACGAAATCTCGCCGCCGAGCGGAGTACGGACGTGGAAAGACTCCGCACCCTGATGTGGGCCGAGCTGAAGAAGCAAGGCGACCTCCGTGCCCTTGGACGCGGTGCCGAATACGACGCCTTCCCCCACCCCGATCAACGTCGACGGGGTTTCTACGAACGCTACATGGGCGGGGAACTTCTCGACGCCGGCTGGGTCAAGAAAGATGACTTCGAGAAAGCCCCTCTGAAATAATCTGATGCGACTCCCTGCCCTGCTCCTGAGCCTCTTCGCCGCCGCGGCCTTCGCCGCATCAACGCCAGAGCGCCCGAACATCCTCTTCTTCTTCGCCGACGACTGGGGACGCTTCGCGCGTATCTACGGCGAACATCAGCGGACTGCCGGCCTGAATGGCCTCCTGCGTACGCCCCATCTCGATCGCCTGGCGAAGGAAGGCGTGCTCTTCCGCAACGCGCACGTCAACGCGCCCTCCTGCACGCCCTGCCGCAGCTCACTGCTCTCGGGCCAGCACTTCTGGCGCACCGGCCGCGGAGCCATCCTCCAAGGCGCGGTCTGGGACGAAACCATCCCGACCTATCCCCTGCTCCTACGCGACGCCGGCTATCACCTGGGTAAGTCCTATAAAGTCTGGAGCCCCGGCTCACCGGCCGACGCTCCTTACGGCGGACAGCAGCACGCCTTCGAGAAGTCAGGCCGGGCCTTCAACAACTTCTCCGAAAACGCGACCGAGCTCGTGGCGAAGGGCGCCACGGTAGAGGCCGCCCGCGCCAAGCTCCTCGAGGAGGTCCGCGGCAATTTCCGTGCGATGCTCGCGGCGAAAGCCACCGGCCAGCCCTTCGCTTATTGGTTTGGGCCGACCAACACCCACCGCGCATGGGTGCGTGGCAGCGGCCAGAAACTCTGGGGCCTCGATCCCGACGCCCTCAAGGGCAAGCTGCCGGCATTCCTGCCGGACGTCCCGGTGGTGCGCGAAGACCTGGCTGACTACCTCGGCGAAGTCCAGGCCCTCGACGCCGCGATGGGCGTGCTGATCGAAGAACTCGACCGCGCCGGTGAACGCAGCAAGACGCTGATCGCCGTGAGCGGCGACCACGGCGCCCCCGGCTTCCCGCACGGCAAGTGCAACCTCTACGGTTTCGGCACGGGCGTCTCGCTCATCGTCTCCGGCGCTGGCGTGCAGGGCGGACGCGTGGTGGACGACATGGTGACGTTGCCTGATCTCGCTCCGACCTTCCTCGAAGCCGGTGGTGTGAAGCCGCCCGCGGTGATGACCGGACGTTCGCTCTGGAACGTCCTGCAGTCCGATCGCCAAGGCCAGGTCGACCCGACCCGTACCTGGGTTGTCGCCGGCCGCGAACGTCACGTCGAAATCGCCCGCCCGGATTATTCGCCTTACCCGCAACGCGCGCTGCGCACCCAAGACCACGTGCTGATCGTGAACTTCAAGCCCGAGCGCTGGCCGCTGGGGAATCCCTATCGCCTCGATGGCACCAACGAACCGACCTTCGACGAAGTCGCGAAGACGACTTTCGTGACGCTACCCGACGACGATGCGGGCCCGACCAAGGCCTGGTTCGTCGGCGCACGCAAGTCGCCCGAGTGGTCGGCGCAGTTCGAAAAGTTCTACGGCCGCCGTCCGATGTTCGAACTCTACGACCTCCGCAAGGACCCGGACGAGATGAACAACGTGGCCGAGGATCCTGTCTACGCCACTGTCCGCAAGGAGATGACCGAGCGCCTCTTTACGATCCTCCGCGAGACGGGCGACCCACGCATGATCGAGGACGGTAAGTATTTCGAGACCCCGCCCATGGCAGGACCTCTGCCCAACCAAGGACAGAAACGTCTCCCTGGCGGCCAAGCCGCCAAGAAGGCTAAGAAGAAGTAGGCGTTTGAGAGCATAGAGTCTGGAGTATCGAGTATCGGTGGTAAATAGGTAGGGACAGCACCACGTGCTGTCCTCCGCCTCGAATTGATTGCTTAAAACGGTATTAATCCGCGCCTCCTCGATTTCCTAATGGGCAAGATAAGCCGGCCCACTTGCATATAATCTGCGTATAGAAAGTTGGCTGAATTACTGGTGTAAGTAATAATTGCCGTCATGGAAAACACCCGCTCGCCCAACTTGAACCGACTCGGCGCCGTCTACGGATTGCTCTGGGGCATGGTCGCCCTCGCGATCTTGAA
>CAMCWL010000140.1 GCA_945882655.1 Opitutus sp. GAS368
GCGAGCGCGATCAGCTCATACATCAGCGGCAGGTCGTCGACCGGGTTGCGGTTGGCCGGCTTGCCGAAGGGGGCCGCCGGCTTCGGGAGGTGGGTCCAGCGCTGGCGCAGTTCGAGGCGCTTCTCGACGTCGCGGACGGAGGTGAAGTATTCGTCGAGCTTGGCCTTGTCCTCCTGGTTGACCTGACCGGAGAGGCGCTTGGCTTCTTCGCGCACGGAGTCCAGGATCGAGGCCTGCACGCGGTTGTCCTGCTCGCGACGCTTGCGGCGTTCGGCGGAGTCGCTGACGAAGAGCTTATCGAAGAGTTCAGCCGGGTTGGTGATCGGCGGCACGCGCACGCCGGCCTTCGTCCAGGCGATCTGACAGCCGCCGTGGATGCCGCCTTCGGAACCGACGGTGAGCGAAGGGAAGCGGGTCTGGTGGCCGATCTCCTCGGCGAGGAACTGGTCGAGCGAGACGTTGCCGTCCGGACGGTTCTGCGCTTCGGAGTTGAGCACGCCGGAGAGGAAGGAGTGCACCGCGAAGTGGCCGCCCTTGACGCCGTGGTCGAGGCCGCGGAAGACGGTCATCCGTTCGCGCTGTTCCCAGACGGGCTCCAGCAAGGTCGTCTTTTCGAAGTCGCGACCGGCGGTCTTCGGGAAGAGCTGCTTGGTCTGGTAGCCGAGCAGGTTACCGATCGCCACGAAGCGGCGGGCGCCGATGCCGGCTCCCTTGGACGTCTGGACGGTGGGGTTACCGCTGAGGGCCTTCGCGCTGAGCGAACACAGTCCCGGCAGGGCCAAGGAGGCGCCGAGGGAGCGGAGGATGAAGCGGCGGCGATTCATGTCAGGGGCGGGCTAAAGGGGTGTGGGGATATTTTGCGATAGGCGGACTTCCCGAAGCGAGCCTTTCCTTGGAGGGGTAGGGCCTGCTTTGGAGGGTCGGGCTGGGCTCCGGACGTCTGGGCTGTCGGACGGATTGGCTACCTACCCCATTCGACAGCCCTTCAGGCCCTATGTTCCGCTTATGGCTGTCATTGAGTCCGCTATCAAAGGGGCCGGAAGTACTCGATATAGCCGATCATCATCTCGTCGACGGTCTGGGAGCCCCAGCGGACGAGCTTGGTGGGGTCAGGGTTGGCCTTGTTGCCGGTACTGTTGTCGAAGACGGCCGTGATCTTCAAGGTGCTGCCTTGGGGGATCAGCTTCGGACGTTTATAGTCGTAGCGAAGCTGCCAGTTGAAGTCGTAGCGGGGGATATCCAGCAGGGTCTCCGTCTTGCCGTCGGCATAGGTCACCTCGTATTTGAAAGCCGCCCCGCGGGTGTGCATGTGCGGCATGAAGCCCATGATCGGAATGTCGAACGGGACTCTCTGCGTATGCGTCTCGACGTGTCGCGCGGCGCCGGGCGGAATCGAGAGGCGCGGGTTGGCCAGTGGCACGGTCCGGATCTCATGCGTGGGAGGTTTCTTCGCGAAGACCAGACCCATCTTGAGGCGTTCTTTCTTCGCCTTGCCGCTCGGGGTGTAATGGATCTGGAAGCTCACCTTTGCCCCCGCGGGGATCTTGCGGGCGAAGCCCTCAGGGTAGACGCAGGCGCCGTTGCCAGGTACGTAGATCGCCCAGTAGCCCTCGCGTCCTTCATCGGCCTTCCGCACTTCGGAGCCTTTCTCATGGACACGGACGATCACGTGATGGACGACGTTCCGTTGGCTCGGCAGGATCTCGTAGGCGGAGACCCAGCGGTCCTCCTTCAGCTCGGTCTGCACGATGTCGTTGGCGTAAGGCATGAAGCCGTCGGCCTTGATGTCATAGGCTTTGCTGAGTTGCACGACTAAGTCGGGTTTTCCGATGCTCCACTCGGCGGGGTAGCGGCGCTTCGCAGGGGCCTCGGCCGCGTCACCGAGCGGGCGATCCTTCGAGTCGATCCAGGCGAAGAGGTCGGCTTTGTCCTTGGCGGAGAGGCTGCAGTCATTGGCCCAGGGGTTCTTGTCCGCGTCCTTGTCGATGGCCGCGAACCAAGGGGGCATGGAGCCTTCGTTCACCACCCGTCGGATGACCTTGGCGCGGTCTTTGACCTCGTCGATGTCGTCCAAGGCGAACGGGGCGATGCCGTCTTCGCGATGGCAGCTGACGCAGTTCTGCTGGAGGATGCGGGCCACGTCGCGGTGATAGGTGACCGTCGTGGACTTGGCGTCGGCGGCGGCCGGCAGGTCCAGTTCGCAGCCGGGGGCTGCGGTGGCCTGCACGAAGGGCTTTTCGCCGCGAAGCAGGGCGGCTACGGCGTCCCGCAGATAAGAGTGCTTGGGCGCATCGAGGTTATAGTTGATCCCGTATTGGTCATCGAGTGCGCCGCGGTAGACGAGCGTGCGAGCCGGATCCAGCAGGAACACCTCCGTGGTGGTGCGCGCGCCTAGCGCTAGGCTGAGCTTCTTGTCCGTGTCGTGCACGTAGGGCGCGGTGACGCCGGCGGCGGCCAGCTGGGATCGGATGTCCTCGGGCTTCTCGCTGCCGAGGGCGTTGACGAGCAGCAGCCCCAGTCCTTGGTCCTTGAGTTCCGCGGCCAGTTTGGCCACCGAGGGTAGGTAGCGTTTGCTGACGGGGCAGGTGGCGCTCGTCATCACGATGACGAGTCCCTTGCGATCCTTGAAAGAGCCGAGGCTGAGTTCCTTGCCGTCCAGCGTGCGGAACTTCACGTCGTCAATCATGCGGCCGATGCCGACTTCGCCGGGTTTGAGCATCTCCGGTCCGCTGGTGACCTTCTTGACGTCCTCGGCCGTGATCGCGGGTGCCTGTGCCGCGGATTTTTTACCCGCTGATCCTGCTCCTGCCGCCACGATGCGGCGCATCAAAGTGAGTTCCGCCGCACTGACAACACCGTCGCCATCTTGGTCCAGCTTCGTGAACCAAGGGGCGCCGGCGGCTTCCTCCTTGGTGATCTGGCCGTCGGCGTTCTTGTCCACGGCTTTGATCATGGACTCGATCTGAGAGGCCAGACCGCGGCTGGCTGTCACGGCCTCGCCACCCGCGGCGGCTTTTCCGCTCACCTTCTGATACTCCGCCAACGTGATCGTGCCGTCCTTATCCAGGTCGAAGCGGGCGAAGGTCGCCTTGCTCGGCAATTCGTCAGCCATGACTTTGCCGTCACGATTACGGTCATAACGCTCAAACACGCCGTCACTTTCCTGCGCGGTCGCCGCTAGGCATAGGCCTAATAGGCTGAAGGTCAGTAGCAGGCTGGGGCGCATCTATTCTTTCAACCCCGACAGGTTCCGAAGGTTGCTTGAATCCACAAGCCCTCAGGCCAGGAGGGGCTTGATCACCTTGGCCGGGTTGACCCCGGTGAGGCGGACGTCGAGGCCCTGTGACCGCACGCTGAGGCGCTCGTGGTTGAGGCCCATCTGGTGCAGGAGGGTGGCGTGGATGTCGCGGACGTGGACGGGGTCCTTGGCCGCGCCGAAGCCGAACTCGTCGGTCTCGCCGTAGGTCATGCCCGGACGGAAACCGCCACCCGCGAACCACATGGTGAAGGCATCGATGTGGTGGTTGCGGCCGGTGAACTCGCGGACCTCACCCATCGGGGTGCGGCCGAACTCGCCGCCCCAGACGACGATCGTGTCTTCGAGCAGCCCGCGGGACTTGAGGTCACGCACGAGCGCGGCGCAGGCCTGGTCGATATCCTTGGCCTTCATGGGCAGATGCTTCTGCAGGTTCTCGGTCACGCCGCCGTGGTGGTCCCAGTTGGTGTCGTAAAGCTGGATGAAGCGGACGCCGCGCTCGACGAGGCGGCGCGCGAGCAGGCAATTGCGGGCGAAGCTGGCCTCGGCCGGATCCTTGATGCCGTAGAGGTCGAGGGTCGCCTTGCTCTCGCCCTTGAGGTCCATGACCGCGGGCGCGCTCGTCTGCATGCGGTAGGCCATCTCGTAGGCGTTGAGGCGCGCCGAGATCTCGTCGTCGCCGGTCTTCGCCAGGCGGGCGGCGTTGAGTTCGCGCACCGCGTCGATGACCTTCCGTTGGTC
>CAMCWL010000141.1 GCA_945882655.1 Opitutus sp. GAS368
AACTGGTACGTCGGCGACGTCCGCAAGTCCCAAGGGTTTGGACTCTGAGCCGCGCTCAGCGCGCTGCTGCGCAGCAGTTCACCATGCCAGCAGTACCCCGCGCGGCATAGCCGCGCTTACTTCCCCACCTTCCACTTCGCCTGGCGGAGCACCGCCTTGCCCAGGTCTTTCATGTTCTCATACCAGACAGTGAGCAGTGTGCCGTCGGCGAGCTCGACGGTCGAAGGATAGCCGAGGTCGCCCGCGGTGCCGTCGCCCGAGACAATCATGGGTTCACTCCAGGTGCGCCCGTGATCCGCACTGACGCGGGCTTGATTGCCGAAGGGCTTGCGACGATGGCCGTAAGTCATGAGCAGTCGACCGTCGCGTAGCTTCATGAGCTGGGAAGGGATCCCGAAGGTAATCGCGCGGGGAATCGTCCAGGTCTTACCGCCGTCGGCGGATTCGGTCTGCAAGGTCCAGTTCGTGTCGACCTTCCCTTCGTGGCGAATCTGGGCGACGATCCGTCCATCGTCGGTCTCAACGGCATGCAGCTCGTGATATTTGCTAGCAACGTCATCGCCGGGCCGACCCGGAATCTCACTTAACCAAGTCCAAGTGAGCCCATCGTCCTTGGATTCAGCGGCGCCGATACGGCGCTCTTTCGCCCAAAGCTGCTTGCCGACATAAAGGATCCGGCCGTCCTTCAATTGAAGCGGACCATGCGGGCTATTGACGATGGAGGGAATACGCGCGGAAAAATTCAGGCCCCCGTCGGTCGAGCGAAGCACCCATTCGCCGAGTTCCGCCTTACGCTGATCCGCTGTCAGGCGATCCTGCGCCGCCTTCCATCGGGCAATGCGTTCCGGCACCATCGACTTCATCGAGGACCCCTTGCCGTCCGGCAGATAGATCATGGATTTGGCCAGATGCTCCTCATAAGCCAGCGAGGTGAACGTGGTGACAAGCAACGTGCCTTTGGCCGTTTCCATCACGCCGCTATCGCGATCATCAATCGGGCTGTCGAGGAGCACGCGCGGATAATTCCAGGTGACCCCGTCATCACGGGATGACATGACCCGCACCTGCCCCATCGGGCAGACATGGCCATCGCGGCCGCCGGACCAGCTGACCCAGAGCTCACCGTTGGCGCGGCGCGCCAGCGTCGACCAGCCGGCATAGGGTTCTTCGGGCGGCGTGATCGTCTTCATCTCGAGCACCTGGGCCGTCTGGGCGCACAGAGCGACCGCGGCGAATAAAGGCCAAATACGACGAAGCGACGAACCTAGGGGCGGATTCATAAGATACTTCTGAATACATGGCACGAGACCGCAATGACCGACTTCAATCCATACCACGGGTTGCAGGCTTCGGGTAAGTGGCGAGGCTGATGTCACCCCATGAGCACCCGTCGCGACTTCCTCCGCCAAAGCACGTTACTGGGCGCCACCCTCGCGACGACTTCGCTGTTCGGTCAAACGGGCTTCACCGCCCCGGCCCGCAAGGTCCGCGTGGCGATTGTCGGCGGCCGCTTTGGCCTCAGCTTCCAATTCCATGAGCATCCAGACTGCATCGTCGAAGCGGTGGCCGAACTCCGTCCCGAGCGCCTCGCCGCTCTGCAGAAGGTCTACAAGTGCGCCAAGGGATACCCTTCGCTCGAGGAGATGCTCAAGGACCCCAAGGTCGAGGCGGTCTTCCTCGCCACCCCGGCACCGGATCACGTCCGGCATACCCTCCTCTGCCTGGCCGCCGGCAAGCACGTGCTCAGCGCCGTGCCCGCCGCGATGACGCTCGAGGAATGCGGCCAGCTCGCTGGTGGGGTAAAGAAATCCGGACTCACCTACATGATGGGCGAGACCAGCTGCTGGCAGCAGCTCACGATCTCGGCCCGCAAGTTCCATGCCGAAGGACGCTTCGGTCACCTTTACTATACCGAATCAGAGTACCATCACCCCGGACTCGAGACGCTTTACTTCGAGAACGGCAAGCGCACCTGGCGTCACGGCCTCCCGCCGATGCATTACCCAACCCACTGCACCTCGCACCTCCTCAGCGTGACGGGCGAACACCTGACGGAAGTCGTCTGCCACGGCTGGGGCGATGATCACCCAATCGTAAAGGACAACGCCTATCTCAACCCCTTCTGGACCGAGACCGCGCTTTTCCGCACCGACCGCGGGAACAGCATGCGCGTGGCGATCTGGTGGCGGGGCGCCCAAAAAGGCGGCGAACGCGCCCGCTATTTCGGCGACAAGATGAGTTTCTATTTCAGCGACCCCACCGGCACCACCGGCCCCTCGATCGTCCGGGCCGAGACGAAGACCGAAAAGGACAGCGGTGGCTTCGAGCGTTCGTCGCAGATTCTCGAGAAATATGCGGAGGTCAAATGGTGGAAGACTGACATGCTGCCTGAACCGCTGCGCCACGACAGCGGACACGAAGGCTCGCATTGCTTCATCACGCACGAGTTCGTCGATGCGATTGCCAAGGGCCGCAAACCGTTCGTCGGGATTGACGAAGCCCTCGCTTACACGGTACCAGGCATGATTGCTCACCAGTCCGCGCTCAGCGGCGGCCAGTCCTTAAAGATTCCGGTCATCACGGGCTGAAGCATCGGGGTGGACAGAGCCCGGCCCGTCCCTAGCCTCGGGCGATGGACTTCTCGCAGCTGCTGCAACAGGGCACCGCCCATGCCTGGCTCTATATTCCGGTCGCTATTCTCCTCGGGGCGCTGCACGGGCTCGAGCCCGGCCATTCGAAGACCATGATGGCAGCCTTCATCATCGCCGTGCGCGGGACCGCCTGGCAGGCCGCTCTACTCGGCTTCTGCGCGGCGCTCTCGCACACGCTCATCATCTGGATCCTCGCCGGCCTCGCGCTCCAATACGGCTCCCACTGGAACGTTGAGCAGACCGAACCCTATTTCCTCCTCATCAGTGGCCTCATCGTCATCGGCATGGCCGTCTGGACGATCATGCGCCTGCGCGAAGAACAAGGCCACCATCACCATCATCATGGCGAAGGTGACCATAGCCATGACCATCATCACGGCCATGAGGACGAGGATGCGCACGCCCGAGCGCACGCTGCCGATATCCAGAAACGTTTCGCGAACCGTCAGGTCACCACCGGACAAATTGTAATCTTTGGCCTGACCGGAGGCCTCATGCCCTGCCCCGCCGCAGTCTCGATTCTGATTGTCTGTCTGCAGCTCAAAGAATTCTCCCTCGGCTTCAGCATCGTCGCCGCGTTCAGCTTCGGCCTCGCGCTCACGATGATCTCCGTCGGCGTACTCGCCTCGTGGGGCTTCCAGAAGCTCGCCGAGAAGTCCGGCTGGTTCAGTCGCGTCGCGCATCGCGCCCCTTACGTCTCTTCTTATCTTCTCATCGCCCTCGGAATGGCCTTCGCGTTCCGCGGACTGGCGATGATGAAGTGACAAAGGCGACGGTTCGGTGACGAAGGTGTCAGGCGTATCGTATTAATGGCGGATTGATTACCGAATGACTGCGCTTATCACAGTCGCACGCCGCTTGTGTCGTTTGCGGCGGAAGTGACCTTTCGGTGTATGACGCTGCCGACACAAATCTGACGCCGTTCCGTTGTGACGTAAAGGTAAGGTGCTCGTCCCTACCCATGAAAAACATCGCACGTTTGTTCCTCGTCGCCGCGGCTACCACCGTCTCGCTCTCCGCACAGAGCGTGATCCAAGGCCCGTCTAGCTCCAAGACCTCTTACCTCACTCCGACCTCACCGGGCTGGTCCGCCACCTCTCTCCTGACGGTAGGCGACGGGATTGGCGGCTACCTGATGGCTGGTATCCCTGACGGACTCGGCGCTTACTCGAACGGCGACGGCACGATGACCGTCCTCGCCAACCATGAGATCGGGAATGATTTCACGACTGGCGTCCTTAAGGGTGCCGTGCGTGCCCACGGCGCAGCCGGCGGTTTCGTCTCCAAGTGGGTGATCAACACCTCGACCTGGCAGGTC
>CAMCWL010000142.1 GCA_945882655.1 Opitutus sp. GAS368
GCGATCCAACAAGGGATGATATCCTTATCGGCATACTTGTGCCACTTGGTGCTGTCGGTCCCGGAGCGTTCCGGACAGCTGTCAAAATCGAAAGCCATAGTCTGAGGAGAACCTTGGATTGAAGCCGACGACGGGCAAACGCAATCTGCCGACATGTCTTCCGTCCGTGTCATGCCCGCCGACCTCTCTGAATGCCGGGTACGCGTCGGCGCCCTCGACGGCTTTGCGGTCGCGGTGACCGAGGCGGGCGAACTGATCATGCGGATGCCGACCCGTTCGGCGGAGTTCCGCCGCCGACTCAAGTCCTGGGGCTGCATCGTGGTCGCCGGCCGCCTGCCAAAGGTCCGCGCCATCCGTGCCCACGGCTCGCGTTTCCAGCTCAAGGTCTGGCAGGCCTGCCAACGTATCCGCCCCGGCCAGACCGCCACCTACGGCACGCTGGCTAAGTCCGTCGGCTGCCGGTCCGCGCAAGCGGTCGGCACCGCCCTCGGCGCTAATCCCCTCGCGGTCTTCATCCCTTGTCACCGGGTCGTCAGCGCTACGGGTGCAGGCGGCTTCGCGTGGGGGCTCGCCCGTCAACGCCGCTGGCTAAAGGCCGAACGCGATGGGCTGGCTGACTGAGCTCGACCGTGGGTTCTTCGACCTGGCCTTCCCCCGGGACTGCGCGGTCACGCAGGAGCCGATGGACGACGGGGCTCGCCTGCACCTCTCGGCCGCCGGGGCCGACCAGCTTACCCGCATCCATGACCCGCGGTGCCTGACCTGCGGTCACCCCTTCGAAGGCATCCTCGAAGGCGACCGAGCCTGCCCCCATTGCCTCGACCTCCAGCCGGCCTTCGCCCGGGCGGTCTGTGCCTTCCGCGCCCGCGGGCCGGCCCGCCGGATCATCCATCGCATCAAGTATGAACGGTGCCCGTTCCTGGCCGACGACCTTGCCCACGCCGCCCTTTCGGACGAAGTCTTCCGACGCCACCTCGCGGGGTCAGTGCTGGTACCGGTCCCGCTACACGCGGCCCGGAAGTTTGATCGTGGATATAATCAGGCGGAACGCATCGCCAAGGTCCTGGCGGAACATGTCGCCGGGTGCCGGGCTGAGCTCCTCCTGCGTAAACAGCATGAGACGATTTCCCAGACCCGCCTCGGCCGGCAGGAGCGACGCAAGAATGTCGCCGGCGCATTCGTCATCGCCGAGGGTATGACGGTCAATCCAAACACACGCTATGTCGTCATCGACGATGTTCTCACCACCGGCGCGACACTACACGCGTGCGCGCTCACGTTACGCAAAGCCGGCGCGACATTGGTGGATGCCGCAGCGTTGGCGCATGGGTAGGGACAGCACCACGTGCTGTCCTCAGTGCAAAAGTGCAAACCGGCCTGCGGCCTGTGCAAAGGTGCAAACGTGAGAAACATTTCCAGGTGACGGGTGACGGCCACGGGCATCGGGAACTCAGGCTTCGGCTTTTCGGCCATCAGCCGCGGGAACCCGGAGCCGGCGGCCGAAGGCTGAACGGCCGACCCCCGAAAGGCCGATGCCCTGGTGGCTGTCACCCGTCACCTGAAAATATCCCCAAGCCAATCATCCGGTTTCCCTTTGAGTGCTGGGGCTCTGCCTTGGGTAGGGACGTGATTGCCATCACGTCCGTTCGCCAAGCGATACAATTATTGATCTGACTTAGCTAAGCCCCGGCGACTCTTAGACTTCGGCCTCGAACGGATGCGATGGCAATCGCATCCCTACCCAGCTGCCTCCCTTGCCAACTTGTCAACGGGTCAACTGGTCAACTAGCGCCTCGTCCACGCCCATCTTCTTCACGACGAACTCCCTCATATCCGGCGCGAGCGGCGCGGTAAAAGTCCGCGTGATGCGCGGTGGGAAACGAAACTCGAGTTTGGCGGCATGCAATGCCTGACGACCCATCTCGAGCGCGGCGGCGAGGCGAGGCGTCCAACCGTGCGCGACGAATTCCATGTAGAGTGAATCGTCGCCGCCGTAGAGTTTGTCGCCGATGACGGGATACCCGAGCCAGAAGGCGTGCGCGCGAATCTGATGCTTACGGCCGGTGTGCGGCTGCACGCGCGCGAGGGTGTAGCCATTACGCACGAGCACGGGCTCGAAGAACGTCGCGGCGGGCAAGGTGCCCGGGCCTTCGCGGACGGCGGTCTTCACCACGACCTGGCTGGTCTCGTCGGGACCGAGCGGCTGGTCGACCATGACCGGCTCCTTGAGCTCGCCCTTGAGGAGCGCGTAGTAGGTCTTGAGCACCATACGACGCTCCATGGCGGTCTGCGCGGCGGAGGCGGCGTCGTAATGCTTGGCGATGAGGATCACGCCACTGGTCTCGCGGTCGAGACGGCTGACGAGGTGCGAGACATCCATCTGCTTCCATTCCTTGACCGCGCCGACGAGTGAGGACCATGGACCGTCCTTCGACGGGTGGCAGACGAGCCAACCCGGCTTGTCGAAGACCATGTAGTCGTCGTCTTCCTGAATCAGCCACTTCGGCAGCTCCGCCGGATCGACCTTCGGCGTGGTGCTGCTCGGCGGGACGAAAGAATAGTCGGTCATCGCGCGGGAGGTAGGCGATCCTGCCAACTGTCGGCGAGCCCGTGGCCGCGTAGGCGCGCGAGGACTTCGCCGACGAGATAAAGCGAGCCGAGCACGACGACCGTCTCCCCTTCAGCGGTGCATGCGGCCGGCGAGGGGAAGAGTTCCGCGACCGACGCGCGGTGGACTTCGCCGCGGAAATCGGCCGGCACGAACGCGGCGAGTTCCTCGACGGAGCACGCGCGTTCGTTGTCGGGACGCACGAGCACGAGTCGGCCGGCGGCCTTGGCGGCGGCGGCGACGAGCGGACGGGCGCGATCGACGCCGAGGGCGCCCACGATGACGGTCGGGGAATTCAAGGCGGCGAGCAGTGGGGCGACGGCGCGGATGCCTTCTTCATTGTGCGAGCCGTCGATAATCAGCCGACGCCCGTCGATGAGACGGAATTCCTGCCAGCGGCCGGCCCACTCGATGGAGCGAAGCGCGGCGAGGGCTTTGGCTTCGTCGATCGGCAGGCGCGTCGCCAGCTCGCATGCGAGCAGAGCGGCACCGGCGTTACGACGCTGGTGTTCGCCGACGAGGTTCGTCTCGGGCAGACCGGCGGCGAAACGATTGCGGACGAAGTGGAGCGGTGCGCCGACCTCGCGGGCGCGGGCGACGATGACCGCTTCGGCTTCGGGCGGGATATCGCCGACGACGCACGGCACGCCGGCCTTGAGGATGCCGGCCTTCTCGGCGGCGATCGCGGCGAGCGTCGGGCCGAGGTATTCCTGGTGGTCGAGCCCGATGGAGGTGATCACGCAGACCTCCGGCGCGCAGACATTGGTAGCGTCGAGGCGGCCGCCGAGGCCCGTCTCAAGGATGGCGACGTCGACCTTCCGTTCGGCGAATTCCAGCAGCGCCGCGGAGGTGATCAGTTCGAAGAAGGTCGGCGCGTTCTCGGGATCGTCGGCGCGGATGGCTTCGTAATGCGGGCGGAGCCTTTCGGCGAGGGCGACGACCGCGGCGTCGGACAGCGGCGCGCGGTCGACCTGGATACGTTCGCCGATCGCGACGAGGTGCGGGCTGGTGTAGAGACCCGTGCGGCGGCCTTGCGCCCGCTGGATCGCTTCGATCATCGCGGAGGTCGAACCCTTGCCGTTCGTGCCGGCGACATGGAAGCAAGGCTGCGCCCGCTCGGGATGGCCGATGCGGCCGGACAGCAGACGCATGCGATCCACGCCAAGGCGCGAACCGAGGTTACGTAGTCCCGTCAACCAGCGGAGCGTCTCTTCAGGAGTCATCTCCGCGGCGGGCGCGCTCAGGCGCGGCTCTTCACGGCCTTCACCTTCACCTTACGGTGGGCGAGGGCGCGGAGGAGGCTGGCGAGCTTC
>CAMCWL010000143.1 GCA_945882655.1 Opitutus sp. GAS368
GGCGAAGCCGTAGAGGGCCTGGCCGTCTTCGCGGAAGACGTGATGGATGAGCAGGAAGACTTCCGCACCGAGCTTCGGGAGACGCTCCGCGGTGGTGACGGGAACGTTGACCTCGTAGCCCACGCCCGATGACTCGATGACGACGCGCAAGACGCCGGCTTCGATGAGTTTGCCGCGGAGGGAGACGATCATGGCGCGATGAAAGCGGAAGCGGTCCGGGAGTTAAGCCCGAATCTCAATGATGAAGCCCTTGAGATAACGGCTCTCCGGGAAGTTCAGCAGCACCGGGTGGTCGGCCGGCTGGGACGTGCGTTCCAGGACGACGGCCTCGCGGCGGGCATCCGAAGCGGCGTCCTCGATGACCTCGAGGTACATCTCTTCCGAGACGCGGTGAGAACAGGAGTAGGTGGCCAGGATACCACCCGGGGCGAGGAGACGGAGCGCGCGGAGGTTCAGCTCCTTGTAACCGCGGAGAGCGCCATCGACAGCGTCCTTACTGCGGGCGAAGGGCGGCGGATCGAGGACAATCAGGTCGAAGGACGCTTCGCGGTGTTCCGTGAACCAATCGAAGACATTGGCGACTTCGAACGAGGCGCTGAGACCGTTGCGTTCGGCCGCCGAGCGGGCGGCGGCGATGGCGTCCTCAGACTGGTCGAGGCCGAGCACGCTGGTGGCGCCAGCCTTGGCGCAGGCGAGGCCGAAGCCGCCTTGATTGCAGAAGGCGTCGAGCACGCGGCGGCCCTTGGCGAGCTTCGCGACGTTCTGATGCTGGTCGAGCTGGTCAAGATAGGTGCCGGTCTTCTGGCCACCCATGAGGTCGATGAGCACCTGCACGCCGCCGACTTCCATCCAAGAAGGCTCGAGCGGCTTGCCGGAGACCGTGCGGATTTCCTGGCGCAGGCCCTCGAGCTTGCGCGTGGAGGCGTCGTTGCGGAGGACGATCTCGCGCGGTTGCAGCAGGCGCTGCAGCACGTCGATGATCGTGGCCAAGCGGCGGTCCATGCCACAGGTCAGGGCTTGGATTGTGATCAGGTCGTTATAGCGGTCGACGACTAGGCCCGGCAGGCTGTCGGCCTCGGACCAGATGAGACGGCAGACCGATTTACCTCCGCGACGGTTGACGGAAGCCGTGACGAGTTCTTCGAGGAGCGGGCCATCGAGGGTGATCGGACGACGCGAGTAGCGGCGCCAGGCGATCTGCGACTTGCCGTTCCAGAGGCCCGCGCCGAGGCAGCGGCCCTTAAGGTCGGTCAGTTCGACGCAATCGCCGTCGACCGGCGGTTCGCCGACGAACTCGACTTCGCCGAGGAAGGCCCAGGGATGACCCCGGAGTGCGCGCACGGGACGTCCGGGGCGGATACGAATAGCTCTAAGCATGGATTAATTGACGGACCTCAGCTTCGGGATGACCCAAGCCGCGACCAGCACGGCAGGGATCCAAGCCGCGATCATTGGCGGCAGCGCGCCGCTCTCGCCAAAGGCGGCGCAGAACGAGGTGAGGAAGTAGAAAGTGAGAAAGAGGCCGAAGGTCTTGGCGACGCCCACCATCGGGCTGATGCGACCGGCGCCGACGGAGAACGGGATCGCGACGGCGACGACGATCAGGCAGATGACCGGCGCGGACATGATCGAATGATAACGCATCGCGTAAGCGGCGTTCTGGCCGCCGGGGTTCGCGCCGGCTTGGTCGACGAAGCGGGAGACCTCGCGCAGCGAAAGCTTGTCCGGATCCTTGGTCGAATAGAACATCACCTCTGGATCGTCATCGTAATCCGGCAGCGTGAGTTCCTTGAAGCGCGGCTGAGCCATGAGCGAGCCGGTCGCCGGATCAAAGCGCATATCCCGTCCATCACGGAAGGTCCAGCGCCAGCGACCATCGCTCTGCTTGCTGAATTCGGCGAAGCGGGCCGTCACGCAACGGACTTCGCGATTCTTCTCGTCGAACGAATGGACGATGACCTCGAAGGCCTGGCCGGTGGAGAGACCGAGATTGGAAATGAGCCAGAGGCGACGAGCCTTCGCGTTCTCGAAGGAGACCGAGTACGCCTGCCCCTTCGGAATGACCGTGCCGCCTTTGGACTTGAGCGCGGCGAACTGGGCTTCTTCGACGAGGCTATTCTGGGCTTCGAGCGCATCAGGCACCAGCACGGCGTTAAGGAGGGCCAGTAGCCCAGCCAGGAAGAGGCCAGCAGCCCAAAGCGGGGCCGTCAGGCGCCACATGCCGATACCGGCGGCGCGGGCGGCAGAGATCTCGTGATTACGGTTCATCGTCGCGAGGACGAAAATCACCGAGATCAGCAAGGAGATCGGGATGAGCAGGGAGAGATTCCGGACCAAGCCGAGCAACAGGTAGGCGATGATGGTCCCCCAACCGGCACCGAGGTCGAGGAACTCAGGGATGCGGTTATACCCGTCCGATAGCAGCATCAGGCCCACGAAACTCAGCAAAGCCAAGGCGAAGACCTTGGCCCATTCAGCGACGATATAGCGGTCCAGGATACGCACTGCCCGGAATGACAACAAGGGTCCGCTTGCCAGCAACCCCAAACCAAGCCCAAGTCCCCGTTTCCGCCGATTAAGTGAATTATTCCGCCGTGGCGGAATGGTCGCCCAATCGGAGATTGAAACCACCCGACACGGCGGCTGTCTGAAAGATGCTAATGCCAGCCTAGGCGGTGGTCGTATTCTACAACCTGCCCATCGCCCCCGACCATTCCTCCGTCGGGCAACTCCTGCTAAAATAACCCCATGCCCCGGATCAGCCCCCTCCTCGCCGCACTCGTCGTCGCCCTGCCCGCCTTCGCCGCGAAGGTGGACTACAACGAGGACGTCCGCCCGATCCTTTCGGAGAACTGCTTCTACTGCCACGGCCCCGACGGTAATAAGCGAAAGGCCAAACTCCGTCTCGATGTCCGCGAGGACGCGCTCGCGCACAAGGCTTTCGTGCCCGGCGACGCCGAGGCGAGCGAACTGGTGAAGCGCCTCTTCTCCACGGATTCGGAAGAGGTCATGCCGCCGCCGGATTCCCATCGCACGATCAGCGCCACCCAGAAAGAGATCCTCAAGCGCTGGATCACCGAAGGCGCCGAATATAAAGCCCACTGGGCCTTCACTGCACCCGTCCGCCCCGCCCTGCCCGCCAACGGCGAGAAGAACCCTGTCGACGCCTTCGTGGTCGAGAAGCTGACCAAGGCCGGACTGAAACTCTCGCCCGAAGCCCCCAAAGCCACGCTCCTCCGCCGCTTGTCGCTTGATCTCACCGGCCTGCCGCCCACGCCCGAGGAGACCACCGCGTTCCTCGCCGATGCGAGTCCCGACGCCTACGGCAAGCAGGTCGATCGCCTCATGGCTTCGCCGCACTACGGTGAACGCATGGTATTGCCGTGGCTCGACGCCTCGCGTTATGCGGACAGCAACGGCTTCCAGCAGGACGGCGACACTTTCCAATGGATCTGGCGCGATTGGTTGGTGAAGAACCTCAATGCCGACAAGCCTTTCGACCAGCTCAGCACCGAGATGCTCGCAGGCGACCTGCTCCCGAACGCGACGCTCGACCAGAAGATCGCCACGGCCTTCAACCGTAACCACATCCTCAACGGCGAAGGCGGTAACATCGCCGAGGAACAGCGTTACGTCAGCCTCTTCGACCGCGTCGAGAGCACGACGACCACCTGGCTCGGCCTCACGGTCGCTTGTGCCCAGTGCCACGACCATAAGTATGACCCGATTTCGCAGAAGGACTATTACCAGTGGATGGATGCGTTCAACCATGTGAAGGAGCGCGGCGTTCCTGGTGGCGGCCCCACGCAGACCGGTGGCCGTAGCCGCTTCCGCCTCGACACCACCGTCGTCGAAGCGCCCTCGCCCGAGCAGGCCGCTGAGCTCGCCAAGCTCCAGGCCAACTTCGA
>CAMCWL010000144.1 GCA_945882655.1 Opitutus sp. GAS368
TGCCTCTGGTGTTCCGGTTGTCACGTCCGTGGCACCGCCGGGTAGCTAAGCATGGAACGGATAAGCGCTGAAAGCATCTAAGCGCCAAGCCTTTCCCAAGATAAGATCTCCCTATAGAACCCAGGTAGACCACCTGGTTGATAGGTCGCCGGTGTAAGCGTAGCGATACGTTGAGCCTAGCGATACTAATGTTCGATTGATCTGCAATTGGCTTCTTAGCCGTATCAAGTACGTCTAGGCCGATAGCATTACGGAATAGTAATTTTAATATGCGCAAACTGTTTATCTTTCCCTATGACGGCAGCTCGCCACCTGGCGAAAACCATCTCATGATCACCCATCAGAGAGCTGCCCGAGGATTCATTCTGGTGATCATGGGCGCATGGAAACACTCGTTCCCTTCCCGAACACGATAGTTAAGCATGCAGCCGCCGATGGTAGTGCACCCCCGCTGGTGTGCGAGAGTAGGTCATCGCCAGGTTTACGGACCCCGGTCTCCGCAAGGAGATCGGGGTCCCCTCATTTACGCGGTTCGCCAGCCGGCCGGAGCTTCCCTCCCGTCGGCTGGTTCCCCATGCCTAGGCCGAAGGCTGCCTCGGGGCGCACGACTGCCTGTTGCTACTGTGCCTGAGACCAGGCGGACGGAGCGAAGGCACTCAGGCTACCCCATCGACGCCTTAAAGTTGCCCCCGGTAGCTCGCGCCGACTCAGCTGCGCCCGGCCAGCTCGCCCAGGGTCTGCTGGGAGGCAGCTGTCGCCATGAGGCTGACCTCAATGGCGGCCAGTTCCTTGGCGGCAGGATCCGACGTGAGGTCCGGCTCCCCGGCCGTCCCGGCAGAATGGGTGTCCACGACGGCCCAAAGTTCTCCGACGGTCATGGGCTCCAGCGGTCGTGCCGGCTTATGCCCGCCGGTCCGCGACTCGGCCGCTAGGAGATTGGCGTCGCGCAGCATCTGGAGGCAGCCTTCCGCCACGGTGGCGGGCACACGCGCGCGTAGGGCGATGTCGTCGGCGGTGGGCCCGTCCTTGCCGGCCCGGTAGCGCCGCAAGGTCTCGGAGATGCAAACGAAAGCGAGCGTGCGACGCGCCCGATGGCTCAGCCCCTCCCACGCCTTGTGACGAGCGAGTGCGTGGCGATTCTGGTAAGCATAGGCGACCTGGCCGCCAATCAGGACGAAGAGCCAGGTGAGGTAGGTACCGAACATGAGCACGAGGACGATGCTCAGCTCTCCGTAGAGGCTCTGGAATTGGGTGACCTTGCCGACGTAGAGCGCGGCGATGCGATGATTGATCGCGATGAGCAGGGCGATCGCGAGTCCGCCGACGAAGGCCGAACTCCAGCGCACGCGCACGTTTGGCATCATCCGATTGAACGCCGCGAAGGCGAGCGTGAGCAGCGCGATTGAGGCCAGCAGTGGCCCGCTTCCGCTGAAGAAATTAATCATGGCGCCTCCTCCCGGCACACGCTGCAGCCACATGCTCAGCCAGGTGGCGCCCTCACCAATCGAAGTCGCGATAGAGGCGGCCGAAAGCATCGTCAGCGTTGACGCGCCGACGAGGAAGAAGAGGACGAGGAAGAGGAGGTAGTTTGCGAAACGATCACGCCAGCTTCGTCCGAAACGCACGCCCCAGACGCCGTTCAACGCATCCTCGACGCGGCTCAGCATGAGCACGGCGAAGCCGAGGATGAGCACCAATCCAATCACGCCCGCTTCGCCGCTTGCGGCATTGGCGAGCAACCGATCGACGAGTCCATCGAGGTCTTTATTGATTTCGCGTAGGGTCACGATCTGGCCGGACTTGCCTGCCTGCGCGACGACTTGCGGCGCGACGTATTCGACCGCGGCGACAATCGCACGCTTCGCCGGATTGTCCGCCTGCGCGCCAGCGCGCGAGAGGATGAAGCCCGACACCGTGAGCCCGAGCGCGAGGAGCGGCCCCAGCGACATCAGCGTATAATAGGTGAGCGCCGCGGACTGTTGCGGCAGTCGATTATCGAAGACCCCGTACCACGTCGTGGCGATCACGCGCCAGCCAGCCTTCAGTCCTCCACGCCATCCGCGTTGCGCGAGCGCTTCCGGCGTCCAGCTTGCGGCGAAGAAGCCTGAGCTGCATTGATCGCTCGGTGATTCCGCGTTGGGGCCTTTGTTCATGGGCCGAAAGTGGGGCAGGGGGGCTTGCTCCGCAATCCCCGCCCTCCGCCGGCCTGGTGTACACCGTGAGCAACACCAACAAGTGACGTTTGCCGACCTGTCCCGCCCCTGATTTTGTTGGGGGAATCACCCTAACCGTGCCCACTCCTCAAAATTTCGTTAAAAACCCCAATTGTGAATAAAGTTTTTTACCTAAGTAGCGAAATGTCAGTATCTTGCGTAGAAACACTACATCTAGTGGTGAAATAAATTTGCAGACCCTACATCTAGTAATTTACTTCCGGACATACCAATCACCTAGCGGCCTTTCCGGCCTCTAAGTAGGCACTTTACCCCACTCTCCATCCATGGAAACCATCACCATCAAAGTAGGTCAGAAAACCTTCGTCCTCGATAAGACCAAAGCCGAGGAAGCCTTCGCCAACAAGCGCGTCATCAACGGTCGCGAGACCATGTTCTTCAACATCCTCCCGCTGAAGTATCAGTGGGCCTACGATCTCTACAAGACGATGAAGAATAACCATTGGGAGCCCGAGGATATCCCGATGCAGAAGGACTGCGAGCAGTGGCGCGACCAGACCGGCCAGATCAGCGAGATTGACCGGTGGATCGTCAAGATGGCCATCGGCTATTTCTCCGCCGCTGAAGGCATCGTCGGCGACAACATCATCCACGTCGTCCGCGAAGTCGTCACCGCCCCCGAGCTCAAGCTCGTCCTGGGCCGTCACGCCCACGAGGAGAACATCCACGCCGACTCGCTCGTCTACATGATCTCCTCCCTCGGCATCAACCCGCACGAGTGCGAGGCGATGTTCGAGGACATCCCGACGATCGCCAACAAGGCCGCCTTCGTCGTCAACAATTCTCGCGC
This sequence comes from Opitutus sp. GAS368, assembly GCA_945882655.1. Taxonomy (GTDB): domain Bacteria; phylum Verrucomicrobiota; class Verrucomicrobiia; order Opitutales; family UBA953; genus UBA953. Next base: position 3,025 of record CAMCWL010000144.1, read on the forward strand.
GCTGCGCCGCAAGCTCGACCTCACCAAGCTCGAAGACAAGCAGGCCCTCGCCCACAATATCTTCCTGTTCGGTCAGTGCATGGAAGGCACGCAGTTCTACGGACTCTTCGGCATGGTGCTCTCCCTTGCCCGCCAGAACAAGTTCCCGGGCATCGGCCAGATGTTCCGCTACACCCTGCGCGACGAATCCAACCACATCGATCTCTTCCGCAACCTGCTCGCCGAGCTGGTAAAGGAGAACCCCGACGTCTGGACGCCTGCCTTCAAGGAAGAACTCCGCCAGCTCATGGCCACTGCCGTCACGCTCGAGAAGGAGTTCATCCGCGACTGCCTGCCGGTCAACGGCCTCGGCCTCTCCTCCAAGGAGTTTGAGCAGTACATCGATTTCATTGCCGATCGTCGCCTCCGTAACTGCGGCCTCGATCCGCTCGTCGCCGAGACGAGCAATCCTTTCCCCTGGTTGTCCGAGATGATGGACCTCAAGAAGGAGCAGAACTTCTTCGAAGGCCGCGTCACGGAATACCAGAAGCAGGGCGCGATGGGCACCGTCAACGACGACGAACTCTGAGCGTCCGCTGGCTGAATTTGGGCGTCACCCCCTTTGCGCCTGGTTTGGCATGCTTCCTGTTCTTACCCCACATCCTCTCGACTGAAAAACCTGCGCCGGCCACCGCCGACGCATCCTCCCTTATTCTCTCCCTCTCCGACCACACTCCCTCTCTCTGATATGAAATCCGAACTCCCTTTCTTCCGCGAAGATATCGCCCTTAAGAACGCCGTCCGTTCTCCGTCTGGCGCCAAGCCCCGCTTTAACTGGCGCGAATCGCTGCCTGCCGTCACCGGTGGCGCCGCCGCCGGCCTCGACGCCGCGCAGATCGC
>CAMCWL010000145.1 GCA_945882655.1 Opitutus sp. GAS368
TTGGCGATACCCGCCAGCGGAACGCGTCCGCGCAGGCCGGTGGGTCCAAGGCGATATTCCGCGGCGTCGCCGACGGCGTAGATATCGAGGTCGGCGGTGCGCTGGTATTCGTCGGTGAGGATGCCGCCCGTGGGGCCGACGCCGAGTCCGGCGGCGACGGCGAGCTGATTGTACGGACGGACGCCGAGGCCGAGGATGACCAAGTCGGCTTCGACGGTGACACCGTTCTCGAGCACGACGCCCGTGGCCTTGCCGGCGGCCTCGCGGATGGCGCTGAAGCCCGCGCCGGAGATCAGGCGGATGCCATGTCGGAGGACTTCGCGGCGGAGCGGCTCGGCCATCTCGGCGTCGAGCGGAGGCAGCACCTGGCCGACCTTTTCGATCAGGGTGACGTCCAAGCCGCGTTCCTTGAGCTGTTCGGCGACTTCGAGGCCGATGAAGCCCGCGCCGACGACGGCGACCTTCTTGACCGAAGGCAGCTGGGCCAGGATGCGGTCCATGTCCTCGATGTTGCGCAGCGAATGCACGCCCTGGGCGCGGACGCCCGGTACGTCGGGGATGAGCGGGGCCGCGCCTGGAGCGAGGATCAGCTTGTCGTAGGATTCGTCGTATTCCGTGCCCGCGACGTGGTCCCGGATGCGCACGGTCTTCTTGGCGCGGTCGATGGAAAGGGCCTCATGACGGACGCGGACCTCGATGTTGAAGCGCTTCTTGAACATCTCGGGCTTGGCCACGAGCAGCTTGGCGCGGTCCTGGATGACTCCGCCGAGGTGGTAGGGCAGGCCGCAGTTGGCGAAGGAGACGAAGCCGTCCTTCTCGAGCATGATGATGCGGGCCTGTTCGTTCAGACGACGGGCGCGCGTGGCGGCCGAGGCGCCGCCGGCGACGCCACCGACGATGAGGATCTTGGGAGAGGGGGTCATAGGATTATTTGGAGAATTGGGAACGGATGCAGCCGAGGATGGAAAGACAGCCCGCGTGGGCCACGCGGTAGCGGGCGACGCGGCCTTCGCGCTCGGCGGCCACCAGACCATGCGCGCGGAGGCGCATCAGGTGCTGGCTGACCGTCGCCTGCGGACGGCGGAGGCGGGTGGTGAGCTCAGAGACGTCCAACGGGCCGTTTTCGAGGGCCTCGACGATGCGGAGGCGGTCCGGATGGGAAAGCGTGCGGAGAGCTCCGGCACAGTGACGGAGAACTTTAGGATCAAGCGGACGCGCTTTCAACATATTCAAGAGATTGAATGTGTTTGGGCGGGAGGCAAGGGCGAAGAATGGGTAATAGCGGCTGGCGGTTAGCGGTTGGCGGTTGGCCGACCAGATGCCGTGCAAAAGTGCAAATCGGAGCGATGCTCCTGTGCAAAGGTGCAAAAGTGAGTGACTCGTTTCGGGTGGCGGGTGGCGGCCTCAGGTGGCGGGTGGCAGGGAGGTGTCAGGCCCGGGACCTGGTCCTGAACCTGATGACCCGAACCTGAGTCCTGATGGCCGAGACCTGAGACCTGAAAATAGTTCATCCGCCACCTGCAACCCGGGGCTGCCACCCGCCACCCGAGAATGGGTGAGCTAGTATCTCCCCTTGTCCCCGTGTCACCGTGCCCACGTGTCCCCTGCGAAAGCTACGCCTTCTTCTTCGCTTCCGCCTTACGGACCAGCGCGAAGACGCCGATCGTCATGACGACGAGTCCGGCATAGCAGACCCACTCGGGCAGGCCGAGGAGTTCGGGGAGGCGGAGTTTGCCGTAGGCGCCGACGGGCAGGATGTTCGCGGCGACCCAATCGAAGGTGAGCGCGTAGGCGATGCCGCCGACGATCATCCCAGCGAGGCCGGCCAAGGCGTCAAGGCGACCCGTCGCCATGGCGGCGAGGCCGGTGCCAGGGCAATAGCCGAGGAGGACCATGCCGACCCCGAAGATCGCGGCGCCCAGGCCGACCGCGAGGAGGTTGGCGGGCTTGATGTGATATTGCGCGAGATCCTGGCCGTGCAGGAGGGCGACGCCGACGCCGCCGACCGTGATGGCGGTCATCATGACCTTGAGCACGGTGAAGTCTCGGAACTGGAAGAGGCGGACGATGACGTTGAAGTCCGTGACGCCGCCTCGGTGGAGCAGGAAGCCGAAGATGAGGCCGAAACCGATGGCCGACCAGAGGAGGCCGGTGCCGGTGAGGAAAGCGAGGTGCATGCGATGGGTTCTCAGTTATGGGTTAAGCCTGGGTGGAGCGGCCGTAGAGCAGCTTCGCGGTGAGGATGCCCGAGGCGAACATCACGATGAAGAAGAGCCAGCCGCTGACGGCCAGCTGGAGCGAGCCGCTGATGCCGTGCCCGCTGGTGCAGCCGTCGGCGAGGCGCGCTCCGTAGAGGATGATGATGCCGCCGAGGAAGGCCGCGACGAGGCGCTTGGTCTTGGACGGGCCGAAGCTCCGGGTCCAGACCTCGGAGTCGGTGGCGAACTTGAACGTTCCGCTGAGCCAGGCTCCGAGGAATGCGCCGAGGACCGTGCCGACGAGGAAGAGCGTGCCATAGTCCCAGTTCGGCTTCGCGATCTTGGCCCAATAGCTGTTGGTCGCGACCTGGTCCGCGCCGAGGATCGGCATGGCGCAGGCGCCCGCCGCCTGGGCGAGTCCGGTGGACATGCCGAGCGGCTTATTGACGAGCGCGAAAGTGAAGACGCTCAGCAGGCCGATCAGAGCGCCGACAAGGTAAGGATTCCAGCGTGGGTTCTTCATGGTGAGTTCTTCTTGGAGTGGCCGCGCTGTTCGATGTTCCGAATTTAAAATGACCTCTGAATCTGAGTCATGATTCGATGATTGATCGAATGGCTGATGGCGCAGTTCGCGGTGAGGGTCTGATGGTAAGAAAATATTTTCAGGTGCCAGGTTTCCGCTGCAGGTACGGGCGCAGGTACTGGATCCGAGAACGTGCCTCTTGAACGGGTAGGGCCGAGCATATCACTGCTCGTCCGCGGCCGGCCAAGGATGGCCAGCCCTACTAGGCCGCCGTAGGGCGGCCTCCGCGGCGGAGTGCACGATGAATCCCGCCCCTACCTGCGATGGCTTCGCCTTCGAGGGGACAAGGTGACAAGTGGACACGTGCGCATGGGGTTGTGCATCCCCCTGGCCAACTGGCCAACGGATCAACCAATCAACTTGTTGATCCCCTTGTCACCGTGTCACCTTGCCCACGTGTCCCCTGGCTCGGGCTTCAGCCCAGCCGATTCGCTGCGCTGACGAGGGCCTTGAGGCCGGCGAGCTCGATGTTCGCGTCGACGCCGCAGCCCCAGACGGTGCGGCCGTCCTTGGACTGCAGGGAGACGTAGGCGGCGGCGGAAGATTCCGAGCCGGCGGTCAAAGCATGCGAGCGGTAATCCTTGAGGGAGAAGTTCGCCCAGCCCTTCGACTCGAGGGCGTGCACGAGCGCGCTGATCGGGCCGTTGCCTTCGCCCGTGAGCGTGAGCACTTTGCCATCGTGACGGACCTGGGCCTCGCAGCGCACGGCTTCCTTGCTGATGGGCGCGGAGCTGAAGGCGACGAGTTCGAGGGGCGCGGCGACGTTGACGAAATTTTTACGGAAGCAGTCGTGGATCTCGGCGGGCGTGAGCTCCTTGCTGAGCTTATCGGCGTGCTTGCCGATGAGGTTGCCGACTTCCGGGTGCATCAGCTTCGGGAGGTCGAAGCCGAACTCGCGGTCGAGCACGTAGGCGACACCGCCCTTGCCGCTCTGCGAGTTGATGCGGATGATGGCCTCATACGAACGGCCGATGTCCATCGGGTCGATGGTGAGGTAGGGGACGTCCCAGAGCGCGTCGTGGCCGATCTTGCCGCGGCGATCCATGCCCTTCTTGATGGCGTCCTGGTGGGAGCC
>CAMCWL010000146.1 GCA_945882655.1 Opitutus sp. GAS368
GGCGAGGCTTAGCTGCCCAGCCCTATATCGAATTTTTCAATAACCCCTTTCGGGCCTCAGACGACGGAGCGGCCCCGGAGCCAAACGCCGCCCACTTCCGGCCGGACCGAGGAACCGTCCCAATGGAATGCCATAAGGTCAGCCCGCTGGCCTACCACCAAGACTCCCCTGCCCCCAACCTGTCGGCCTGGGGCAATTGTCAGCAACGCGACAGCTTCGCCCAAGGTCAGCCCAACCTGGTTCACGAGCACGGGAATCGCCGCGGTCATGGGTAAAGCCGCCCCAGCGAGGTAATTACCGGTACCGTCATCGATCGCGAGGAAACCATCGGCTCGCAGCTCGACCTTACCCCCGATGGGGGTCTCATACTTGCCGGCGGGTAGGCCGCCTAAGGTAACCGTATCGGAGACGACCAGCGATCGCGCGAGGCCTTTGGCCCGAAGCATCGTCTTGAGTTGTGCGGGCGTCAGGTGATGCCCATCGGCGATGAACATAGCGGTGAGGCGATCGTCCGCCAGCTGCGGCCAAAGATGGTTATGACGGCGATTCAACATCGCATGCGAGCCGTTGCCGAGGTGCGTGGAAAGGGTCGCGCCGGCGTCGACCGCCGCCTCGATCTGGACGGCGTCGGCGGAAGTATGACCGAGCGAGACCGTGACGCCGGCCTTCACAAGATGGCGGATATATGCAGGCGCCTCTGGCCAGTGGGGCGAGAGTGTAACGAGTTTCACCAGCCCGCCGGCGGCCGCCTGCCAGCGCACGAACTCGGCGACGGATGGCGCACGGACGTCGGCCGCGGGGTGCGCGCCTCGTGGGCCGTCCTCGGGGGCGATGTGCGGGCCTTCGACATGAATACCAGCGACCATCGCGGCGACATCTGGATGCTGTACGCATGCCTCGCGAATCGTCTGCAAGGCAGCAATAAGTCGGGCTTCCGGGGCGGTGATGAGTGTCGGCAGGAAAGTCGTGACACCGACCTTGAGCATCGCCTGGCAAAGGGCTTGGACGGTCGCGACGTCGAGCGTGAGTCCGTTGAGGTCATGCCCGGCATAGCCATTAACCTGCAAGTCGACGAAGCCCGCGCTGAGCCACTGCTTCTCGCCGTGCTCCTGGAATTCGATTGCCTTGATCAGCTCGCCCTCGGTCGTGACCACGATGCCCCTGCCCGTCGAGGGATCGCGGCCGAGGATGCGCTGGGACGAGGCGACGGACACGGCTCAGCGAGAAAGTTCCGAAGCGGCGGCCGTGTCGACATACAGCGTGCAGTCGGCGTGCTGCTGAACGATTGAAGCCGGACAGGTCGGCGTCACCGGACCTTCGACCGTACCCTTGACCGCGGCGGCCTTACGCTTGTCCGGCACGGAAAGAATCAGGCAGGCGCTCTTCATAATCTGGCGGATGGACATCGAGACAGCCTGTTTGGGCACGTCATCGAAAGTCGGGAACCAGCCTTCACCGAACTGCTGCTGACGGCAGGCGTGGTCGAGGTTCACCACGATGTAAGGGACTTCGGTGGCGAAGTCGGCGGGCGGATCGTTGAAGGCCAGATGGGAATTCTCACCGATGCCGGCGAAACAGACGTCGATTGGGCAAGCGGTGAGGCGATCATTCAGTCGCTTAATTTCGGCATTCAAATCTGCGGCATCGCCATCGACTGGGATGAACTCGGGCTGGGCCGGAAGCTGGCTGATGAAACGTTCGCGCAGGTATTTCCGGAAGCTGGCGCCATGCGATTCAGGCAGGCCGACATATTCGTCGAGATGGAAGACCGTGACCTTGGACCAATCAATGCCTGGCTCCTTGATTAAGCACTTCAACGTCTCGAACTGGCTGGCTCCGGTGGCGACGATGACGTTCGCTCGGCCTTTCTTAGCCAAGACATCGCGTAGCACTTTGGCACCTTGCGCGGAAGCGGCCTGCCCCATGGCGGCGGCATCAGTGAGTTTCTGGATTTTCATTGGAAAGGGGTCAGCCGACACTTGCCCGAAGCGTAGCCGTGGGCAAGTGCCTATCCCCTTCCTATTCGGCAGGAAACCTCCGATTAGCCGACCAGGTTTAAGCCGCGCATCGATCCAGTCGACGACGCGAACTTGCCCGCATCGATGCCCATGCGCTGGAGCATCGAGACGAAGAGGTTCGGCAACGGGTAATTGTGCTCGGTGTCGAACACATGGTGCTGACCATGATTAAAACCTCCGCCCATGAAGAGCGTCGGCAGATTGATCGTCGTGTGGGCGCTGGCGTTACCAAGGTTGCTGCCGTAGAGGATCATCGTGCGGTCGAGGAGCGGTGCGCCATCTTCCTTCGAGGCCTTGAGGTCCGCCATGAGCTTCGCGAGCAGGCGCATGTGCATGCTGTCGATATCATTGAGCTGCGAAAGCTTCTTGGCCGACTTACCGTGGTGCGAGAGGCTGTGATAGCCGTCCGTCGTGGTGTGGACGTGGTCGATGTCCAGGGCTGGCGTATTGACGCTATCCAGCATGAGCGTCACGGCACGGGAAGAGTCGGTCTCGAAGCAGAGACGAGCCATGTCGTACATGAGACTGACCTTATCCATGTACTCCTTCGGGCTACCGGGATCGAGCGGCGCGGAGGTCTTGGCCACCGGACGGGGCTTCCGCTCCCACTCCTTGGACATCTGCATACGCTGTTCGAGTTCGCGGACGCTGGTGAAATACTGGTCGAGACGATCGCGATCCTGGCCGCCCATCGTGCGGCGGAGCTCGCCCGCCTGACCGCCGACAGCGTCGAGAATGCTCTGCCCAAGCTGGAGGCGACGCTCCTGAGCCTGCACTTCGGCGGCAGAACCGCCCATGAACATCTTACGAAAAACCTCGGAGGCCTTCTCTTCGGTCGGAATCATCACGCCGCCAGCCGTCCAGGAAAGGCTTCGCGAACCGCGGGCGCAATTGACGCCGAGCGTCATCGAAGGGAACCGCGTCAAGTGGCCGATACGTTCGGCCATGAATTGATCCAGCGAGATGGTATTGCGGAAGCCGCCGCTGCTCGGGTGGGGGGCCGCCGTGAGGAAGCAATTATCCGCCGGGTGGCCGCCATCAACGTCGGGGTGAGAGACGCCGGAGAAGACGCTGAAGTCCTTGCGATGGGCCTGCAGCAGTTCGAGGTACGGCGAGGCCTTGTAGTCCTTCCCCTTGCCGGTCGGAAAGAAGTAGTCGGGGACGAGGCCGAGATTATTGCAGATACCCAGCATGCGACGCGGCTTGGTCGAGGGGGCTGGCGCGGCGGCGAAGGCGGGCGTCATCGCGTCGAGCATCGGCAGCGCAAGCAGCACACCGGTGCCGGCCAAGAATCGACGGCGGGAGACGGCGCGCTGGAAGGCGACGTAGGGCGTGTTGGCCGGGTTCAAGGAAGAGGACATGGGGGTAAGGTTATTTGTTAAGGAAAAGTTCGCTGGAAACAAGCCCGTGGATGAGATCCCGGACGCCGAAATGGCCGGTCTTGGCCTGATCGAGGATGACCTCGACCTTCGGGCGGTCGGCGAAACCGACCGGGGCACCGGTGGCATAGACCGTCAGCTGTCCGATGATATTACGGGCAAGCTGACGCTCGTCGGCGGCGACGATCTGCTTGAACTCACGGATGTCCTTGAACTTCTTACCATCGAGGTCGCCGTAAGTCTCGATGGCCAGAGCGTTGTGGAAGGCATACTTCTGTCCGTTCTTACCGAGGCCGATCTCAGGGGTCTTTCCATCCAAGGCGCGATAGCGCGAACGGAAGCCGCCCATGACGTCAAAACTCTCCAAGGCGAAGCCAGGCGGATCAATCTGGGTGTGACAGGAAGAACAAGACTCCAGCGTGCGGTGCTTATCCA
>CAMCWL010000147.1 GCA_945882655.1 Opitutus sp. GAS368
CTGATGACGCCAGGCAAGGCAGCCGGGAAGATCACGCGCAGCCAGAGATGCCAGCCGCGGGAGCCCATCGTCATCGCCGCGCGGAGGTAGAGTGGCTGGACGGAGAGCACCGATTCCTGCACGGCGATAACGACGGCCCACACGGTGCCCATGACGACGACGAAAAGGACAGCGGCTTCATTCTGACCGAAAGCGATGATCGCCACCGGGACCCAGCACACCGAGGGAAGCGTCTGTAGGCCGAGCGACATAATTCCGATGGTATCACGGGCGAGGCTCGAGCGGGCGCAGAGGGCTCCCACGGGGATGCCGATGGCGGCTCCGATGACGAAGCCGAGCATCAAGCGGCGCATCGTGACCCAAGTGGCCGAAGCCAGGGAGCCGTCAAGAAGCGCGGACCAGAACCATTCGCCGATCTGCGTCGGCGCAGGGACGAGGACATCGTCGACACGACCGGAACGGACGAACCATTCCCAACCGCCGAGAAGTAGCAGGCCGATGACAATTGGGACGAGGGCGCGAGGAGATTTCATACGAGGCCCTCCTTCGGCTCCGCGAGGTGGGCGGAAAGGGCGGTGGTGATGTCGGCGGCCAACGTGGCCAAGGCCGGGTCATTGATTCGACGCGGACGCGGCAGGTCGATATTGAAGACCTGACGGATGCGGCCGGGATTGGGCGAAAGGAGCACGACGCGATCGCCGAGGCAGACCGCCTCGCGGATGTTATGCGTCACGAGGACGATCGTCTTCTTCCGCTGCGTGAAGATCTTCTGGATGTCACCGTAGAGCTGATCACGCGTGAGCGCGTCGAGGGCCGAGAACGGCTCATCCATCAGGAGTACGCGCGGATTAGGGGCAAGCGAGCGAGCGAGGGCCACACGCTGGCGCATGCCACCAGAAAGCTCGTGCGGGTGGGCCTTCTCCTTGTCGGCCAGTCCGACGAGATCCAGGTAGTAGCGAGCGGCTTCGGTGCGCTCGGCGTCGGTGAGGCCCGGCTTGAGGCGCAGGCCGAAGAGCACGTTCTCGAGGGCATCGAGCCACGGGAAGAGCGCATCTTGCTGGAACATCACGAGCCGATCGCGGCCAGGCTCGACGACATTAGCTCCGTCGAGCTTGATTGAACCTTCGTCGACCTGTTCCAAGCCGGCGAGCAGGCTAAGCAAAGTAGATTTACCGCAACCCGACGGACCGACGAGCACGAGGAATTCGCCTTCCTTCACCTGAAGGCTGATATCCTCCACCGCCGTGACGAGACCGGAGCGTCCGTTGAAACGCTTGGTCACGTGACTCAGCGTGAGCTGGGAAGGAGATTCATTGGTCAGAGGGGCCGACATGAAGACGAGGGATTAGCGGGAACGGGTCAAAGAACGCAAGGAGGGTTACTTGCGGGCAAGGGGAAGGTCATCGACCAGGGCCTGCAATAGAGGCGCGACCGGGGCTTCGCCGGCGAGCAGACCACAAGCGCGGGAATCGGCCTGGGCCTTGGCGAAAGACTCCGTCAGGCGACGGAGACGGAGGGCGGGATCTTCGGGTTGGTCCCAGCGGATACGGCGCAGCGCGGGCGAGATGAGTTCGGCCTTCGGGGCGGCGGAACGTGATTCGGCACCTAGAGCTTCGCGCGAAAGGCGTTCGAGCAAGACCGGGTCCGCAACTAAACGATCACGCAACAGATAGTGCGAGCGGACGAAAGCCTTCACCGCTTCGCCTTTGGCATCGAGAGCCTTTTGGGAAGAAGCCAGCACGGTGATGATCGAATCGTGATTCTCGACGAGGACCTCGCCGCCGAAATCATCCACCAGGCGCGTCACCCATGGTTCGACCGTCCAGGCGGCATCCACGTCGCCACGCTTAAAGAGCGCAATGAGTTCGGCGTTCTGCGCCGGGAGCACCTGAGCATCGCCACCAGCGATGGAGATATTGAGACCCCCCGAACGCAGCCAAACGCGGGCTTCGACGTCCTGTGTATTGCCGAGTTGCGGCGTCGCGACGCGACGACCGCGAAAATCAGCCGGTGCGCGCAGGGGCGACCCTTTGCGGATAACCAAAGCGTTACCACCCGAAGCGACGGGGGCCAGGACACGGATTGAGCGACCCTTCGTGCGCACATGGGCGTTAATCACCGGAGAAGCGCCGACGTAGGTAATGTCGATAGCGCCGGCAACAAGGGCCTCCATAGCGGAGGGCCCTGCGTTGAAAGAGCGCCACTCCAGCTTTACCCCGGCCGGAAGATTAGCCTGGTGAAAGTCTTTCCCTTCTCTTTCCAGCTGGCGTGCCGCCAGAGCCGGGGCGTGCGTCAGGTTAGGGAAGAAACCCACCCGCAAGACGACTGGCTGTTCGGCCGCGACCGAGAAGGACACGGCGAGAAGCGCGAGGATAAGAGATCGCATGGCGGACATGATGAGCGGAGACGGGCAACACTGTTAATTTATGACTACATTAGTTAAGATAACAGGATTAGAAGTCCAGCCTATTCATTCCTGCACCTTAAAGCACATAAATACCTGCATTTGAATGGTTTAAGTTAAAAAGCACCGATAACAAACCACAGACTAGCCCCAACGACGAGGGCCGTGGCGGCCCAGCCCAATAGGCGAATCCATGGCGGCGAGACAAACACGCCCATCAACTGAGCGTCGCTGGTCATGCGGACAAGCGGCCAGCAGGCGAAGCCGAGCTGCAGGCTGAGGATGACCTGACTCCAGATGAGCAGGTTCTCTACCCTGCCCTCCCCAGCCAGCCCGATGACCAACAAGGCGGGCGCGAGCGCCGCCAGGCGGGTCGCGACGCGCACGATCCAGCCAGCCGTCTTGATCTTCAGGAATCCTTCCAAGACGATTTGGCCGGCCATGGTACCGGTGATGGTGGCATTCTGGCCCGAAGCCAGCAGCGCCACGGCGAAGAGCGTGCCGGCGAACGTCACCCCCAGCACGCCGTCCAGCAACCGATGGGCTTCGCGGATATCCGTCACGGCTTCGGGTCTGCCATGGAAGGCCGCAGCACTGAGCACCAGCAGGCCGGCGTTGACGAAAAAAGCCAAGCAAAGCGCGAGCGTTGAATCCCAGGTTGCGAAGCGCATGGCCTCGCGACGCTCAGCTTCCGTCTTCCCGAAATCACGAGACCCGACGATCGACGAGTGCAGGTAGAGGTTATGCGGCATTACCGTGGCACCGATGATGCCCAGCGCGACAAAGAGCATGCCGGGGCGCGTCAGCACTTCGGTGGTCGGTACGAAGCCTTTGACGAGATCAGCCATGACCGGCTGCGCGAGGAAAAGCTGGACGCCGATGCAGGCCGCAATCGTCAGCACGAGCACCGCCACCAGCGATTCCAGCCAGCGGTAGCCGAGGCGGGTCAACGCCAGCAGCACCAGTACGTCGAGTGCCGTAATGATGGCGCCAAAGAAGAGCGGGATGCCAAAGAGGATTTGCAACGCGATGGCCGATCCGAGCAGCTCGGCCAGGTCCATCGCGATGATGCCCAATTGGGCGGCTACCCAGAGGAACTTGCCGACAAGCGGCGAATAGCGCTCCCGGCAGGCTTGCGCGAGATCAAGGCCGGTCGCGACATTGAGACGAACGCAAAGATGCTGGAACAGAATCGCCATCAGGTTCGACAGCAGGATGACCCAGAGCAGCGCGTAACCGAACTGCGAGCCGCCGGCGAGGTCAGTGGCCCAGTTACCTGGATCCATATACCCAACCGAGACAAGGAAACCTGGCCCGACGAAGCCAAGGAAACGACGGAAAGCACCGAAGCGCGAGGCCGCGCGGGCTTGGGTCGGTTCATCTGTCCTCATCACCATTGAGCATCACCGA
>CAMCWL010000148.1 GCA_945882655.1 Opitutus sp. GAS368
TCTGTGCCGCCGGAGGACTGGAACCGCTTCAAGGACAAGCCCATCACCCAGACCGCGACTCAGTCTGCGCTCGAGAAACTAGACGAAACGCGCTGCGCGCAGGCCATGCTCGAGAACCAGGACCGCAACGTCGGACGCATCCTCGCCAAGCTCAAGGAACTCAACCTCGAGGAAGACACCATCGTCGTCTACTTCTCGGACAACGGCCCGAATGGCCATCGCTGGACCGGGGGAATGAAAGGCACCAAGGCGACCACCGACGAAGGCGGCGTCCGCTCTCCGCTCTTCATCCGTTGGCCCGGCAAGATCGCCGCCGGCACGCAGGTGAAGCCCATCGCCGGCGCCATCGACCTGGCTTCGACGCTCGAAGCCTTGGCCGGCATCAAGCGCGTCGGCGAACGCCCGCGGGACGGCCGCGACCTCTCGCCCTTGCTCAAGACCGGCCTGGACGCCGACTGGGCTCCGCGGCAGATCTTCAATACCTGGGGCAATAACGTCAGCGTGCGCACCCAGACCCATCGTCTGGATGGTGCGGGCAATCTCTTCGACATGGTCGCCGACCCCGGCCAGACCACCCCGATCCAGTCCAAGCAGCCTGAGCTCGCCCAAGAGCTCATCGCCGCGGTCGCTGCTTGGCGCAAGGAAATGGGCATCGCCGCGCCCGTGGGCGGCAAAGGCAAGGGCAAGGGCGCCAACGGACCCGGCAACGCCATTGATCCGCGCCCGATCCACGTCGGCTACCGCGAGTTCCCGACGACCATGCTGCCGGCGCGCGATGGCGAACCGCGCGGCCAGATACGACGCAGCGCCGCGGCGCCGAACTCTTCCTATTTCGTGAACTGGACCAAGCCCGAGGATGCGGCAGTCTGGAACGTCGAGGTCGTCACCGCCGGCACTTACATCGTCACGCTGGATTACGCCTGCGCCGCCGATGCCGTCGGCACCCCCTTGGAATTCTCCTTCGAGGGCACCCTGCTCAAAGGCAAGATCACCGAGGCCTTCGACAGCCCCCTGAAACCTGAGCAGGACACCCTGCCCCGTCCGCACGGCGAGTCCACCATGCGCGACTTCCGGACCATGACCCTCGGCGAAGTCCGACTCGAGCCTGGCAAAGGCGAGCTGAAGCTCCGCGCCCCGGAAGTCCGTGGAAAGAGCGTGATGGATCTGCGCCGCGTGACCTTGACGCTGAAGTGAGCGCGGCGGAACGCCGCGAGGGGGCACGTGGGCAAGGTGAATGAGCGAGTATCGAGTATGGAGTATTGAGTATAGGGAGAGCAGAACTCAAAGGGGGCAGCATAGGGAGACCGGATAGTTGGCTGTGGCACACATCTTCGGGTCTCAGGTCTCAGCAGTCGGGTATCGGGTTCGGGTCTTCAGGTTCGGGTGCGGGTACGGGTCCTGAACCTGTACCTGATGCTGAACACCTGAACCCGCGACCTGAAGGCCGAGACCTGGGACCTGAGAATGAATCATGCCCGCAGCTAACATTCCGGTCTCCGGTCTCCCTTTGAGCGAAGCCACCTATGCGTAAGTGAGCCATCCTTGACGCAGCGATATCGCCCGACCAACTTGGCGGCATGAAGACGATGATGCTTTTCCTGCTCGGCGTGCGCCTGTTGTTCTTGTCGGCCGCCGGTGCGATGTGCGTCTATGGTCTGCTCCATGCGGCTGACCCGAAGGTCTTGTGGTATTGGACGGTCGGCCACGCCCTCGTCCTGGCCGCCTGTGTTTTCCTGATCGGAAAGGTCTGGGCCTCGATGAAGGCGACCTGGAAAGAGTAAGTCGGACCCTTAATGAGGGAAATCGGGGCCGGCCGGACGATAAGTCGGGCTGGATAATCTGAAATCTGGCCTATAAATATGCCAGAACTCCCCTCTCATGAAGTCCTGCGCCCGCCTCTTCCTCGCCTTCCTCGCCGCCGGCCTGATCGCCGCCGACAAGCCGGTCACGGATCACAGCAAACTCAAGACCAAGGAAGCCAAGGCCAACGCGGCCAACTGGCCGGACAACAGCAAGGGTTCGCCGACGCCGCACGCTCCGGCCGAGAATCCGCCGGCCGCCACGACCCAGCGTAGCCAGCAGGTCGCCCCGCCCGCCACCGGCGAACGCGTGGTCTTCATCGGTAACGGCTTCGCCGAGCGCGACACCTATTACGGTCGCCTCGAGACCGAGCTCCATCTCCGCTTCCCGCAGCAGCAGCTCCTCGTGCGCAATATGGGCCGCTCCGGTGACACCCCAGCCTTCCGTCCGCACCCGGCGCGCGCCAGCCAGTGGGCCTTCCCAGGCGCCGACAAGTTTCACCCCGAATACGCCCAGCATAACGGCAAAGGCTTTTTCTCCACCCCGGACCAGTGGCTCTTTCATCTGAAGGCCGACACCGTCGTCGCGTTCTTCGGCTACAACGAGTCGTTCGACGGCCCTGGCCGCGCCGCCAACTACGAAGCCGAAGTCGACGCGTTCGTCGTCCACTCCCTGACCAAGGCCTATAACGGTAAGACCGCGCCGCGCCTCGTGCTCGTCTCTCCCATCGCCTTCGAGAATCTGTCCGCCACGCGTGATCTCCCGAACGGCGCCAAGGAGAATGCCAACCTCGAGCTCTACGCCGCCGCCATGGAGCGCGTCGCCAAGAAGCACGGCATCACCTACGTCGACCTCTTCCATCCCACCCTCGCCGCCTACGGCAAGGCTAAGTCGCCCTACACGGTCAATGGCTTCGCCCCGACCGACTTTGGTTACCGCGAGATCGCCAAGCTCCTCGCCGACGGACTCTACGGCGCCACGGCGCGCGCCTCCAAGGCTGACGAAGCCCTCGTGAACGGCGCGGTGAAGCTGAAGGACTACATGTGGAATACCGACTACTCGATCCTCAACGGAGTCCACACCCACGGCCAGCGCTACAACCCCTTCGGTCCGCAGAACTATCCCGACGAAGTCTTCAAGAGCCGCCAGATGACCGTCATCCGCGACACGCTCATCCACGACGTCGCCCAGGGCAAGAAGACCGATCTCGCCGTCGATGACTCCAAGACCCTGGTCCTCCCGGCCGTGCCGACGAACTTCAAGCCCAGCGAGAAGAACGGCAACCCCACGGAGTTCCTTTCCGGCGAAGCCGCCATCGAGAAGATGAAGCTCCTGCCCGGCTACAAGGTCTCCCTCTTCGCCTCCGAAGAGAAGTTCCCGGACCTCAAGAAGCCGGTGCAGATGTCTTTCGACGCCAAGGGCCGCCTCTGGGTCGCCACGACTCCGACCTACCCGCACTACCGTCCGGGCGACGCGCTGCCGGACGACAAGCTCCTGATCCTCGAAGATACCGACGGCGACGGCAAGGCCGACAAGCAGTCGGTCTTCGCCGATAAGCTCCACATCCCGATCGGCTTCGAGATCGCCCCCGAAGGCGTCTACGTCTCGCAGGAGCCGAACCTCGCCCTGCTCGTCGACGACGATAAGGACGGCAAGGCCGACCGCATGGAACTGATCCTGCACGGCTTCGACTCCCACGACTCACACCACGCCATATCGGCCTATTGCGCCGACGCCTCGGGCGCCTTCTACCTGCTCGAAGGCCGCTTCCTCCACAGCCAGGTCGAGACCCCGTATGGCCCGCGTCGTTGCAATGACGGCGGCGCCTGGCGCTTCGACCCGAAGTCCTACCGCCTCGAGCGCGTGCAGGCCGACGTCTCCAATCCGTGGGGCTTCTCCTTCGACTACTGGGAACAGCCGTTCCTCTCCGACGCCTCTTCGGGCGAGAACTGGTGGGCCGTGCCGCTCTCGGCCAAGGTCCCTTACGGCATCGAACAGATCAAGGTCGA
>CAMCWL010000149.1 GCA_945882655.1 Opitutus sp. GAS368
GATGGACCAGGCAATCGTAGGCCCGCCAGCCCACGCTTCGCCTCGTCGACTAAGCCGGCGAGACGCGCATAGGAACACTCACCCCAGCTGCCGATCAAGGCGGGACGATCGCCGGAAGCAGCGAATCTTTGCTGGAGCCAATCGTTCACAATTCAGGGACGGGTGACGTCACCCAGGTAATCAATTCGGCCAGCCTCGGCGGAATGCAGATGGACGAGGAGGAAGTCGACGGCCGCGGCCAGCGTCGTGCCCTGCGGGCGACCAATGGTGTCATTGATCTTGGCGAGTGCGGCCTTGGGCACTGCCCGGGTAAGCGCGGTATCAATAGGGCCGAAGCCGACGGCGGATACGATGATACCCGACGAGGCGAGCTCGCGGGCGGCAACTTTCGTGAGGGCTTCGACCGCGGCCTTGCTCGCGACGTAGGCTGCTTCGCCCTCGAGCGAAAGCGGAACGGCTACCGTGGTAACGTTGACGATGCGGCCCGCTCGCTGGCGGACCATGACCTTACCGACGGCTTGGAGGCAATGGAAGGTGCCGAGGTAATTCACACGCATGAGGCGCTCCGCCACCGCAGCGGGCGTCAGCAGCAAGGCATTCATCGAGGCGGCCCCAGCGTTGTTGATCAAGAGGTCGATACGTCCGGCTTCAGCGATGGACGCGACGGCAGCGCGCAGGACGGTTTCGTCGGTGATATCGACAACGTGGGCGGTGAAACGTTCATGCGTGAGCACCTGCGGGCCGCGCGCGAAACCATGCACAGTCCAGCCGTCGGCCAGCAGCCGTTCGGCCAAGGCGAGACCAAGGCCTTGGGAGGTGCCGGTGATGAGAGCGGTGGGCATTTTTAGTTTAGGGGGCAAGCTGGCACGGGGGCACGGGGACAAGGGGAGAGGCAGCGTACTGGACTAAAGGCAGTGCAAAGGTGCAAATCGGAGCAGAGCTCCTGTGCAAAAGTGCAAAAGTGTTTTTTAAGAGCTAGGGCTTGGGCTAGGGCTGGGGCTAGAAGAGGCGGAGGCGGGTTAATCGGGCTTATAGGGCGTGACGTAGTCTCGCTCCTACCCTGCGGCCACCGTTCGGCGGCCTGGCCCAAGCCCTAGCCCTGGCTCTGATGTATCTTCACGTTTGCACCTTTGCACAGGCCGTAGGCCGATTTGCACTTTTGCACCCTGCTATCGTCCGACAATCTCAACCACATACTCCGCAAGTAAATCCACTCGGCGGAAAGGAGAAGTGAGTCGGCTCATGGCTTTTTCGTCGGCGAGGGTGACGGTCTTGCCCGTGGCGACGCGGATATCTTCTTCGAGATCAGCGATGAGCGTGACGAGGCCGATGCTATCGAGAGCCGCAGCTTCGCCGAAGAGGCGGGTCTGCGCGTCGGCCCGCTCTAAGGTAGGCTTGCCGAGCTCACGGCCGAGCGCGGCGAGGCGACGGAGTACGAGGGCGAGGGCTTGTTCGCGAGTGAGCATAGGATTCAGGTAGACTGGGCTTCGAGGGTGGCGATGAAACGGGCGGCTAAGAGCGGGCGGGCGAACTCTCTCTCCGCAAGCGAACGAGCAGCAGCACCCATGGCGCAGCGTTCATCGGAATTGGCGGCGAGGCGCTGTAGCGCGTCGGCGAAGGCAGATGGGTTGCCGGGCGGGACGACGATCCCGCAGTGGTTTTCTTGGATGAGGCCAGCGAGCCAGCCTGGGTAATTGTTTACGACCGGGATGCCTGCGGCGATGTAGTCGAAGAACTTATTCGGCGAAGTCCCGCGATAAAACGCCGGGATATCACGAAGCACCATCAGGCCGCAATCGAGCGAGGCGGTGATGGCGCCGAGTTCGGCCTTCGGGACCGGCGGGAAGAAGAGGCAATTCGTGAGGCTGCGCTCGGTCGCGCAGGCCGCGAGGCGTTCCTTCTCCTTGCCGTCCCCGATGAAGACGAGCTTCACGCGGGTGTCGCCGCGACGCTTGAGCTCCTCGGCGACGGTGAGGAGCGCGTCGAGTCCGTTGGCGACGCCATGGGCGCCGGTAAAGCCTGCGACGAAATCATCGGGGCCGATACCTGGGAGCTTGAGCTTGGCGCGCTTGGCCGGGTGAAAGAGTTCGAGGTCGGAGCCGTTGGGAATCATCGCAACCGGCAGACGCTCGTCGGAACGGGCACGGATACCTTCGACGATTCCAGGCGAAAGGCCGATACAAGCGTCCGCCGAACGATAGCCGAGTAATTCCAGTAACGACATGCCTCCAAGGACGAAGGGGTTACTTAGACCGAGCGCGCGGGGAAGCTCGGGCCAGAGATCGCGCACCTCAAAGACGAATGGCTTTCCGCGGAGCCATTTGGCGGCGAGGCCAGGAATGACGGCCGTAATCGGCGTCGAGGTCGCAAAGACGAGGTCGCAGTCGAGCGTCAGCGCGAGTCGGACGGAACGGAGAGCAAAGCGAAGGAAGGTCCAACCACGGCGGAATAAAGAGTCGTGGTTCGAATAGGAGAGCGGCAGCGAGATGACGTCGATGCCGTCCACGTCACCGCGATGCCAGCCGCGCGCGGCGTCGTACGGCAATTCGAGCCCACTGAGGGCATGTGCGCCGCAGACCATCGTCACCTGATGCCCGCGTGCGATCAGCGCCCGCGCGAACTCATAAGAGCGCGTGCCACTCGCTCCTTGTGGGGTCGCGAAATGTTGATGGAAGTAGAGGAGGCGCACGAAACGCGAAGCGTTGAGGACTGAATGCAGACCGAGAGGCAGTGCAAAGGTGCAAATCGGAGCTGAGCTCCTGTGCAAAAGTGCAAAGGTGAGTTAAGGGGCGGGGGTAGGGATAGGGGTCGGGGTAGGGAAATGCTTTCAGGTGTCTTGAGGTAGGGACGTGATTACTATCGCGTCCGCCCTGGTGCCTAACGGATGCGATGTCATCGCATCCCTACCTCAGGTCCCGCCACCTGCCACCCGGGGCTGCCACCTGCCACCCGAGAATGTCTCCCACTTGTGCACTTTTGCACTTAATCGGCGCTTACAGCACCGACTCCATCACCCGCGCAATCCGCGCGGCAGCAGTCCCATCGCCGTAAGGATTACGAAGCTGAGAACGGCGGGCGTATTCGGCGGGATCGGCAAGCAGACGGGTCGCGGCGGCGACGATGCGGGCGGAGTCCGTGCCGACGAGTTCGCTGGTGCCGGCGGCGAGGCCTTCGGGGCGCTCGGTGTTCTCGCGCATGACAAGCACAGGCTTGCCGAGCGAAGGGGCTTCCTCCTGCACGCCACCGGAATCGGTGAGCACGAAGGTCGAACGGTCCATCAGCCAGACGAAATCTTCGTAGGCCGCCGGCGCGGCGAGCGCGATGCGCGGATGACCGCCAAGCAGGCGACGCACGGGCTCCTGGACCTGTGGGTTAAGATGGACGGGATAGACTACCCCGAGATCGGGATGCGCGTCGACGAGCTGGCGGATGCCGCGGCAGAGATTTTCAAAGCCTGGGCCGAAAGACTCGCGACGGTGGCCGGTGACCAAGATCCAGCGGGATTTGGGCGGCGCGAGATGCGAAGCGACGAAGGCCGGGGCGATACCGAGGCGGGCGCCGACCGCGGCGGCTTCGATGCCGCCAATGCGTGCGCGGGTGGAGAGCAGTGCATCGATGACCGTATTGCCGGTGACGTGACAGTGCGCGGCAGCGATTCCTTCGCGCAGGAGATTGGCCTTGGCGCCTTCGGTCGGGCAGAAATGCCAGCGAGTAAGCGTGGAGGTCACGCGGCGGTTCATCTCCTCGGGGAACG
>CAMCWL010000150.1 GCA_945882655.1 Opitutus sp. GAS368
CTGGATCGACTTGAGGACGGTCTGCTCCGCGCCCTTTGCGCCGATGCCGACGCCGAAGTGCGTAAGAACGCTTTCCTCGTCGCCGAGGCCAGCCGTAGCAAACTCCCGGCTGACGTTTACGCCAAGGCCCTCGATGATGCCGAGCCTCGCGTTCGTCTCGCCGCTTTACGCGCCATGGGCGCCGCGCCGCTCGAGGCCTCCGCTGGCGCTCTGCTTCTGTCTGCTCAGGCCCGTATGACCGACGACTGGTCCAAGGCCGCCGCGACAGCTGCCGCTGCCGCTAATCCTGGTCCCGTCCTTGCTGGTATCCTCAGCGGTCCGGCCGATGCCGCTGGCGCCGATTTCGCCCGCACGCTCGCCGCATCGCTGAGTGGTGATGATGCCACGACCGTCCTCACCGCCGCCGCCAAGTCCGCGAACAAGCCGGTCGCAATCGCCGTCATTCGCGAGATCGCAGCCCGTCGCGTGGCGGCTCCGGCCTCGCTCGACGCACCCCGTGCCGCCTTGCGCACGCTGATCGCCGACCAGGACTCGGCCAGCTCCGGCTCCGCCGCCGCCATCGCCGCTCTCTGGTTCACCGATGGTAGCCTGAAGACCGAACTTGCCGCGGTTGCGGATCGCCTGTTACCGCTTCTCGGCGATGCCAAGGTCTCGATTGAAGCGCAGGTCGCCGCCGCTCGCGTGCTCGTGCTGTTGCGTGATGCGAATCCGCAGGTTCGCCCAGCACTCACCCAGGCCCTCGCTGGTTCGAACGAAGCCGTCGCTGTCGCCACGGCTGGTGCTCTGGCTTCCAGCGGCGATGCTTCCGTCGGTAAGCTCCTTTACGCCGCTTTCCCGAAGTCGGCTGGTTCCTACCGCGCCACCTTATTCTCCGCTCTGGTCGGCCGTGCCGAGTGGGCTGGACTGGTGCTAGATGCCCTGGAAGTCAAGTCGCTCTCCGCGATGCAGCTCGGACCGATGCAGGTCTCTCAGCTCATCCGCCATCCGGACGAAGCTGTCGCTAAGCGCGCGGCCGCCGTCCTCTTAAAACTTAACGCCGGTAGCAGCCCCGCCAAGGATGACATCGTGTCGAAGCTCCGTGCCGAGGTCGAGAAGCCTGGGGACATCGCCAAGGGCAAGGAACTCTTCGTGGCCGCCTGTCAGACCTGCCACAAGGTAGGCAACGTCGGCAACGACTTCGGTCCGAACCTGCAGGGCATCGGCTCGCACCCGCCGGCCGAGATGCTCGTACACATCGTGGACCCGAACCGCATGGTCGACGACGAACATCGCACCTGGAATATCAAGATGAAGGACGGTACGCAGTATTCCGCCCTCATCGGCAGCGAGAACCCGACCTTCGTGAAGCTCAAGCTGCCGGCCGGCCAGACCGCCGAGCTCAAGGTTGCTGATATCGTCAGTCGCGAGCGTAGCCCGAACTCACTCATGCCCGAAGGCTTCGAGGCCCTTGGAGCTGAAGGTCTGCGCAATGTGATCGCTTACCTCCGTAGCGTCGCGATCTCACCTGAAGGCGAGACCGTCGGCCGTTTCCGTCTGCTTGATCTTCGCGCGGCCTTCACCGCCTCTACGAACACCGGCCTCTACGCCAACAAGGAAGCCAAGCGTGACACCTTACCCTTCGCCCAGTTCGGCAAAGTCGAATCCAACGGCGTCCCGTATAAGGTCGTCGACCCCAAGACCGCGAAGGATGGCCTGAACGTCATCGTTCTTAAAGGAGGCGCCTTCAAGGGGGCGTACTCCAAGAGCTTTGCCCAGAAGGTCGAAATCCCGGTCGGCTCCGTCGCCAATCGCATCCACTTCCTCGGCGCCGTTGGTGGCTGGGGTGCGCATGGCGATGCCATCGCCATGATTGCCGAAGTGCATTTCCTCAGCGGCAAGGTGCAGAAGAAGATCTTCTACGGAGGCGTCGACTTCGCCGACTACAACGGCACGGGCGATGTCCCCCGCTCAAAGTCCGCCCGCCAGCTCCTCAGCGGTGATGGCCGTCAGGTCCGTACGCATTGGATTCCGGTCGAAAGCAATGAGATCATCGACAAGCTCGTCCTGAGTTCCGCTGACACCGAAATCGCCCCGACCACGGTAGCAGTCACGATCGAGATCGGTGGCCCGCCCAACCCGCCCGCAGGCAAGGACGACGGCGCGCCCAAGGCTGGCAAGAAGAAGGGCAAGGCCAACGAAGGCCCCAGCGACCTTCTGCCCAAGGACAATCCCAAGACCACCCAGGCTTTCGGTCAGGCCTTCTCCCCTCGTAAGGCTGGCCAGCTCCGCGTGCTCTTCGCCGGCGCCGGCAGCTCGCATAACTTCCCCGCGTTCTTCCTCGGCACCGATGCGCTGACCGCCAAGGCCGCTGGTTACGATGTCGCTTCAACGCCTAACCTGAAGGAAACCCTCGCGCTCCTTCCCCAGGCCGACCTGTTCGTGTTCAGCGGTAACCATGGCCAGTTCGGTACGCCGGAGTTCCAGAAGGCCATCCGCGACTTCGCCGCGGTAGGGAAGGGCATCGTCCTTCTGCATGCCGCCACCTGGTACAATTGGCCTCTGACAACGAAGTATAACGACGAGTTCGTGTGCGGCGGATCGCGTAATCACGGCCATAGTGATTTCACGTTCACTGTCACCAAGCCCGAGCACCCGATCATGAAGGGCGTCCCCGCTACCTTCGTGATCAATGACGAGAGCTATAACATCGAGCTGACCCGCCCCGAAGGCGCGGAAGTCCTGGGCACGATTCCTCGTCAGACCCCCAAGGAAGGCCTGTCGAACATCCTGCCGTCCGTCTGGACGGTGAAGTACCCCGGTGCACGCGTCGCCTGCATCGCCCTCGGGCACGACGAAAAGTCGCACAACCACCCGGCGTACAAGCAATTGCTCCTCAACTCACTCAACTGGGTGTCGCAGAAATAACCAGAGTATCGAGTATGGAGTATCGAGTATCGGGGGAGTGACATAGATTCATCACGATTAAATCCCCCGACTCTCCTTAATCCTCTGACTCTTCCTATACTCCATACTCAAAACTCAATACTCTAGCTACCATGGTCTACCACTACGGAACTTTCGTTTTCAAGCAGGGCGTCACCCCGACACAGATCGACACTTGCTTCGCTGAGATGCGCGGCATGGTCGGCAAGATCCCCGGACTGCTCTCCATGCAGCATGGCGTCTACCAGAGCGACGAAGGCCTCAACGGCGGCTTCACGCACGGGTTCGTCATGACTTTCGATACCCCGGAGAGTCGCGACCGCTATCTCCCTCACCCTGAGCACGAACGCGTGAAGTTGATTGTCGTCCCGAACCTCGAACGCGTGATGGTCTTTGATTTCACCGTCTGAGAGCTGGTTCGGTGAGCCGTCAGACGAAAAGGCGATGCCGTAGGCATCGGCCAGAGCTATTCCCATCCTCTCCGATTCCCACCGCGCCTCGCGGCGAAGGGTTAGTTTCTAGGTTAATCCGCCGGTCAGCTTGCCCGGAGCCCGAGGATTGTATCCGCCCGCTGACTATACTCGCGGTACTGCTCGGCGTTCTCAGGTAGCTTAATATCCAGGTCGAAGGTCGGGATCATCGCCTTCATCCGCGCATGCCCCTCTGGGCTGGCGAGCAAGGCGGGGAAGCATTTCCTGATGACCTCGAGCACAACGTTTACCGAGACCGAGGCGCCAGGCGAGGCTCCGAGCAGCGCGGAGATGCTGCAAGCGGCATCGGTGAT
>CAMCWL010000151.1 GCA_945882655.1 Opitutus sp. GAS368
CGGCGCCTGATTCGTCGATGAGCCGGTGGGCTTATTCGAAGTCGTAGATCTTGACGGAATCCCAGTAGGCCTTGCAGTCGGCGATGAAGGCCTGGTGGATCGGGTCGATCTGGTAGGCGTCATGGTCGGCGTGGTTCTTGAAGACGAAGAACTCGGCGAAGTCGTAGGAGGTGTCGATGATCGGACGGACGGCGTGGGTGCTGGGGATGCCGACGTAGCCGCTGTGGATGGACTTGATCGCGAGCAGGCCGCGGAGCTTGGTCTCGAATTCCGCGCGCTGCGCAGAAGTGATGTCCTTTTTCAGGTAGAAGAAGACGATGTGGTGGAACATAGGACGGCAAGGTTTGGCCAAGTCCCGGCCGAAGGAAACAGCAAAGTGCGCGGCCCAAAGGCGTCCTTGCCTCAGGCGGACCCCGAGACACGCTGGCGGCCTCGCATGCAGTCCCTCGTTCCCCTCTTCCCGGAAGTCACGCCCGCCCAGTGGGAGCAGCTGACCGCCATGGCCGCGCTCCATCGCGAATGGAACGAGAAGATCAACCTGGTCTCACGCAAGGACATCGAGAACCTCGAGCGCCACCACTACGCGCCGTGCATCGCGGCGGTGAAGTTCCTCAAGCTCATGGATGGCTGCCGCGTCATGGATGTCGGTACCGGCGGCGGCTTCCCCGGCCTCATCCTCGCCGTGCTCTACCCCAAGGCCCGCTTCACGCTCGTCGACTCCGTCGGCAAGAAGATCACCGTCGTCACCGACATCGCCGAGCGCCTCGGCCTCAAGAACGTCGACGTCAAGAACGCCCGCGCCGAGACGATGAACCACGAGCATGATTTCGTCACCGGCCGCGCCGTGGCGGACCTCCGCACGTTCGTCCACAACACCCGCCAGCTCCTGTGCAAGGGTGCCAAGCATTCCCTACCTAACGGCATCCTCTACTGGCAGGGCGGCGACCCCGCGGTCGAGGCGGAGCTTTCCTTTTTGAACCCGGTCTTCAGTTTTGAACTCCGCCCGCTCCTCTGGAACGACGAGAAATTCGAGGGTAAGCGGATCGTGCTCTACCGCAGCCAGGACCTCCTCCGCTGCAAGAAGCCCGACCTGCCGGGGATGACACAATAGTCCCGCCCCGTGCCTTGACCCTTGGGCGGCAACCCGCACGGTAAGGGCGATGTCCCGTCAGAGACTCCCACTTAACCCGGCCGGCGAGCGCCTTGAGGCCCTCCTGCGCCAACGCATCGTCTACCTCGACGGAGCGATGGGCACGATGATCCAGCAGCTCAAGCTGCAGGAAGCGGACTACCGCGGCGACCACTTCAAGGACCACCCCGGTCAACTTAAGGGTAACAACGACCTCCTGGTTATCACCAAGCCGGCCGTCATCCGTGATATCCACCGCGCCTACCTCGACGCCGGCGCGGACATCCTCGAGACCAACACCTTTAACGGCACGTCCATCGCGATGGAAGACTACGCGATGACGCACCTCGTCCGTGAGTTGAATACCGAGGCGGTCAAGGTCGCCCGCGAGGCCGTCGATGCCTTCAAGGCCGCCAATCCAGGCAAGGACGCTTTTGTGGCCGGCGCCATCGGCCCGACGAATAAGACGCTGTCGATGTCCCGCGACGTCAACGACTCCGCCAAGCGCGACGTGACGTTTGTCCAGGTGCGCGACGCCTACCGCGAACAGGTCGACGCCTTGATTGACGCCGGCGCGGACCTGCTCCTCTGCGAGACGGTCTTCGATACGCTCGTCCTCAAGGCCGCCCTCTTTGCGATCGACGAGGCCTTCGAGGCCCGCGGCTTCCGTATCCCGCTGATGATCTCAGGCACGATCACCGACGCTTCCGGCCGCACGCTCACTGGACAGACGACCGAAGCCTTCTGGAACTCCGTCCGCCACGCCCAGCCGATTAGCGTCGGCATGAACTGCGCCCTCGGCGGCGAGCAGATGCGCCCGCACATCGCCGAGCTCGCGAAGAAAGCCGACATCTTTGTCTCCTGCTACCCGAACGCCGGCCTGCCCAATCCGCTTTCGCCGACGGGCTTCCCCGAAGGCCCGGAAGACACCGCCGCCATTCTCGAGACCTTCGCCCGCGACGGCCTGGTCAACATCGTCGGCGGCTGTTGCGGCACCACGCCCGGTCACATCGCTGCCATCCGTCGTCGCACCGAGAAGTATCCAGCCCGCGTCCCTGGCGCGATCCAGGCTGCGCTCAAGCTCTCTGGCCTCGAGCCGCTGAACATCGTCGGAGGCCCCGGCACCTTCGTGAACGTCGGCGAGCGGACCAACGTCGCTGGCTCCAAGATCTTCAAGGGCCATATCGAGAAGGACGACTACCGCTCCGCCCTGCGCGTGGCCAAGCAGCAGATCGAAGCCGGCGCCACGGTCATCGACATCAACTTCGATGCCGGCCTGCTCGACGGCGCCAAGGCGATGACGAAGTTCCTGAACATGGCGGCGACCGAGCCGGATATCTCCAAGGTGCCGTTCATGATCGATTCGTCGAACTTCGACATCATCGAAGCCGGCCTGCGTTGCGTGCAGGGCAAGGCCATCGTGAATTCGATCTCGCTCAAGGAAGGCCAAGCGGAGTTCGTCCGACGCGCCCGCCTCTGCCGCCGCTATGGCGCCGCGATGATCGTCATGGCCTTCGACGAGAAGGGTCAGGCCGCTACCTTTGAGGATAAGGTCCGCATCTGCGTCCGCGCCTTCGGCATCCTCACGCAGGAAGCGGGCGTCGACCCACAGGACATCATCTTCGACGCTAATATCCTGACGGTCGGCACGGGCATGAAGGAGCATAACCGCTACGCGCTCGATTTCATCGAGGCCGTCACGGAGATCAAGCGGCTCTGCCCTGGCGCCCGCACCTCGGGCGGCCTGTCCAACGTCTCGTTCGCCTTCGCTGGCAACAACAAGGTCCGCGAAGCCATCCACTCCGTCTTCCTCTACCATGCCTTGAAGGCCGGCCTCGACATGGCCATCGTCAACGCCGGTATGCTCGAGGTCTACACCGAGATTGACCCGGAACTCCGCGACCTCGTCGAGGACCTCGTCCTCTGCCGACGCGAAGACGCCACGGACCGTCTGATGGAAGCCGCACCGCGCTTCGCCGGAACGAAGACCGAAGGCCCTGACAACTCTAAGAAGAACGAATGGCGTAATCTCGGCGTCGAAGCACGCCTCGCCCACGCCTTGGTGAAGGGCATCGACGACCATGCCGTCGCCGACACCGAGGAAGCCCGCGTCAAGCTGGGTAAGCCGCTGCTCGTCATCGAAGGCCCGCTGATGGACGGCATGCGCGTCGTCGGCAAGCTCTTCGGCGAGGGTAAGATGTTCCTCCCCCAGGTGGTGAAGTCGGCCAAGGTCATGAAGACCGCGGTCGCCCACCTTGAGCCATTCATGGCCGCCGAGAAGGTCGGCGGCTCCACTCAGGGCACCTTCCTCATCGCGACGGTCAAGGGCGACGTCCACGACATCGGCAAGAACATCGTCGGCGTCGTGCTCGCCTGTAACAACTACGCCGTCACCGACCTAGGCGTGATGACGCCCACCGAGCGGATCGTGTCCGAGGCCCAGCGCCTGAAGCCCGACTTCATCGGCCTGTCCGGCCTGATCACACCGTCCCTCGACGAGATGATCACCGTCGCCCAAGAACTGAAGCGCGCGGGTATCAGCACACCTCTGCTCAT
>CAMCWL010000152.1 GCA_945882655.1 Opitutus sp. GAS368
GCCGGGGGATTCCCGGCATGTCGCGCGCCTCGAAAGTGAAAGGGTCAGTGGGCGTGTTCGTCGTCGTGGCCAGCATCATGGTTGCAGATGAGGCCGATGTAGACGGCAGAGAGGAGCGTGAAGACGAAGGCCTGGATGAGGCCGACGAGAACTTCGAGCATGCCGGCGATGGCAGGGACGACGTAAGGAGCAATGCCGCCGAGGGTATGGATCAGGTTCTCTCCGCCGAAGACGTTGCCGTAGAGACGGAACGGGAGAGAAATCAAGCGGGAGGCGATCGAGAGGACTTCAATGACGCCGACGCCAAGGAAGATGAAGCCCAGCATGAGCCAGATGAGCATGCTGAGCTCCCTCTTGTCGGCCTTGTTGCCGAAGAGATCGAAGACTAGCGCCTTAAACCCGGCGTAACGCAGCACGAAATAAGTCCAGGCGAGGACCGAGAGGATCGACAGCGCGAGCGTGGTATTAAGGTCGGAGTTCGCCGGGCGGATTGCGTCGAGCCAGTGGCCATCGGCGCTTTGATACTTGATCGTGCCGACTCCGGGGAGGAGGCCGCTCCAATTCATCAGGAGGATGAAAACGAAAAATCCGCAGAGGACGGGGAAGGTCTTGCCGATCATCTTCTTGCCGACAATCGGCTCGAGGGCGTCGCGCAGGCCGGAGGCGACATTCTCGACGAGGGCCTGGCCCTTGTTGGGGATGATCTTCGGAGTGCCGACAAGCACGCGGACGGCGATGATGATGAGGACCGCGAGAATCCAGGTGGTCAGGATCGAGTTGGAGACCGGGATGCCACCGATCTCAAAGAGGTCGGTCGCCTTCGGATTGACGCCTTCAGCGCTCGCGAGAGCGAACGCCGGGGCAAAGAGACTGAGGAGGAAAAGAGGGCGCATTTAGACGCGGGAAAGGATTGGTGAATGATTCCCCACAGGATGGTCAACCCTGCGAGCACCCCCATGCCCAGAGTAAGGGTCAATAGGCCCCCCTATTAGGTAAACTAATCCCAGTGACCCGATTACGGAGAGAGGCGCACGATGTCCCAAACACCCTTATTTAGGGTGTAATGGAAACGATCATGGAGCCGATTGGTGCGGCCCTGCCAGAACTCGAAGCTGATCGGGACCAGGCGGTAACCGCCCCAATGCAGGGGCTTCGGGACCTGGCCCTCCGGATACTTGGCTTTCAGCTCCGCCAAACGAGCCTCCAAGACCCCACGGTCGGCGATGATATCGCTCTGATCGGAGGCCAAGGCCCCCAGCTGACTGCCATAGGGGCGACGGGCAAAATAAGTCACCGATTCTTCTTCAGAAGTCTTTATCAATGAACCAGTTATGTGAATCTGGCGCTCGAGCGAAAACCACGGGAAGAGCAGGGTGACCCGGGGGTTGGCGGCGATTTCCTCCCCCTTCTTGCTGTCGTAGTTAGTAAAGAAGGAGAACCCGCGCTCGTCGGCAGCCTTGAGCAAGACAGTCCGGGAAGAGGGAAAGCCGTCCAGGCCAAGGGTCGAGAGGACCATGGCGTTGGGCTCGATCACCCCGGCAGTCTTAGCCTGATCGAACCAAGCCTTGAACTGAGCCAGGGGGGCATCGAGCAGTTCATGGCGGTCGATACCGTGCGCCGCGTACTCTTTACGGAATTCCGAAAGGTCCATGCCGAGATGTTAAATGGGGAGGCCAGACCTGCAAGCGTTAGCACCCTTCCCTCTCGCCAGCCCAGACCGGCCTCCCACCTTAGTAGAGGTGAATCTGGTGCTCATAACCGCCGAGGAAGCCAAATCTGGGCTGCCGCCCGATGACGCCCGCGCCCGGCATCTGCGCGAAACTGTCGGACTCGCCGTCGGCGGCACATTCCACGTCGGCGTCGAGAACGGACTGCGTGGCATCGGCACGATCACGTCGCTCGCACCTGAGCTCGCCTTCACGGTTGCCTGGGAAAAATCTCCGCAGGCACGGCTCCCGCTCACGGTGCTCGTCGGGCTGCCGCGTCCGCAGACCGCGAAGAAAGTCCTGCACGACCTCGCGAGCCTAGGCGCCGCGCGGATCATCTTCTTTGAATCCGAGAAAGGTGATCCGGGTTATCTCACCAGCTCGCTCTGGAAAGACGGCGAATGGCGCGAGCATGTCCTCAAAGGAACCGAGCAGGCTTGCTCAACGCTCGTGCCCGAAGTGACGCGCGTCGGC
The DNA here is from genome assembly GCA_945882655.1 of Opitutus sp. GAS368. GTDB lineage: Bacteria > Verrucomicrobiota > Verrucomicrobiia > Opitutales > UBA953 > UBA953. Next base: position 2,181 of record CAMCWL010000152.1, read on the forward strand.
TCACTGGCCGAAGCACTCATCGGTCTCGATGCGAAGGCCTGGAAGCTCGCGCTCGATCCCTATGAAGCGACGGGCGCTCCGGAAATTTCCTCTCCTGCGAAATCCGCCGTGCTCGCAATCGGACCTGAGCGTGGCTTCAGCGACAGCGAGCGCGCAGCGCTACGCTCCCATGGCTTCGCCTTCGCGCATCTCGGCGACCGCATCCTGCGCGTCGAAGCCGCTGCGCTCGTCGGCGGGGCGCTCATGCTCGCGCAATTACGCGCTTGGGAAAAACACCGTCCAGTCGGCGGCTGATCACTCCGCGGCTTTACGGACGAGCACCGACGCGGCGGGCTGGCCTTTGCCTTTGCCGATGACCTTGCGGAGCTTCCACCCTTCGGGCACCGGGACTTCGTAACCGCCAGGTGCTTCGAGAATCACGCGCACGTGGGCGCCTTCATCGGCGTAACCCACCGCCGTCGCGGCGATCTCCGCACCCTTGGTCTGCCACAGTTCCCAGGGCGGATCGGCGAACACCAGATCGAAGCGGCCTTCGGCCACGCCGGGCTTGGTCGCGTCGCCGGTGATCTTCGTGAAAGGAAGTTCGGCAACGCCCATCGACTTCGCGACCGCGGCGGCGTTGGCCGTGAGCTCGGCGCCGATCCGCTCGTCCACACACGTCGCGCGCAGGGCACCGCGGCTAAGCGATTCGAGTCCATAGGCACCAGTGCCAGCAAAGAGGTCGAGTACGGCGGTGCCGGGCACGAAGGCCGCCAGAGAGTTGAAGACCGCCTCGCGGATGTAATCCGTGGCCGGGCGTACGCCGCCCTGCGTGGGAACGCGGAGCTGGATACCTCGGGCGATACCGCCGGTGATACGCATGGGTTCAAATTCGCGCGGGCGCGCGGAAGGTCAACGGCGTTCGGCGCCGAGCACCTGCCGCTCGGGCGACCAGCACGTGGTGCGACCGCCGACATCCTCGCGGACCAACGGCTTCTTCGAACGTGGGCAACGGCCACCGTCTTTCCAGCGATGATTGAAGAGCCAGCTGTCAGGAGGGTCAGACCAATCCTTGCCGATAACCTCCATCGCCTCCGCGCAGACCTCGCGGAGCGTCGCGTGCAGCTTGCGCACCGACTTCGGCCCGAACGAGCCGGCCTTGGCCTGCGGATGAAAACCCGCACGCCAGAGCACTTCGTCGGCCATCCAATTGCCGATGCCCGGGAAGCGCTCCTGCATCAACAGCACCGCTTTAATCGACGTGCGCGCTCGTCTACGCAGGAAGACCTCGACGACTCCGACGGTGAATTCGGGCGAGAGGATTGCTGGCGGGATTTTCTCCCACCACGGCGGAACGCCGACGCCTTGCCAAAATTGGATGCGACCAAATTGCCGAGGGTCGACGAAGGCGAGCTCCTTGCCGCCGGTCATTGTCAGCTTAAAGTGGTCGTAGGGTGTCGGCTCGCGGTCGGCGTCGCCGGCTTCGAGGCGACCCGTCATCCCAAGATGCACGCCGA
>CAMCWL010000153.1 GCA_945882655.1 Opitutus sp. GAS368
GGCGGAAACTTCGCCTTGGTCGCGGAGTTATAATCCATACAAAGTACCCCATGAAATCGAATCAACTCTTAGCGATCTTCAGCTTCATCGTCGTGGCCGGAGCTGGCTATGCCCTCTTCAAGTGGGTGCAGCCTGAGGACGTCTCGGTCGTTCGGAGCACCGCCAAGAAAACCGGCTCCCCAGTCAGCAAGCTCGCCATGGAGAAAGGCACCGTGCGCAGCGCCAAGAACCTGCACCTTAGCCGCAAGGATGACGTCGGGACAGAAGTGGAAGAAAAGGATCTCGCGAAGCAGTCCAAGCCCGTGGCCGAACTCGACGCGAAGTTCGCCACCTGGCGCGACGACGGACGCAAGGCCGTCGAGGACATGTTCGGCGGCGACCGCCAGAAGATCGGCGATGCTTTCCGCGCGGCCATGGCGAACGACGAATTCAAGGCCAACTACGGACGCATGCGCGAGCTCGAGAACCAGTATCGCTCCGCAACCGACGACCAAAAACAATCCATCATGGACGAGCTCTTGACCATCCGGAACCGCGGACTCGGGATGCTTAAGCAGGCTGCCGCCGGCGCTCCATCGACCGCGACGCCTAACGTGACGATCACCGGTCCTGGCGTGGTTAACCCCGGCAACGGTGCCGCGCCCGCCGCCGCGCCCGCCCCCGCTCCGGCGCCAGCGCCGGCTCCTCCCATCGTCTTCCAGTAAGGTCGACGACGGCCTGATGGCTGTCCGCTCCTCATGATCACTTTTCTCGCCCGTCGGCCCGTACTCAGTGGTTTATTGCTGTTGGCGTTGGTGTGGGCGGGGTTCACCTGGCTCGCCTCCGAAACGCCCGAAGACAAAGCATCCGGTCGCAGATCCACAGCGAGCGGCACCAATAAGACTACAACTGGCTCTCGTCCTGCCGCCAGCGCGCCCCGCAGTATCCAAGGGCTTACGGTAGACACTAAACAGGACATCTCTGCCGACGCACGGCCCCCGAACGCCCGCCGCGAAAGCATCGTCCGCACGGGCATCGGCGAATTGCAGGAGATGAAGCAGATGAACTTAGCGGTCTTCGACGACGCCGCCAAGCGCTGGAACGCCCAGCCGCGCGTGAAGGAAATCATCGCCCAATGGCAGGCGGCCGAAGCCGCCTGGAAGACGCAGGATGACGACGCCAAGGCGGCGGTCGTGCCGCAGATGGAAGCGATGTGGAAGGAAGCGCTCGGCCTGCTCCGCGAAGAGGTCGATAAATCCGCCCGCGAAGCTGCTGCCGGCGTCAAGTAGTCGCAAAACGCGCGAGCTCAGTGCGAAATTCCGCCAGTACCGCCTGGATGCGGGCAAAGCCGTCGTGCCGTGCGCTGGTGGATTCATCCATGTAAAGGTCGCGGCGCACTTCGATCATCAGCGACTGCACCCGCGGCTCCTTTCCGAAGAAGCGGTTCGGCACGATCGCGCCACTGAACGGGATATCGACACCGACGACGAAGCCCTGCGCGCGGAAGAAATCCTCGGCCAACGCCTGGAGTTCGGGCGAGGTGTGACCTGGCTGCGACCCGATGCCGATCTCCAGCGGCGCCGAGAAACCGACCTGCGTCGGCAACTGTCCGGTCGGGAAAGAATGCGCGTCGAGGATTACGCAGCGCCCGTGGTGCGCGAGTCGCTCCGCCGCGGCTTCGTCGAGCCGACGGTGGTGCGGCCAGTAATAGCGGTCGAGCAACTCCGCACGTCGCTCCGGCGAGAGTGAACGCAAAGGCCTTCCGTCACAGGTCTGTACATACGTCGCGCCCATCCCGAAGGCGGAACATCGCTCCTGCCGATCGTCGGCAAAGCGCTCGACATCGACCACCAGGCGCGAGACTTCCGCGCACACGATCTCATCGGGGGGCACCCCTTCGGCGTAAAGCGTCGCCGTATGCCAGTCGGTCAGCCGTAGTTGCTCCACGCAAAGGTCGGAGTCCGAAATCAGGTAATCCGCACGGTCTGCGGGCGGAATCACGGTCGAATCATGCGGAAGATGCAGTAAAACAGGGGTCATCCGGAGTAGTCTGCCAACCTTAAGGAGAGATTAAGACTTAAATCATTGATGAAGAGTGTCATAACAAGATTTCGAATCTTGCAACTGTGACGGGAATCTGGGGTTTTAAAGGCGAACCCCAATCCAATACACCTATGAAACTCAAACTCGCATTCCTCCTGGCCCTGATCTCCTCGGCCGGTCTCATCGCTGCCGACGCGCCTAAGCCGGACGCCCCTAAGGGTGACGAACCCGGCAAGAAGGCCGAAAAGGGCAAGGGCGACAAGGGCGGCAAGAAGCAGGCCCCCCAGAAGCCTGAGTCCGTCGACGAAGCCACCTGGAAGAAGTTCGGCGAAGCCCAGAAGGCCGCTCAGAAAGACGAAGCTGTGATCGCCGCCAAGGCCAAGGCCGCTGACGCCAAGACCCCTGAAGAAAAGCAGGCCGCTGGTAAGGCTGTCATGGAAGCCACCAAGGCTGCCATCCTCAAGGCCGACGCCTCTCTCGAATCCGTCTTCAAGGCGATCGAAGCGAGCCGCGCCAAGGGCAAGGGCAAGGGCGAAAAGGGCGGCAAGAAGCCTGAAGCCAAGTAATCTTCGGATTACAGGCTAGAACAAGACCCCGGTTCGCCGGGGTTTTTTGTTTGGGGACGAAGACGAGGTGAGGGAGGTTAGCGGATAGCGGTTGGCGGTTAGAACGAACAGGTGACAGGTGACGGCCAACGGGGCATCAGCCATACAGGAATCGGCTGTTCAGCCATCGGCAGCCAGGACCCGGAGGCCAGCGGCCGAAACCTGAACGGCCGGCGTCTGGAGGGCTGGCTCCCGTGGCTGGCACCCGTCACCAAAGAATGCCCTCACCCAAGCCAATCATCCGGTCTCCGGCTCCCCTTCGAGTGCGTCACCCATCCGCCAACCGCTAACCGCTAACCGCTAAAACCTTGGGGCATTCTTGGTGTTGAATAGGCATGCGCCTCCCTGCCCTGCTGCTGACCCTGTTCGCGACCTCAGTGATCTTCGCCGCGGATGCGCCGAAGACGACCGAAGCGCCGAAAGGGGATACGCCTGAAGCCAAGCCAGCCGAAAAGGCCGCGCCCAAGGCTGCCGCGAAAAAGAAAAAGGGCATGGGCATTCCGGAGATTCCCGAGGGCGTCTCCATCAGCGACGGCGTGAAACTGCAAGCCGCCTGGGTGAAAGCGCAGGAAGCTCCCGCCCCTCAAGCAGGCGATGAAAAGGCTAAGGGCGACGTCGATAAGAAGAAGAAAGGCAGCCCCCGCGGTTCCGCCGACGAAGCCCTCGCCAAGGCCATGATCAAAGCCGACCCTTCCCTGAATCCCGAACTCGTCCGGACCTACCTCGAAGCTTCCCGCCAGAAGGGCAACGCCCGGGCCAAGAAGGCGAAGTGAGCGAAAAACAGATCACTGAGTCGATGACTGAGGGCTGAATCGATGACTGGATTGAATCCGGTAAAGCCTGTTGCCTCTGAAAAACGACCATTCCTCCAGCCCCTCCGCACTCTGCCATCGATTCAGCACTCGATTCTGTCATCTATATTTCACCACCCCATGCGCCCCGCCCTTTTCCTTTTTGCCACCCTGTTCGCCCTAGTCGGTTTCGCCGCCGATGCTCCGGCCGACGCCCCTGCGGCCCAAAAACCTGCCCGACAGACCA
>CAMCWL010000154.1 GCA_945882655.1 Opitutus sp. GAS368
GCTTCGACGTCGCGCACACCTCCGGCCTCTCGGCTGGCGTCTGGGCTTCGAACGTCAACTGGGCTAACACCACCCTCGAAGTGGATCTCTATGCCAACTACGGCTTCAGCCTGAGCAAGGATTTCTCCGCCACCGTCGGCTACCTGGCCTACGTCTACGAAGGCAACTCCTCCCTCAACACCGGTGAAATCAACGCCTCGGTTTCGGCCTACGGCCTCACCGCTAAGCTCTCCCACGCCGTCACCGATTACTTCGGTATCGCTGGCAGCGGCACCCAGTACTACGAGCTCAACTACGCTTACGAGGTCGCCGCCATCAAGGGCCTCAGCCTGGCTCTCCACTACGGCGTGACCGACGGCAAGAATGCCGCCGACAACGACGAAGACTACGCGATCGGCCTTTCTTACCCGATCGCTGGCTTCACCGGCACCGTGTCCTACTCGAACGGTAGCGGCACCTTCGCCGGCGCCTACGAAGGCATCACGGCCGTCACGCTCAAGAAGACCTTCTAAGGTCTGAGCGGAAACTCATAGCAAAAGGGGTGCTTTCCGAACGGAAGGCACCCCTTCTTCTTTGTAAGGTTGAAAAATGGCCCGGGACAGCAATGTTGCCCTTCTTCCATGATCGAGTCCGCCCGCAAACCTGACTGGCTCCGCGCCAAGCTCCCCAGCGGCCCGGACTTCCTGGAGACGAAGAAGAACGTCGACGAGCATAAGCTGCACACGGTCTGCCAGTCCGCGCAGTGCCCCAACATGGGCGAATGCTGGTCCCGCGGCAGCGCCACGGTGATGATCCTCGGCAACGTCTGCACCCGCTCCTGTACCTTCTGCGCCGTGCTCTCCGGCCGCCCCAGCGAACTCGACCTCGGCGAACCGGCCCGCGTCGCTGAATCCATCGCGCTGATGAACCTGAAGCACGTGGTCATCACCTCCGTCGCCCGCGATGACCTCAAGGACGGCGGCGCTTCCGTTTGGGCCGCGACCGTCCGCGCCACTCGCAATCGTTGCCCGAACACGACCATCGAGGTCCTGCCAGCCGATTTCCGCGGCGAACAGGTCCACCTCGATACGTTACTCGACGCGCGTCCCGACATCCTCAATCACAACCTCGAGACGGTTGAACGCCTGCAGCGTCCGATCCGCAAGACCGCCCGCTACGACCGCTCCTTCTGGGTGCTCAAGCACGCCAAGTCCCGCGACTTCATCACCAAGACCGGCATCATGCTCGGCATCGGCGAGCAGAAGGAAGAAGTCGCCCAACTCATCCGCGACATCGCCGCCGCCGACGTCGATATTCTGACCATCGGCCAGTATCTCTCACCCAGCAAGGAACACGCCCCCATCGACCGCTGGGTGACGCCGGAAGAGTTTGCCGAGTGGAAGGCCTTCGCGCTCGCTGCCGGCGTCAAGCACGTCGAATCCGGCCCACTGGTCCGCTCCTCTTACCGCGCCGATGAACAGGTCGTGAAGTTCAGCCTGATGGATCGCCGCCAGCGACCCGCCCGCTAATCCGTGGAAGGCCTGCCTCCCGTCGATTTCCGCGGCGAGCTCAACGATGAGCAGTACGCTGCGGTGACCTCGCCTCGTGGCCCCGCGCTCGTACTCGCCGGCGCCGGTTCAGGCAAGACCCGCACTCTCACCTACCGCGTCGCCTGGCTCCTGCATCAAGGAGCTAAGCCCTGGGACATCCTGCTCCTGACCTTCACCAATAAGTCGGCGAAGGAGATGCTCGAACGCGTCGAAGACCTCACGGGCGTGCCGCGCGGCCAGTTCTGGGGCGGCACGTTCCATTCCATTGGCCAGCGCATCCTACGTCGCAACGCGGCCGTGGCATCGCGTTCGCCTGACTTCACCATCCTCGACCAGAAGGAATCGGAACACCTTTTCTCTGAGATCGTGAAGTCGATCGACGGGGCGTTCATCAAGGATAAGACGAACCCCAAGGCGGCCGTCATCCTTGACGCCTATTCTCACGCCCGTAACACCCTCCGCCCATTGCCGGACGTCCTGGCCGAGCGGCTCGACTGGATGAAGGGCGGACCGGAGAAGTTAATGCAGTTCTGCACAAGCTATGAGGCGGCGAAGAAAGAGCGTAATCTCTGCGACTTCGATGACCTGCTGAGCCTCTGGCTTTACGTCCTCGAGAACGATCCAGCTGCACTGGCCCACTACCGCCAGCGCTTCCGCCACATCTTGGTGGACGAATTTCAGGATACGAATCGCCTGCAGAGCCGCATCATCGACCTGCTCGCCAGCGAGCATCAAATCATGGCCGTCGGCGACGATGCTCAGTGCATCTACACCTGGCGCGGCGCCGACTGGGAGAACATCGTGGCCTTCCCGAATCGCCACCCAGGCACCCTGATCCACACAATCGATACGAACTATCGCTCGACGCCGGAGATTCTGGCCTTCGCCAACGAGATCCTCAGCCACCGACCGCGCATCGAAGGCTTCGACCGTCGCCTTAAGGCCGTCCGCGAGCGCGGTCCGCAGCCCACGGTCTTCACCGTCGGCGATACGTCACAGCAAGCGAAGCTCGTGGTTCGCAAGATCATGCAGCTGCACCACGATGGACACGCCCTCGCAGACGTGCACGTACTCTACCGCGCACATTACCAGTCGCTGGAGCTACAGATGGAACTCAACGCGATGGGCGTACCGTTCGTCATCACCAGCGGCCACAAGTTCTTCGACCTCACGCACGTAAAGGACATCCTCGCCCACCTGCGCTTCGTACATAACCCGCGCGACCAGGTCGCGCTTTCCCGCCTGCTCTGCCTCCTCCCTAAGGTCGGACCGGTCGCCGCCGACAAGATCAGCAAGGCCGCCCGCGAGGTCGACCAGGCCCAAGGCCGCGGCATGGTCCGCGCGCTGCGCGCCGATGCCATCCTCAAGCGCGTCCCGGAATCGGCGAAGGACGACTTCAACGACCTCACCATCACACTCGAGGACATGCTGGAAGGCCTCGAAGCCGCGAAGGCTAAGCCAGAGCCAGTGGCTCCTGCACCCGACCTCTTCGTCGCGGCCTCCGACGCCAACTCCATCAAAGTCGCCCGGACCCCTGCCGAGACCGTCCGCGTCTGCATCGAGGGCTGGTATGGCGGCTTCATCAAAACGATCTTTCCCGACTGGAAGGACCGCGAGCAGGACCTCCAAGGCCTCATTGGCTTCGCCTCTAAGTTTGAGGACGTCGGCGACCTCGTCGCCCAGGTCGCCCTACTCAACGGCGAATCCTCCGACAAGAAAGCCGAGCCGGAGGAGGACATGCTGCGCCTCACCACCATCCATCAATCCAAGGGGCTTGAGTTCCCGATTGTCTTCCTCTTGGGCGTAGCTGACGGCCTCCTCCCGCTGACCCGCGCCATCGACGAGGGCGACGTCGAGGAAGAGCGCCGCCTGTTCTACGTCGCCTGCACCCGGGCCGAGAACATGCTGTTCCTTTTCGCCCCCCGCTTCGCGGTCTCCGGCGAAGGCTACCGCCCGCTGGATCCCTGCCGTTTTCTGGAAGAAATGAGCCCGGATTGTTACGAATTGGCGGATTATGCCCATCGTCGACTCTGAGTCCGTATGACAGTCAGACGGGGGTAGGTGCTTGCCTTTGCCTTGGGCGGGCATTTATGACTCACGCAAACTTTTACACGCTATCGCCATGCC
>CAMCWL010000155.1 GCA_945882655.1 Opitutus sp. GAS368
CGGTGAAAAACATGTCCGATAGGACCTAAAAGGGGGCTTTTCCGCCACACTGCGAACGAGGGGGTCTTGACCTAGGGAACCTTGGGGGGCTTTACTCTGTCCTTACACCCCACACCCATGCGTTTCCTCACCCTCCTCGCCCTCGCCGCTGCCGCCTGCGTCAGCGCCGATCCGATTCCCGAGTCCTACCGCCAGAACGGCTGGTTCGTCGGAGCCCAAGCCTACACCTTCAAGGAGTTCTCTTTCTTTGAAGCCATCGCCAAGACTAAGGAAGCCGGCGGCAATATCATCGAGATCTTCCCCGGACACACCCTCAAGCCAGGCTCTAAGGAAAAGACCCACCACTCGATGTCCGACGCCACCTTCGCCGAGATGAAGGCCGAACTCGACCGCCAGGGCGTGCGCGCCGTCAATTACGGCGTCGTCGGTGCGAAGAACAAGGAAGAGGTCTACGCGATCATGAAGTTCGCCAAGAAGCTCGGCCTCTACGCCGTCTGCACCGAATCCACCGAACAGATCGTCCATTGGGAAGCCGCGGCCATCGAGTTCGACATCAAGGTCGCCTTCCACGAGCACGGCACCCGCATCACTAAGGACGGCAAGATCGACCCGAAGTATAAGGTCTGGGATCCTCTCTACATCCTCGGCGTCGTCGAAAGCCGCGACGCCCGCGTCGGCGCCTGTGCCGACCTCGGTCACTGGGCTACGTCGAGCCTGAGCTCTGTCTGGGCCCTCAAGGTCCTCGAAGGACGCGTTGTCAGCGTGCACCTCAAGGACAAGTCCGAGTTCGGCCATAAGGCCTCGGTCGTCGTCGCCGGTAAGGGCGTCTGCGATATCGACGGCTGCCTCAAGGAGCTCATCCGTCAGAAGTTCGACGGCCATATCTCCATCGAGCACGAGAACGACTGGAAGGACAGCGTTCCCCAGGTGAAGCATAATATCGATTTCGTTAAAGCCCGCGCGAAGTAAGGTTCGCTCCTCGCGTGCGCATCAAGCCCCCGGGAAATCGGGGGCTTTTTTGTGGGCGAGTGAAATGCTGTCACTTTCGGGTGGCGGGTGGCAGCCCCAGGTGGCGGGTGGCGGGCCTAAGGTAGGGATGCGATCACTATCGCATCCGTTCGAAACCGATGACGCGTGTTCGTCGGTTCTTAGCCCAGCTCGTTCGACATGCAAATTCTCCGCCTCGAACGGACGTGATAGCAATCACGTCCCTACCCCGAGGCATATTCCCCGCCACCTGCCACCCGAGGCCGCCACCCGCCACCTGAAGCGATATCAATTACCTCACTCCGCGATCGCCGCCTTGAGTTCCTTGAGCATGCGACGCAGCTCGCCGGGAGTATCGTAATCCTTACGGCCCATGGGCAGTGATTCGATCGGCAGGTAGCCGTTGTAACCGGCGTCACGGGCGATCTTCACGATCTTACGCATATCGGTAAGGGGCTTGTTCGGCTTGCCGAACGGGGTCTCCTTGACCTGCCAGTTCACTGCGTACGGCGCGGCCAAGGCCATGTCGACGTACGGGTCGGCGGTGAGGTATTTGCCGGTGTCCACGATGGCGCGGCAGTTCGGATGATTCACGCGCTTGAGCAGGCTGACGTGCTCGGCGCCGGTGGTCAGGAAATCGCCATGGTTCTGCACGCCGATGAAGATGCCGCGGGCGGCGGCGAATTCGGCACACTCCCGGAAATCATCGGCGATCCAACCTTCGACGACCTCGCGCGAGGCGCCGCCGGAGACAGCCTGCCACTTCTGCGGCGGAATATTCGTATCGGCGAAGACGCGCAGCACGGGAGCGCCGAGCTTCACGCAGACTTCGACCCAGTCCTTGATGCGCTGCTTGCCTTCGGCGCGCAGGGCTTTGTCGGCGGTGGTGACCTCGTTCTTCACGCCGCTGCCACTGATCTCGAGTCCGAGACGGAAGGCCTCATGCTTGATCGCGAAGATCTCGGCATCGGTCGGGGCCTTGGGATAGCTGGCGAAGAAATAGCCCGTGAGGTCGATGGCGTCGAAGCCCGCTTCCGCGGTGAAGTTCAGCAGCTGGCTGAGGTTCATCGCCTTGGGGTGCTTCGGGTCCTTCAGTCCCTGATTCAGCTCGACGTAGAAAGAGTAGGCGTTGAGCGAGGTGCGCAGACGCGAGATCTTGCCGGCCGGCGCGGACTCCGCGGCCCGGGCGGACAGACCCAGCGCGGCGAGCGAAAGCCAAGCGGACTGTTTCAGGAAATCACGACGAGGGGTAGCGGGGGACATGGGAAGACAGTGAGCAAAAGGGCGGAGGGGCAAAAGGGCAAAGGTAGGGAAAGGGCTAAGTGGATGGTTGAATCGATGACAGAGGACAGATGGCAGAGCGCCGCTACCCGAGACCTGTACCCTAACCCGGACACCCGAACCTGACACCCGGCGGCCGAGACCTGAGACCTGAAAACGGATTCCCCCAGCCAATCATCCGGTCTCCGGTTTCCCCTTTGAGTGAAAGCCTTTGTTTCTAGGTAGGGCTGACCGGCCCGGTCAGCCGCGGTTGAGCGGGCCGCTCAACCCTACCCAAGCAGCTGCCTCTCACTTTTGCACCTTTGCACAGGCCGTAGGCCGATTTGCACTTTTGCACCTAGGACAGCACGTGGTGCTGTCCCTACCTCGTCACCCCTCCGGCGTAAACCCGAGCACCACATCCCAGCGGGCGGACATTTCGCCGGCCTTGGAACCCTTGAGCGGATCGAACGACAGCGTGACGCTCTCGCGCTGCGCGACGTCCTTGATGCCTTTGTAGACCCCATCCTTCTCATTCATCTCGTGTCCCTTGATATAGCACTGGGTGATGAGCTCCTTCTTACCCTTGATTTTCACGGCGAGGTGGATGTGCGGCGTGCGCGGCTTGTACGGCACGGGCTTGATGGTGCGGAAGACATACTCGCCGTTGGAGCCGGTGAGGAAGCGGCCGAAGCCCTGGAAGTTGCCGTCCCGCTTCGCGGCGTTGCCGGTCTTGGTGTGAAGGTAAGCGCCATTGTTATCGGCCTGCCAGATCTCGACCAACGCATTGCGCACCGGCTCGCCGTGCTCGTCGAGGATGCGCCCGGATAGCCAAGCGACCTCGCCGACCGCCGGCGTGACGCCGTTGTTCAGGATGATCAGATCGTTATCGGTATCGAGCGGGAGCTTGTCGGGATAAAACGGCCCCTCGGTCTGCTTCGGCGTGCGCGTCAGGGCCTCGGCAAACGCGCCCGGCACCGCGAACATCGCGGCGCCTAGGGCCACCTGACGGAGAAAATCACGGCGGGCACGCAGGTTCTCAGGCAGAGGGGGGAGGGCCATGCGTGGGTGATAAGGGTAAAAGGGCTGAGGGGCAAGGGGCAGGTATCGGCGGTTAGCGGTTGGCGGTTAGAACAATTTTCGGGTGGCGGATGGTAGCCCTAGGTTGCGGGTTGAAGATGCTCATTACGGGACCTGCACCCGAACCCGAACACCCGAACTGAGACCAGATGGCCGAGACCAGAGACCTGAAAATGCATCTCCCGCCACCGGCCACCCGAGGCTGCCACCCGCCACCCGAAATGACCGCCTCTCACTTTTGCACCTAGGACAGCACGTGGCGCTGTCCCTACCCGGCACATAGGTAATTCCGCCAATCGACCACCTAAGCTCAAAGGAACAGGTTG
>CAMCWL010000156.1 GCA_945882655.1 Opitutus sp. GAS368
CCCGAGGAGCACATCCTGATCAAGGAGACCTATGCCGCCGGCGTCGCCTTGGCCGAGGCTGGTCCGGTTTCGGCCTATGCGTTCACCTTCGCGGACCGTATCGCCCTCAGACTCAAGCCCGGTCATCAGGCAGCCGAGGTGAAGATCGCTTCTGGTGACGTCGCCGCGGCCTGGCCCGGCCACGAAGAAGTCCTCCTCCGTCTTGATGCTTGGCGCAAGCAGCCCGGCGGCGCCCCGTGGGGTCAGCTCGAAACCCTCGTCCGTGAATTGAACGGCCACCCGGCGGTCGCCGAGGCCAAGCTCGTCCGGATCGATTGGGTCGCCGAAGCCGACCTGATCAAGGCCAACTCGCCCAAATGAGCACGACGCTGCAGCGCGAGGGCGGTCTGACCGTGGCGCTCAGCCTGGGCGTCAATGTGCTTTTGGCCGGTGCGAAGCTGAGCGTGGGCATCGTCGCTTCGTCGCAGGCCTTGGTCGCCGACGGCATCCACTCCCTGGTCGATATCGCCAGCGATATCGCGGCCATCATCGGCCTGAAGTTCGCCCACCTCCCGAAGGACGACGATCATCCCTACGGTCATCATCGATTCTCCACCTTGGCGACGATGCTCATCTCGTCGCTGGTGCTGCTCTTCTGCCTCGGCCTGGCCTGGCAGTCGCTTTCCGCGCTCGTCAGCGGGGCCGATACCGCCGCTCCCGGCATCGCGGCCGCCTGGGTCGCCGGCGGGGCGTTGCTCATCAAGGAAGGTTTCTACCAGTATGCGCGACGCCAAGCCGAGCGTCTCGGGTCGCGCCTGCTCATGGCCAATGCCACGGACCACCGCGCCGACGCCGTGGCTTCGCTGCTCGCCTTGGTCGCGGTCGTCGTGGCTAACGTGAATCCAGATTGGCGCGCGCTGGATAAGGTCGTCGGCCTGGTCCTCGCCGGCTGGCTCGGCTCCGAAGGCATCAAGCTCTTCAAGGGCGCCTGCGAAGACCTGCTCGATACCGCTCCGGCCGCACACGTGCTGCACGACCTGAGCGAACACATCCTCGCCGCCCCCGGGGCCAAGGGTTTCCACGCCTTCCGCGCTCGCCGTCTGGGCGATCGTTTCGAGGTCGATTTCCACCTGCAGGTAGCCGAAGGCGCCACGGTCGCCGAAGGCCATGCCATCGCTGGCCGGATCAAGGCCGACATCCTTCGTTCGCACCCCGAGGTGATCTCGGTGCTGGTCCATGTCGAGCCGGACGCCCCGGAGCATCGGAAGCAGGACGGGCACCACGGCTTCAACGCCTGAACGCGGGTTGCCTTCCCTGGGCGGACAGGCTTGGATGGGCCCATGAGCCTGCCCCGACTCTGCCTCGCGTTGCTGGTCACGGTCGTGTCCCTGACCGCCGCCCAGCCGCCGAATATCGTCTTCATCTTCGCCGACGACCAGCGCGCCGACACCATCGCGGCCCTGGGCAATCCGGTCATCAAGACCCCTAACCTCGATCGGCTCGTGAAGCGCGGCGTGGCCTTCACCCGCGCCTACATGCAGGGCGGCAATGGCGGCGCGACCTGCGTGCCTTCGCGCGCGATGCTGCTGTCCGGCCGCTCGTTGGCGCAGATCGATGAGAAGCTGCTGAAGCACCAGACATGGCCCCATGCCTTCGGCGCGGCCGGCTACGCGACCTTCGCCACGGGCAAGTGGCATAATGGCCCGCCTTCGGTCTCGAAGTCCTTTCAGCAGGCCAAGGCGCTCTTCGTCGGCGGGATGGTGAATCCGCTCAAGGCGCCCACCAGCGACATGCTCCCGACCGGCAAGCTCACGCCGGGCAAAGTGGGTCCGAAGCACCTGTGCGAGGAGGCCACCGATGAGACCCTCGCGTTCCTGAAGTCGCAGGACGGCAAGCAGCCGTTCTTCTCGTACCTCGCCTTCGACGGCCCGCATGACCCGCACATCGTGCCGGAAGGGTTCCCGATCGATTATGCGCCGGCCTCGATCCCGCTGCCGCCGAACTTCCTCCCGCAGCACCCGTTCGACAACGGCGAGATGGTCATCCGTGATGAGCAGCTACTGCCCTGGCCCCGCAAGCAGGCCGATATCCAGACGATGCTGGCTGAGTATTATCGTTATATCTCCTTCCTCGATGTCCAGGTCGGCCGCGTCCTCGACGCCGTCGATGCCTCGCCTTACGCCGCCAATACGATCATCGTCTTCGCTGCGGATTCCGGCGTGGCCCGCGGTTCGCACGGCCTCATCGGCAAGCAGAACCTCTACGAGCACTCCATGCGCGTGCCGCTGATCGTCGCCGGACCTGGTATCGCCGCGGACAAGCGCAGCGAGGCGATGTGCTACCTCTTCGACGTCCTGCCTACACTGGGCAAGCTGTGCGGCGTCGCCACTCCGTCGGGGTCCAACGGACGTGAGTTCGCCGCCGTGCTCAAGGATCCGAGCCAGCCCGCCCGCCCGTTCCTGATGTTCGGTTACAAGACCATCCAGAAGGCGCTCAGCGACGGACGCTGGAAGCTCATCCGCTACCCGCACGTCGACCGTACCCAACTCTTCGATCTGCAGGCCGACCCTTACGAGACCAAGGATCTGTCAGCCCTGCCGGAGCATGCCGAGCGCATCCAGGCCATGCTGGCGAAGCTCGCCGCCGAGATGAAAGCCGACGGCGACAACGACCCGCTGACCGCCGCGAAGATCCTGCCCGCCGACTGGAAAGCCCCGACCAAACTGCCCAAGCCCGGGCAGAAGGGATACTAGACGAGGGCCGGAGGGCTCGAGTGCGCGAGGACGCGATGGTGATCACGTCCCTGCCTAGGGCAGCATGTCTCCATGGCTGCTCCCGACCGCCTACCGCTAACCGCCGACCGCCTAAACCTATTAGGCGGGCAGGAGGTAGGACTTACGCCCGAACTTCTTGGCCAGCCACTCCTTGAGCTCCTGGAAGTCCTGCGGCGGCTCGACGGTGATCGTGAGCGGCTTGCCGGTCTGCGGGTGCGTCAGGGTCAGCTTGTGGGCGTGGAGCATCACGCGGGCCATCGGCCAGCCGGTATAGCTCGGGACGTCGAACTTGCCGTAGGTACGGTCGCCGAGGATCGGGTGCGTGATGTGAGCGAGGTGGACGCGGATCTGGTGCGTGCGGCCGGTGTGCGGGAAGGCGCGGACGAGCGCGGCTTCGACGCCATATTTTTCTTCCACGCGCCAGTCGGTGATGGCTTCGCGGCCGTCTTCACGGACGGCCATGCGCACGCGGACGGTGCGGTGGCGGTCGATGTTGGCGTTGATGACGCCGGAGAGGAGGCGCGGGGCCTTGTCGACGAGGGCGAGGTATTCCTTCTTGGCGGTGCGTTCGGCGAACTGCGCGACGAGCGCGTGGTAGGCCTTGTCGGTCTTCGCGAGGACGATGACGCCGGAGGTCTCACGATCGAGACGGTGCACGACGCCGGGGCGGGGCGCGCCGCCGGCCGGGGCGAGCTTGCCCTTGGTGTAATGGAGCAGGCCGTGGACGATCGAGACCTCGTCGGAACCCTGCACCGGATGCGTGAGGAGACCGGCGGGCTTGTTGACGGCGATGAGGTGCGCGTCTTCGAAGAGGACTTCGATGGACATCTTCACGGGGCGGGCGGTGGGCTCGCCAGGGGAGGGCAGGGCGACTTCGATGGCGTCGCCAGGGTT
>CAMCWL010000157.1 GCA_945882655.1 Opitutus sp. GAS368
TGTGGACGTCGGCGCCAGCGAGGGACTCGATCATTTCGTTGAGTCGGCCGACCTTGTTCTCGACGAAGATGGAGAACTGGCGGACTGGTCCGAGGTCAGGTTGCTGGGAGATATCGGCGGCCATCGAGAGTCATTATGACAATCCGGATCCGTTTCTCCAGCCCCATCTGAGTAGGACGCGCCCTTTGACTTGACTTACATCTTCTTATACAGATATGAAGATATGTATGTTAACCCTCGCGATTCTTTTTTTAGCTCAGGCACCAACCCGTCTGCCGGACACGGTCGTGATCGAAACTCGGCAAGCCACCCCGTTGGCTGACGCCTCGCCTTCGGTCAGTCGCCTGGATGTGACGGCCGCGACAGAATCCGGCCTGACGACGCTCACCGGCCTCCTGGGGGGCGCCCCGGGCGTCTATGCCTCTGAGCAATCCGGCGAGGGCTCAGTGGGGTCACTCTTTCTCCGTGGCACGAACTCGACCCAGACGGCGGTGCTCCTTGATGGTCGTCGCCTCCCGCAGGGCTTTTCCAATTCCTATGAGATCGGACGTTACCGCATCTTTGGTTTATCCTCCGTGGAAATCCTCCGTGGTCCGTCCTCCTCGCTCTACGGCGCCAACGCACTCGGCGGCGTGATTGACCTACGCCAGCAGTCGCCCCTCATCGCCAAGGCCGGCTCGACGCTCGTTGCCGAAGGGGGTTCCTATGGACGCGGCTCCTTGGGTCTCGCCTTCCTCTCGAACAACGCCGCTGGCACGCAGGCGGCGACGAATGGCACCGCAATCAGTCTCTCGGCCTCGCACGACGACGGATGGCGCCCGAACGGCGATCGCGATGCGCTGAGCACGTATCTCAAGCACGAGTGGCGCTTGTCTCCTCATCTGATCTTCGACCTCGTCGGCTCGGCCGACCACGGTAAGGCTGGCCTACCCGGGCAAGATATCGGTGGCACATCGAGTCTGACGGATTGGCAACGCGACAGCGGCTGGCTGCTGTCGCCCGGCCTTCGCTTTCAAGATGCGAACACGGATGCCACCTTCTTCTGGTCCCGCGCTGGTAGTGCGATTTCCAGTGTTACGACGCCCTTCGCCAACCGATACCTGTTGGATCGCGATGAGCTGACGGCCTTCGTCGATCGCAAGGTACGCGCTGACCTTGCCCTTGGCCTCGGCCTCACCTACGAGCGGTCAACCTTCGAGCAGTTTGACTTGACCACGAACAGCCAGACGTGGGCGGATACGCATGAGAGCCTTGGTGTCTGGACGCGTGCTGATTGGCAGGTGACTTCGGTCGACCGCATTCGTGCTTCCGTGCGCGACGATCGCTTCACCGATTTTGCCGGCAAGACCACGGGTGAGGTTTCCTATTCCCATCGCTTCACCAAGGAGCTACTCGCTCATGCCAAGCTCGGCACCGCTTACCGCGCCCCCGCCGCCAACGACCTCGCCTACGGGACGCAGGGCGGACTCCCGCTGCGTCCGGAAAGCAATACCGGTACTGAGATCGGCCTGCGACACGAGAACGCCGTCCCTGGCGCGCTGTCGTGGACGCTCGTCGCTTTCCGGAATGAACTGACCGACCTCATCGATTATAATTCGAGCTTTGAGACCTATAACATCGCGAAGGCCCGCACTCAAGGACTCGAGGCTGGCCTTGAGACGCGTCCAGCCAAAGGAGTGCGCATCTTCGGTGCGACCACCTGGCTCGACAGCGAGATCCGCTCCGCCGGCTATTCCGGTACCGGGGATGCTGGGGACAAGCTGCTGCGTCGCCCCACGCTTACGCTCACGCTCGGCGTGGAAGTCATCCCGAATGATGACTGGACGTTTGGGCTCTCCGCTGCGCATCTCCGCGGACGTGATGATTACTTTTTTGAACCTTGGCCGCTGCCCGGTTACCGCGTTAGCCTGCCAGACGCCACCTTTGTGCGCGTCTGGATTCGCCGAATCCTTTCGGATAAGACCGAGATCTCCTTGCGCATCGAGAATCTCTTCGGCGAAGACGCTCCGCCCGCCGCCTTGGGCTTCGGCGCGCAGCCCCGTTCGGCTTACGTTGGCCTGACGCGCAAGTTCTGACGCGAAGGTTCGTCAGAACCTTCGCGTGGGGAGCTGCTGGCATGGTGAACTGCTGCGAAGAAGATTCATGTGGGGTAGTGGGCAGGTTAGGGGTGGCGCTCTTCTTGGCGGAGGCGTTCCTGACGCATACGGATTGTGCCTCCCAGGAGTTGGCTGACGGAGTAAAGCCTCCGTTGCGTTGATTGGTACTCTGTCGGTGTGAGGGCGCCGATATCGTGGGCAATCTCGAGTTGGGTCGCGAGTTCGGCCGCCGAACCTCTGGCGATGTAGAGGAAGCGGATGGCGTCCCGGTTGCTGCCGCGCTCGTCTCCCTCGGCAATATTCGACGGAACGGAGATGGCCGACCGGCTGATCTGGTCGCAGAGGCCACGCCGGCGTGAGAGCGTCGGTCCGTCGGCGATCCGGAGGACTTCGATCGCCAGAATCTTTGCTTCTTTCCAGAGGTTTAAGTCGCGGTAGCTGCGGACAGCTTCACGTGGTGAAACAGGGTCGTCGGGATGCATCAAGCCAACCTGCCTTCGCGGCGCCTTTTCGCATCTCCAATCAACCGGTTACTTCAATCCACTTATGGCCAATAGATTGCCCCTAGTCTCTGCTTCGCAGCAGATCACCAGTACCCATGCCAGCAGGCGCTTGGCTCGACTGCTTCGCAGCAGTTCACCATGCCAGCAGTTCCCCCACGAAGTAAGCTGCGCTTATTTCGTCGTTAGTTTTCCGAGCTCAATCACCGGCTCTTTGCCCGCCGGCACCGCGAGCATCACGCCACGTTTGCCGTCGGTGCTCGAGTATCCACCGGTGATCAGCGCCACGGAGTTGCCTTCGACGGTATGGGCGTAGTCCTTGCGGCCGAGTTCCGAGGTCGCGCTGGTCTTGGCTTCTTTGAGCGCGATCCACTTGCCGGCGGCGTTGCGAATCCAGAGATTCGAATACAGGCACTTGCGTTCGACCTGGCCGTAGGAGCCGGACCAGTCCTCGACGAAGGAATAGAGGCCGTCGAGTTTGGCCGCGGTCTTCGGACGACGGAACGACGTCAGGAAGCGCCACTGACCGGTCTCGGCGAGCTTCACCCAGGCCGAGAAGATCGCGGCGTCGCCGTCGGCCTTCACGCCAAGCAGGAATGAATAGGTCGTGTTGTCCTTCCAGGAGTAATCGAGATGGCTATGGCCGCCCGAGCCTTCGTGGTCGAAGGCCGAGGCCACGACGTCCTGGCCCTTGGCGACCGTCGTCACGACGAGGTCGCGCAGTTCTTCGGCGCTGACCTTCTTGGCGTCGTTCTTGACGTAGCCGTTATCCCAGAGCGAGTAGATGAACACCCGGTCCTTGGCCTCGGTGCCGGCCGTCTTGCGTTGGTAGCCGAAGTAGCCGTGGCCAAAGCCCAGTACGCAGTTGTAGGTCGTGGGCGGGCCGGGCAGAGACTTCGATTCGGCGTAGGCCCAGAGGGCGGTCTCACCCTTCGGCACCGGGTAGCCGAAGTGCACCGACTGCGCATTGCCGTTCGGGAGCGCCCAGATTTCCGGATTGGTCGCGCCGTTGAGCAGAAGTCCGTTGAGCGTCACGCT
>CAMCWL010000158.1 GCA_945882655.1 Opitutus sp. GAS368
GGCGTGGGCGGCAGGCCGGTGATGTCGAGGGCAAGTCGGCGGATCAGGATGGACTTGGGCGCTTCTGGCGACCAGGTCAGGCCTTCTTTCTTTTGGCGGTCAGCGAGGAAGGCGTCGACGGGATTGGTTTCGCCGTTCTTCGGCACGGACGGACGGGCGACAGGTTCATAGGACCAGTGACGTCCCCACGGCGCGCCTTGCTTGATCCATTCCTTGAGGAGGGCGACCTGTGCGGCGGGAATCGTCTTATGCTGCTTGGGTGGCGGCATGACGTCATCAGGGTCGGTCGACTCGATGCGCTTGATCAGTTCGCTCTGGTCGGGTTTGCCGGGTAGGATGACGAAGTCGCCCTTACGGTCGCGCTTCGAATCTTTCTCGTCGTCGAGGCGCAACTTCCCCTTGCGGGCTTTTTCGTCGGGGCCGTGGCAGGCGATACAGTTCTCGGACAGGATCGGCCGGATTTGGCGGCTGAAGTTGATCGGTTCGGCGGAGCACAGGGCGCCGACGAAGACGCCGAGGAAAAGGGGGGCCTTGGGTGGCATGGGGATGGGACAGGCGGCGGAGCAGGGGAGTTCCGCCGTAATACTTATAAAAGAGACGGAGTGGTGAGAGATTTCAACCCCTCGCTTGTCCGGAATCCGCTGTTCTGTTGTCTTTTGTCGCTTAAGGCCGACGGGCCCTACCGCTTGGCCGCATCTAGGATCCGTCGGAGTTCCGCCGGGTCGGCGTCGGGGCGGAGGCGGCGCTGGATGACTCCGAGGTCGCGGAGGCCGCGTTCGGCGGTCGGCTCGATCCCGGTGCCTTCGCCATAGTCGTTCCAGGTGGCGATCTGGACGATGGGTGCGCCGCTCTTCATCGCTTGGTCAAAGGATTCCGAGAAGGTCTTACCCTCGAGATAATCGATGAAGCCGTAACTCTTGCCGGCGCCGGCCTGCGCATAGAAATCTCGATAGCCCGGGAAGGCCACGGCCACGGTGGGGCGTCCCGCTTTTTTCTCCTGAGCATAGAGTGACGCAAGTTCGGTGGTCCAATTGGCGACGTCGACGGTCTTGCCTTCGCTGACGGGAACCCAGGCGAAGGCTCCGTCAATGCCGGGGCGGCTACTGAGGTGGGGTAGGGCGTAGGTAAGAGGGTTTTGCGTCAAGGTCGCGCGGATGGTTTTCCATTCGGCGTCGTCGAGGTATTGCGGTCCGAAGATCATCAGCAACGGACGCTCGGAGAGCCGGACGTACGCGGGGTCGTTGAGCCAATGCTTATCCGCCCAGGCGAATGAAGCCGCGACCTTCGCGGTGGCCTCCGCGCGCGTCAGCTTACCTTCCTGCATGAAGCGGTGACCGGGGTTGTCTTCGACGCAGAGAGCAAACTTCAGCCCAGCCTTCTTGAGTTCGACGATCAGCAGCTCAGTGTTGCGGTGGATCATCTCGTAGTCGGCGAAACCTCCGGGCCCGTTCCAGTCAATGATCGCTCCGTCAATCCCGGCGGCCTTCATCAGCGCGACCTGCGTGGCAATGACGGTGGGGGATCCGGAGTCGTAAGGTCCCAGCAATGGGCGATCATGAGTGGCTAGGGCTCCCTTGCCTGGGTCAGTCTTGCCCATGGTCCAATGCCAGCCCCAATGGCCGCTCACGGCCTTACTTTCGAACCAAGGCATCACGTGGACCAGAACGAGTGGCCGCGGCGCGCAGGCGGGCTCAGGAGCGGCGAGGGCCGTCACCCAAGCCGTCGGCATCAGAAGCAGGATTCCCCAGAAGCGCATGTCGGAAGTAGACCTTGGTACCTTGGCCCCTACAACCCCCAAGCAGACAACCCCGGGGACGTCGCAACATCCCCGGGGTCTTTAAATTGGTCGGGCAGGAGAGATTTGAACTCTCAGCCTCTGCTACCCGAAAGCAGCGCTCTACCAGATTGAGCCACTGCCCGACACGAGCCATTAGCATAGACCATTCTGAGGGGGTGTTTTCAAACTAAATCCGTCGGGAAAAATCGAGGGATGATGGACTTCGGCGTTTTTCGGCCCAAGTTGCTAAGATATGAACCTTACGGTGCGACGTTCGGCAGAGCGCGGCTTCGCCGATCACGGCTGGCTGGTGGCGCGCCATAGCTTCAGTTTTGCCGACTATTACGACCCGGCCCACATGGCCTTCCGGTCGCTGCGGGTCATCAACCAAGACCTCGTGGCTCCCGGCATGGGCTTCCCGGCGCATGGCCATAAGGATATGGAAATCTTCACCTACGTCCTTGAAGGTGCCATCGAGCATAAGGACAGCATGGGTAATCATGCGCAGCTCAAGCCGGGCCAGATTCAGGTCATGAGCGCGGGCAGCGGCGTCAAGCACAGCGAGGTCAATCCCTCGAAGACCGAACGCCTCCATCTCATTCAAGTCTGGATCATGCCGGACCGCCCTAATCTCAAGCCGCGCTACGCTGAATGGACGCCCACGCCGGAACAGCTCGAGTCGCCCAAGGTGCTCATCATCTCGAACGACGGTCGCGAGGGCTCGGCGCACATCAGCCAGGACGCGGATGTGTATCGCGTGAAGACCACCAGCGCCGGCACGATTTCCCATGAGCTGCGGGCGGGCAGGGGACTTTGGTTCCAGTTGATTGGTGGCGACGTTGAGATCGGCGACGTGAAGCTCGCCCCCGGCGATGCGGTCAAATCTGAGGAAGCTGGCACCTTCGCCTTCAAGTCCGCCGGCCCTGTCGAAGCCCTCCTCTTCGACCTCGCCTGATCCATCCTGCTTTCCCCTATACTCGATACTCCAAACTCTATACTCTCACGCCATGTCCTCCCCCCACATCCCTCAGAAGTCTCCCATCCCTGTTCTCGTCGAAGCCGGCAAGACCTACTACTGGTGCTCGTGCGGCCAAAGCAAGAACCAGCCTTTCTGTGATGGCGCCCACAAGGGTTCCGCCTTCACGCCGGTTCCCTACACGGCAGACGCCAATCGTACGGTCTACTTCTGCGCCTGTAAGCATTCCAAGAAGGGTGCGCTGTGCGACGGCTCCCACAAGTCCCTCTGAAGTTAGCCCTTTCAACCCCGGTCAATTAGGCTAGCCTGCCTTTGTCATGAAAAAAACCGCCAACATCGTCGCTATCCTCCTTGGGGTAGCCTTCATCATCTTCGGTCTAAGCTTCTTCGTCCCGGCGATTAAGTCGGTGTTGCCGGCTCCTTCGGCTCCGAACGGCGAAGATGCCATCAAGTGGACCACCGCGTATTTCACCGCGATGGTGGGTTCGGGATTTTTGGGCATTATCAAGGCGCTCGAAATCGTCGCCGGCTTGCTGCTCATCATCAAGTGCACCCGCGGCTGGGGTGTCGTCCTCTCGGGCGCCCTCCTGTTCAATATCTTCTTCGTCAACGTCCTTATGAAGGGCGTCTGGGATCCGTTGGTCCTTGTCCTCGTCGCCGCCGGCCTCTTCCTCGCCTGGGTCGGTCGCAAGGGCTTCTGTTGCCTCGCCTGCTGTGGTTCCGGCGAGTGCCTCGGCACCTGCGGTTGCTGCAACAAGGAAGGCTCTAGCTGCTCGACCGATAAGCCCGCCTCGACCGGCGGTTGCTGCGGCGGCAAGTAAGCCGTCACGGCCTCACGAATCAGCCCCCGATGTCGGGGGCTTTTT
>CAMCWL010000159.1 GCA_945882655.1 Opitutus sp. GAS368
GCTTCGGTCCTCGGCATCCTTGGGAGTTACGGCGTCGCTTGGTTCGGCATCCGGATCAACACCGTCGCCAATTCGCGTGCCGCCTTCTCCGCCCTACGCGGCAATCCACTCGCCACGTTGCTCATCCCGCTCAAGTCCGGCATGAGCGTCGGCCTCCTCCTCGTCGCCATCGAGCTCTTCTTCATGATCGGGATCCTCCTATTCCTGCCCAAGGATCTCGCCGGGCCCTGCTTCATCGGTTTCGCCATCGGCGAATCCCTGGGCGCCGCCGCCCTCCGTATTTGCGGCGGTATTTTTACCAAGATTGCGGACATCGGTGCCGACCTGATGAAGATCGAATTCAAGCTGCCGGAGGACGATCCCCGCAACCCTGGCGTCATCGCCGACTGCACGGGCGACAACGCGGGCGATTCCGTCGGTCCGACCGCAGACGGCTTCGAGACCTACGGCGTCACCGGCGTAGCGCTCATCGCCTTCCTCGCGCTCGCCCTAGCCGCCAATCCCGCGCTGTGCGCGACCCTCATCATCTGGCTCTTCGCCATGCGCATCCTGATGGTGATCACCTCGCTACTCAGCTACTGGATCAACGACGCCGTGAGCCGCGCCGTCTGGGGCCAGGCCAAGGACTTCAACCTCGAGCAGCCGCTGACGAACCTCGTCTGGATCAGCTCGGTGGTCTCGATTGCGATCACCTACCTCGCCAGTTACTTCCTCCTATCCGACCTTGGCGGCGGACTTTGGTGGGTGCTGTCCACGATCATCTCCCTCGGCACGCTCGCGGGGGCGCTCATTCCCGAGTTCACCAAGGTGTTCACCTCGACCGAGAGCCGCCACGTGAAGGAAGTCGTGACGTCGTCCAACCAAGGCGGCGCCTCGCTTAACATTCTCTCCGGCCTCGTCGCAGGCAACTACTCCGCCTTCTGGACGGGGCTCTGCATCCTCGGCCTGATGTTCGGCGCCTACCTGCTTTCGGCCCATCCGGCCGTCGCCGGCCTGATGCCACTGAAATTCGCCTTCGCCGCTCCCATCTTTGCGTTCGGCCTCGTCGCCTTCGGCTTCCTGGGCATGGGACCCGTCACCATCGCAGTCGACTCCTTCGGCCCGGTGACGGACAACGCCCAATCCGTCTACGAGCTTTCGCAGATCGAGAAGCAATCGGGCATCGCCACTGAGCTCGAGAGCGAGTTCGGCTTCCGCCCTGACTTCGAAGGAGCGAAGCACCAGCTCGAGAAGGGCGACGGTGCCGGCAACACCTTCAAGGCGACCGCCAAGCCGGTGCTCATCGGCACCGCGGTCGTGGGCGCGACCACGATGGTCTTCGGCATCATCATGATGCTGCAGGAACACTATCAGGCGGTGGACGCGAAGTTCAACGTCCTGGAGAAACTCTCGCTCGTCCACCCCGAGGCCCTCATGGGCCTCCTCATGGGCGGCGCGGTGATCTACTGGTTCACAGGCGCCTCGATGCAGGCCGTCGTCACCGGCGCCTACCGCGCGGTGGTCTACATCAAGGAGAACATGAACCTCAGCGCGACGACGGCGACGACCGAGTCCTCCAAGGAAGTCGTCCGCATCTGCACGCAGTATGCGCAGATGGGCATGACGAACATCTTCATCGTCATCTTCTGCTTCTCCCTATCCCTCGCGCTATTCGACCCGTTCTTCTTCATCGGCTACCTGGTCGGCATGGCCTTCTTTGGCCTCTTCCAAGCAATCTTCATGGCCAACGCCGGTGGCGCCTGGGATAACGCCAAGAAGATCGTCGAAGTCGACATGAAGGCCAAAGGCACGCCGCTCCACGCGGCCACGGTCGTAGGCGACACGGTCGGCGATCCTTTCAAGGACACCTCGTCGGTCTCCCTCAACCCCGTCATCAAGTTCACGACACTCTTCGGCCTGCTCGCCGTCGAGATCGCGGTGAAGATGCCGGCCGGCCCGAAGCTACTCCTCGGGAGCGCGATCTTCCTGGTCGCCCTCTTCTTCGTCTATCGGAGCTTCTACGGCATGCGCATCCCGGTGGCAAAAAAAGCCCCCTGAGCCAGCCGGACCGACGGCCCCCAAGGGCTCCCCGAATGGGGAGCCCTTCTTTTTGCCCGTAAATCGGGGGGTTATATTATTTTTAGAAACCTCCGGCGCCTCGCTGGACAACCCTCGGCGGCTGGGCATAGTAGCGTCCTCGGCCAGTTCTCCGCCCACCCCGGCGTCCCTGTCCGTCCTCCATTCCATTGCTCAACGTTCCAGCCGCGCGCCGTTTCACCACGGACTGCACGGCAGGGATTCCCTCTCTTCTTCTTAAAACCAAACCATGAAACGCCACTCCCCCGCTCCTTCCCGCCCTCGCCCGCTGCTCCGACGTCGCCTCCGTACTCCCTTCCCCGCCATGAAACTCCGCGAACGCCTTGAGGCCCTCGGCGGCGCGGACGAAGGCCTGCCCACGTTCTTCGTGCTGCCGGCTTACGGCGACTGCGTCCGCCTGAGCGGACCGGAGCTCCATGGCGACATCGGCGTGCGCATCGCCGGTGACAACTCGGGGCCAACCGGCGTCGATGGCCGGACGAACGAAGTCACCATCGACTTCCGCGCCGCGGACAAAGCGGTCGTCCAGGCGATCGTGGCCGGCCTTGGGCCGGAGGTGCGCGAGGAAAAAGTCCGCCGGCCGAAGCAGGAGATCCAAGGCCACCGTGTGCCCGGCCACCAACCGAACGTGGGCCACTTCCTCGCCTGGGCGTGCTGCATGCCCAGCATGGAGGATCATGATATTCTCGAGTCGGCCATCGACGCTGGCATGGCCTGCGAGTTCGATTGCTTCGAGCACATCCACTCGGCGATGCGCGCCCTAGACTTCATGCGCATGGTGCGAATGGAAGGCGGCCATGGCAGCGCTTGCGACGGCGACGAAATTCCCCCGCATCTGCGCCACCCGACTCGCCAGGGTCTCACCGGCAAGGCCGCGATGCGCGTCACCCATCAGGGTCGCAAAATCGCGCTGAACGCAACGATCGACACCAAGCCGAATCCAGCAGGCGAGCGCCTGCGGATCCACTACGGCTGGTCGGCTGAACGCCAACGCTACCTGGTCGGCTGGGTCAGCGACCTCGCGCCGAAGGCTCAGTGACTATCGTGCCGCTGCATCTTCTCGCCCCAGGCGAAGAGGATCATCGAGGCCAGAAACACGCCGTGGATGATGGCCTGCCAGAAAATCACCTTCTCCTGGCCCGCCGACATGGGGCTTTCGGCGGCAGACGCGGTAATATCGATGAAGCTCTTGAGCAGGTGGATAGCCGAGATGCTGGCGAGGCTACCCGCGAGTTTCACCTTAAGGGTGTTAGCGTTGATGTGGTCGAGCCAATCGGGACGGTCGCCGTTCTCGCCGAAATCGATGCGGGAGACGAAGGTCACGTAGCCACCGACGACGACCATGTTGACGAGGTTGGCCACCATCGAGATGTCCACGAGCGAGAGGATGCCGAGCATGATGGTGCTCTCGGTCGCCGTGGAGAACCCGCTGAGTATGTGAAAGAGCTCCTGGACGCTCTTCCAGGCGTAAGCGATGGCCGC
>CAMCWL010000160.1 GCA_945882655.1 Opitutus sp. GAS368
CGATGACGTTGTCGACCCACTTGAGTTCCTTGGCCTTGTCGCCGAAAGCCGTCCAATCACCCGTGGAATCGTTGGCGTACATCTGCTTCACGAATTCCTGAAGCGAGATACCCATCTTCTTGGCGACAGGGGTGGCGAGGCGGTCGAACCACTGGTTGGTGAAATCAATCTGCTCCTTGAGCACGGTCATGTTGCCGCGGACGACGTTCGAGGCCTGGTGGTGCAGGAGGATCGTGTTCGGGTAGCAGTAGGAGCGCTCGGCGAGCGTGCAGATCACGGCGGTCATCGAGGCGGCGAAGCCCTTCACGACGACGTGAACGGGCGCCTTGGAGGCGGCCATGGCCTTCTGGATCTGGTAACCGGCGGCGACGGAACCGCCGGGCGAGTTGTCCACCACGATGAAGATTGGGAACTCGGAGGACTGGTTGTTATAGAAGGCGATGCGCGTGCAGACGTAGTCGGCGAGCTGCTCGGTCACGGCGCCGTTGAAGGCGATGCGGCGGTCGCTGATGTACAGCACGCCGTCGACGAGCGGGTCCTTGAGGTACTTAGGCTTGGCCTTGCTGGCGACCTTGCGGGCCTCGTCTTCCTTCTGGAAGCGCTGGATCTCGTTGGAGAGGCGGGCGACGGTGTTCGCGGCTTCGAGCTGGAGCTGCTTGGCCTCGGCTTCGAGTTCGCGGATCCTGTTGGAGCGCTCGGTGAGGCGGGCGGACGAACGGGCGGCCTCGAGGGCGGCCTGGCGTTCGAGCTTGGCGCGCTCGTCTTCGAGGGCGGCGGCTTCGGCGGAAGCCTTGGCGAGACGGAGCGAGCGCTCGGCGGTGAGGCGGGCGACCTCGGCCTGGAGCGGCGCGAGTTCTTCGGCGCGCTTGGCTTCGGCGAGGGCGAGCTCGGCGTCGATGCGCGCCTTTTCCTGGCGCATGCGGTCGGCTTCCTTCATCGCGGCCTTCTGCCCAGGCGTGAGTTCGTCACGCGGCGCGGGAGCAGCCTGCGGAGCGCCGGTCGGCGCGGACGGAGCAGCGGCGGCGGGCGCCTCGGTGGCCGGCGCGGCGGGGCGCTTGGCCTTGGTCTGCTGGGCGAACACGGGCGCGGCCGTGAGGACGGCGAGCGCGAGGACGCGGAGGGAGGTGCGGAGATGCATGAGGGTTGGTTTTGGTTTTAAATTCAGCGGAGGACGAATTCGACGGTGGGGTCGTACATCCACCAGAGGTCGCACGGACCGAGGGGCGGGAGCTCCTGACGGAGGCGGCCATCCTGGGTCTTGCCGGCGTTGAAGCCGTCGGGATTAGGCTCGGCCACGACGGGCGGCACGGCGGTGGCGGTGAGGAGCGAATCTTCCGACATGCGGTCGACGACGTCGGTCACCCACTTGCGGCGGCCGGCCTCGTCGCCGAGGATCTTCCAGTCACCGGTCGAGGTGCCCTTGTACATCTGGGCGACGAAGTCGTCGACGTTCGTGCCGATGCGCGCGGCGACCTTCACGAAGATGCGTTCGCACCAGACCTTGGACCACTTCAGCTGTTCCTTGAGCTGGGTGACGTTGCCGCTGAGGCCGACGGAGGCCTGGTGGTGCAGGACGATAGTGTTCGGATAGACGAAGGAGCGCTTGGCGAGGGTGGTGACGATCGCGGCCATCGAGGCGGCGTAACCCTTCACGACGACGTAGACCGGGGCCTTCGAGGTCTCCATGGCCTGGAGCATCATGTAACCCGACATCACCGAGCCGCCGGGGGAGCGGTCGATGACGATGAAGATCGGGGCTTCGCTATCGAGGGCGTTGTAGAAGGCGATGCGTCCGCAGACGAACTGGGCGAGTTTGTCGTCGACGCGGCCGTTGAACGGGATGCGGCGGTCCGAGATGTGCAGCACGCCGTCGATGAGCGGGTCCTTGGGGTAGGCGACCTTCGCGCCGCTCGCGATGTCGGCGGCCTTCTGCTGGAGGCGGGCGATCGAAGCGACGGAAGAGACCTTGGCGTATTCGACCGAAACTTCGGCGGTGGCGAGGCGGGCCTGCACTTCAAGTTCGGCGCGGGCGCGGTCCTTGTCGGCGGAAGCCACGGCGGCCCGGGCGGCGGCAAGCGAGGCTTCGAGACCGAGCTTGGTGCGCTCGGCGTCGGCCGGAGCGGCGGCGGCCTCGGCGCGGGCGGCGCGCAGGGCGGCTTCGGCTTCGAGCTTACGGAGTTCGAGGGTCTGGGTCAGGGCGGCGAGGCGACGCTGGGAAGAGGCGAGCTCGAGGCGGGCGCGGATGACGTCGGTCTCGATCTCGGCCTTGATGACTTCAGGGGTCTTCTTGACCGGGCTGTACTGCGCCATGAGGGGCGCGGCGAGGAAGAGGAAGACGTAAGCCAGGCGCGACATGGGGGTAAGGACTGTTTTGACAGATATATGGTTCCCTTGAAGCCCATTTTTGGCAAATCTGCCCGCATGGATGTCGACGCCCCCATCACCCTCTTCAATCGCCACACCGGCCGCATGGAGACCGAACAGGTCTACGGCGAGAAATGGCTCCGTCGCATCTACGGCAACCCGCTCGGCAAGCTGACCCTCCATACAGTCGTCAAACGCGCCCTTTTCTCCAAGTTGTATGGCTGGGCCATGGACCGCCCGAGCAGCGCGCGTCGCGTCGAGCCCTTCGTGAAGGCCTTCGGCCTCGATCCGAGCGAATTCGCCGACCCTGACCTGACGTCCTACCGGACCTTCAACGACTTCTTCTACCGCAAGCTCAAGGCCTCCGCCCGCCCGCTCGACCCGCGCCCTGAGATGGCCGTGCTGCCGGCGGACGGTCGTCACCTCGGCTTCCCCGACGCCTCGCGCGTGAACGGCATCTTCGCCAAGGGCCAGACCTTCGACATCGCCGCGCTCGTCGCGGATCGCGCGCTCGGCGAACGCTACGCCCGTGGCACCGTCGTCTGCTCGCGCCTCTGCCCCGTCGACTACCATCGCTTCCACTTCCCCGTCGCCGGCGTACCCGGCGAACCCGTGCTCGCGCAGGGCCAGCTCTACTCCGTCAACCCGATCGCCCTCCGTCGCAGCGCCGCGTACCTCTGGCAGAACAAGCGCCAGCGCGTGACCATCGACGCCGGACCGTTCGGACTCGTCACCATGGTCTCCGTCGGCGCTACCAACGTCGGTACCATCATCGAGACCTATAAGCCCGGCCAGTCCGTCGCCAAAGGTGACGAGAAGGGCTACTTCCGTTTCGGCGGATCGTTCGTCGCCACGATCTTCGAACCCGGCCGCATCAAGCTCGAGGACGACCTCATCCATGCCGGCGAAACCGCCGTGGAAGTCTACGCCAAGGTCGGCTCGCCCCTCGGTCGCCTCGCCTAAGCGCTTGCCTCCGCCGTCCGACGCGCAAACCTCACGTCACAGGTTTCGCTCGGGTGGTGGAATGGCAGACACACCAGATTTAGGTTCTGGCGCCGCAAGGTGTGCGGGTTCGACCCCCGCCCCGAGCACTTCCTGTTTTCTCCGCGTAGAGCGCGAAGTGGGACAGGGACACGGACAGGGCGAGGCCCTCCTACTTCGCCGACTTCTTGGACGATCCGATTTCCTC
>CAMCWL010000161.1 GCA_945882655.1 Opitutus sp. GAS368
TCCGATCTCATCCTGAATCTCGATAACACCAACTTCGACGCCACCATCAAGGCGTCGACCGTCCCCGTCCTGGTGGACTTCTGGGCCACCTGGTGTGGTCCATGCAAGCAAATCGGCCCCGTGCTCGATCAGCTCGCCACCGAGATGAATGGAGCCGTCCAGATCGTGAAGGTCGACGTCGACACCAATCAGGCGCTGGCCCAGCAGCTAGGCGTGAACTCCATCCCAGCCCTGTTCCTTTACAAGAACGGCGTCGTGGTGGACAAGATGGTCGGTGCCCGCCCCAAGGGTGACATCGCCGCCTTCATCAAGAAGCACTCCTAAGCGGCGGGCGAAAGCCCAATAAGAAAGGCCCGGGATTGCTCCCGGGCCTTTTTGTTGCCGACAGCGGCGAGACCTTACTTGGCCTCGAGCGGGTGCTCCTTCAGCAGATCAGCTGGGCTGTACTGCGCACGGTTGCCGATGGCCTTACGGACTTCGGCGACCTTGGTATCCATGACCGGCTCAGCGACGTTGCCCCAAGCCTGGCGGACATAAGTGGCGATGTGGGCAATCTGTGCGTCCTTCAAGCCAGCACCGATGTTCGGCATGTTGCCGTTGTACTTCACACCGTTGACTTCAATCTCACCGGCGAGACCCGCAAGGATGGCTTTAACGAGACGGTCTTCAGAACCAGTGACCCAGACGGACTTGACCAGCGGAGGGAAAGCACCTGGGACGCCGAGACCCGTCGCCTGGTGGCAGGCGGCGCAGTTGGCGAGGAAGAGCGTCTGGCCCTTGGCCGCGTCGGGCTCGAAAGCCACCGGACCACCGGCGAGGGAGGCCTTGGGGGCATTAAGGTCGAAGGCGCTCGGAGCAAAATTGCCGGAGTTTTGGGTAAGGTAGAGGCCAGCCCAGAAGCCGAATCCGCAGAACAGGAAGACGATGAAGATTGGCGTGAGGGAGAAGCCCTCGGCCGGCTCGTCCTTATCGCGGGAGAGCTGCGAGTGAACCTCCACCAGGCGTCCGTCGGACGGGCCTTCGGAACCAGCGCCGGAGGAACCCCGGCGTGGGCGGTTGTTATCGGGATGACGGTTACGGTCGTTCATGGGTTCACTGCTTCAGTTTGGCTTCCGGCGAGGAGTAATCCTGACGGAGAGATTGGAGATAGGCGGCCAGGGCGACAGCTCGCTCGGAGGCGACTTCCTGCTTCGCTCCAGTATAGAGGAAAGTGAACTGTCCGTCGTGTTTGATCGCGGCGTGCACGGCACCGAGTTCCTTGGCTCGGGCGCCATAGTTGGCGAGGTCCGGACCGATGCGGCGTTCGCCGAGGAGAACCGGCTTCTGCAGGACGTAGTCGCGAGCCACCGAGGCGCGGACGCCATAACCACGGGCGATGTCGCTACCCTGCCCGGCCGGACGGACCTGCTGGGTATGGCAGCTGACGCAACCGAGGGAGACGTAGACCGCACGTCCTTGGATGGCTAGGCCGGGTTCACGGGACGGGAAGAGCGGGCCACCTTCTTCAGCGGGGGCGGGACCCAGCGAGCCGAGCTGAACCTGGCTGCTGATGACCAGCGCACCGAAGGGAAAAGCAACGGCGAGGAAGATGCCGGCCAGGAGAGAGTTGAGATTCTTCATGGGATGTCCGGATTAGTCGTGGCGGCCAGCGGAAGCCGGCGCGGAAGATTTAAGAATCATGCCAAAAGCATTGAGGGCGAAAGCGATGTGCCCGACGAGCAGGAGCACGGCGGAGACGCTCAGCACGGTGTTCCAGGAGGTAGTGGACTTGGCAATCTGCTGGACGGAAACCGACGCGTCAGCGAGCTGCTTGCCGTTCTCCCAACCACCGACAAGCAAGGCGACGATCGAAGCGACGGCGCCGAGGGCGGTGGACCAGAAGTGCACGTGGACGAGCTTGGCGGAGGGCCAGAGCGAACCGGTAAGGCGAGGCAGCACGAAGTAGGCGGAGCCGAAGAGCACCATCGTCGCGAACGCGTAGGTCAGGAGCTGCTCCTGGCCGGCGGCGAAGGACGTGAAACGGGTCACTGCGTTGTAACCACGGAAACTGAAGATCGCGTTGAGGACGCCGAAGACCGTGAAGGCGACGGCGCCGAAGCTCACGAAGCGGAGCGTGGTGTCGTTCCAGGCGCGGGACCAGCCGCCTTCGGAAGAAAGCGTGCCGTGGAAGTTGATGGCGGTGATGATCACCGGGATGATCAGCATCGCGCCGGCGACGACGCCGACAGACTGGAGCCAAAGCGGTACCGGGGCGCCGATGAGGGCGGCCGGACCGGTCCAGCCCGCGAAGAGGACGAACGACCAGAAGGCCACCGGGGCGAGATAGTAACCGCTGATGGTACGACCAAGCACCTTCGGCAGGAAGTAATAGACGGCGGCGAGGGCGGAGGCGCCGAACCAGAGGTGAAGAAGGTTCGAGACGAACCAGCTGTGGGCGATGGCTTGGACCACGCCCGAAGCCGGCTGCCAGAGGATGAGCAACTGTGCCAGGAGGTAGGTCAACGGGAAGGCGAACGAAGCGGCGACCACGAACCACTGCGAGGCGAAGGTGTGACCCGTCGGGCGACGCGCGAAGGCGACGATCGGCCAGAAGCCAGCGAGCAAGAAGGCGACGGCAAGCACCGGGCCGACTTCGCGCGGGAATTCCAGGAGCGCAAAACCTGTCTGATTGCCGGCGAAGATCTGGACTACGCCGTAAGTGAGAGCGAGATTCCAAAACACGCCACCGAGAGTAGCGAGCCAGCCGTTACGGAGCTCGAAGCGACCGAGCTGCGAAAGCAGCCAGAGATTAAGAGCAAAGAAGGCGTTAAAGCCCCAGCCATAGACGAACAGGTTGTGCTGAGCGGCGGCGACGTGCCCGTAGGTGAGGATTTCACAGTCGCGAAAAGCCGCGCCCGCGAGCGAGCCCTGCTGCAAGGCGGCGATCACGCCGAGGACCGAAGCGGCCAGCAGCCAGATCACCGAGGAGATGAAGAAGAGAAGGAACGGACCACGGAGCTGGACCTCGGTCCGCGTGACACGCGAGTCGCCTTCGGGGGGACGGCCCTGCGGGCGGCCGGAACGATTTTCCTGAGTCATCGGTAAAGGGAGTGGGAGATTATTTGAGGCCGAGCTCGGCAGTGGTCCACATCGCCGTGCGACCGGCGGTGGCGGCGCGAACAGCCTTCACCTGATCAGCGGAGACTGGGTTGCCCTTGTTGCCGAAGCTCTGGCGGACGTAGGTCAGGACGTCGGCAACATCGGCGTCAGTAACGCCGGCCACGGGAGGCATCATGCTATTGTAGGTGGTTCCGTTGACGGTGATCGGCCCCATCAGGCCTTGGAGGATGAACTTGAGTGGGAGCTCGGGGTTGCCGACGACGATGGGTGCGTTGGCGATCGGAGGGAATACAGGGGGCAGGCCCATGCCCGTCGGCTGGTGGCAGGCAATGCAGGTGCGCGCGTAGACCGCGGCGCCACGCTTCATCTGGTCGTCAGAAGCCTTCAC
>CAMCWL010000162.1 GCA_945882655.1 Opitutus sp. GAS368
TCGCCGCGGTTGCCGTCCTTAGTGCCCATGGTCAGGGCGACCGCGGAAATCTGCACGCCGCGCAGGCCTTGGATGCCGTTGTCGAGTTGGCCGGCGCCGGCGCCTTGCAAGACCACGCCACCGAACCCATCACCGATGCTGGCGAAGACCGAGCTGGCGCGCGCGCCTCCGGAAAAGCCAGTGCAGACCTTGCGGCCAGCGGCGATGCGGAAGCGTTTCTCGGCGTCCTGGTTGGCGGCGAGGAAGTTGCCGACGCTCGGGTCCCACGGGCCGTTCTTGGATTCGTCGAGGAGGATGGCGATGTAGCCGTGCTTCTTGATCCAGTCGGCCATGTTGCCCATCGAGGCGTTGCCGCCGGGCGAGGCGACGAAGATCGCGGGCCAGCTCTTACTCGCGTCACCGTGATAGCCCTTCGGCAGCACGACGCGGTAGTGATAGACGCCGGAATATTTTGAGTAGCCGCCATTGTGGTCGCAGGCGATGCGCGTCTCGACGCCTTCCTTGACGACGAGGCCCTCGGGGGTCGTCCGCGACGCAGGGGTCGCCGGTTCGGCGGCGCCGACGACAGCGGAGAGCAGGACAAGGAGCAGGGCGGGGTACCGTCGCATGACGAAGGGGTAGCCACGAACCGCTCCGAGGGCAAGCGTGGTTGCGGCTTGGAAGCGGCCTCCGCTTGCTTCATAGCCTTACGCCGTGCCTCGTTCCGTCGCCCAAGTCCCCGTACTCGAAGTCTCCCGCTTGCGGATCGCGCGCGAGGACAAGGTCATCCTCCGTGGTTTAGATTGGCGCGTGGAGCCGGGCCAGCATTGGGTGATCCTCGGGCCGAACGGCTCAGGTAAGTCTTCGCTCCTCGCCGCGCTCACGGGATATTTCGCGCCGACTTCCGGTTCGCTTTCGGTCCTTGGCGAAACGTTCGGTCGTAGCGATTGGCGCGAACTGCGTCGTCGCATCGGACTCGTCGGCCCTTCCGTCGCGGCGATGATCCAGCCTTCCGAGCCCGCGTTGTCCGTCGTGGCCGGCGGTGTCGACGGACTCATCAATCTCTGGCGCCGTCCGAAGCCCGCGACGCGCGTGCTCGCGCGTCGTCTGCTGCGTCTGCTCAAGGTCGGCGGACTCGCGGCTCGCCCGTGGGGTCATCTCTCGCAGGGCGAACGCCAGCGCGTGCTCATCGCGCGTGCTCTGGCTTCCGACCCCGCGCTGCTGATCCTCGACGAGTCGTGCGCGGGCCTCGACCCCATCGCACGCGCCGAATTTCTCGCGCTGGTGAAACGCCTGCCGAAGCTCAAGCCCGGCCTGGCCATCGTGTTCGTCACGCACCACGTCGAGGAGATTCTGCCGACCTTCACGCATGCCTTGCTGCTGCGAAACGGGGCCGCGCTCGCCGCCGGCCGGATGGCCGACGTCCTGAAGCCCTCTGCGCTGTCGAAGCTCTTCGGCCGTAAGGTACGCCTGACCAAGGGGCGGGCCGGATGGTCGCTGGATGTCGCTGGGAAGTAGGTGACAGGGCGGTTTGACCGCTTTCGACTTCCCCTTAACCCTTGCTTCGTCCTACTTCATCTTCCTTCGCAATGCCCTCGCCGTTCGACAACCTCCTCCCTCGCTATGACGCCGTCGTCATCGGCGCCGGCCTCGGCGGGATGACCGCGGCGAACAACTTGGCGAAATTCGGGCGTAAGGTGCTCCTCCTCGAGCACCATTACCAGCTCGGTGGCCTCGCCACCTTCTTTAAGCGCGCCGGCGGCCACGTCTTCGATATCTCCCTGCACGGCTTCCCGCACGGGATGATCAAGTCCACGCGCCGTTACTGGACCAAGGAGATCTCGGACCGCATCCATCAGCTGAGCGACGTCCGCTTCATCAATCCCGACTTCGACGTCCGCACGACCTTCGACCGTGCTGACTTCACGCGCATCCTGATCGAGCAGTTCAAGCTCTCCGCCGAGACCGTCGAGGCCTTCTTCGCGCACCTCCGCGAGATGAACTACTACGACAACGACCCGCGCACCACGCGCCAGCTGTTCGAGCAGTTCTTCCCCGGCCGTCCCGACGTCCAGCGCCTCCTCCTCGAGCCCATCGCCTACGCCAACGGCTCCACCCTCGACGACCCCGCGATCACTTTCGGCATCGTCTTCTCGAACTTCATGTCGAAGGGCGTATTCATCTTCCAGGGCGGCACCGACACCATGATCAACCTCATGACCGCCGAGATGAAGGCCAACGGGGTCGACATCCGTCGCAACGTGCTCGTCGAGAAGGTCCTCGTCGAGAAGGATGCTTCTGGCCGCCGTCGCGTCGTGGGCGTGAAGCTCCGTGGCACGCGTCTCGGCGAAGAAGCCGAGGTCGCCTGCGCCACCGTGGTTTCCAACGCCAACATCAAGGACACCGTCCTGAAGATGGGTGGCGAAGACGCCTTCGAGGCGCCGTTCCTCGAAGAAGCCCGCAAGGTCCGCGTGAACACCTCCTCCTGCCAGGTCTACATGGGCGTGCGCGAAGGCGAGACCATCCCGCATATCGGCGACCTCGTGTTCACCTCCGAAGCCAAGCCATTCTCCAGCCACGAGCTCGTCGACTTCCACACCACGTCACGCACCTACTCGGTTTATTATCCGGACACTCGTCCGCATACCAAGAAGCCTCGTTACGCGATTGTGACGTCGGTCAACCAGAAGTGGGACGACTGGGCGCATCTCTCCGAAGCCGACTACGCCGCGAACAAGGCGCGCGTCATCGAGGAATCCTTTAAGGGCCTCGAAAAGTTTATCCCCGATATCCGTTCCAAGGTCGACCACGCCGAAGCCGCCACGCCGCGTACGGTGAACCGCTACGTGCGCCACGTGGCCGGTACGTCGTTCGGCACCAAGTTCGAAGGCCTTAAGGTCTCGATGGCCCTGCCTGAGCAGGTCGGCGGTTTCTATCACGCCGGCAGCGTCGGTATCATCATGTCGGGCTGGCTGGGCACCATTAACTATGGCGTGATCGTCTCGGCCAAGGCCGACGCCTACCTGCGCGAGCCGAACGCCGACCCGCTCGGCGAGGCCGCGGCGAGTGCGGGGGTCTGATCGGAAGTTGACCCGTTGATTGGTTGATCAGTTGGCCAGAAGGGGCAGGCGCAGTGCCAGTCCATCCTTCATCTGGCTTTATTCTGTAACAGCCCATGCGTTCCGACGGCTTGACGGTAGACCCGAAATCGTAAATCTCCCGACATGGCCAAAGACTCCAAGGACGAAGGTATTGCCCAGAAGCTCGAGCACGGGCTGGAATATTTCATCTTCGCCAGCCGCTGGGTGCAGGCGCCGATTTACGTCGCGCTGATCTTCGCGGCCATCGCTTACGCCTGGAAGAGCGTCCAGGAGCTCTTTCACATACTCAGCGGGTTCTCCACGGCGACCGAGAGCACCATCATGCTCGGCATCCTCTCGCTCGTGGACATCTCGATGGTGGCCAACCTCGTCAACATGGTCGTCGT
>CAMCWL010000163.1 GCA_945882655.1 Opitutus sp. GAS368
GAGCAGGCTGGTGATGCCGGCAAAGATCGAAGCTGCGATGCCGCCCCAGAGGTGCAGCTGGATGCCTTCGCCGCTGAAGCCGTTGTAGTGGGCGTGCACGATACCGCACAAGACCGCGGCCCAGGTGCCGGCGGCCGAGAAGACGGAAAGGCGGCGAACGGTCGCGGTGGCCTGCTCGTGGCGTTCGAAGAATTCAAAGAGCGGTACGACGAGCAAAACTGCGGCCGGGATGTGCAGGGCGAGGATGTGGAAGTTGCCGAGGATCGAGAGGACGGCCGGGCCGCGCGTGTCTCCATCGGCCGGAAGGACGAACGCCAGTGCGACCAAGAAGAGGTTAGTACCGATGACCCATCCGATGGCTTGGCGGACGGTCAGAGCGTGGAGGCGTTCTTCGATACGGTGGAGAGGGGTCATGGAGCGAAAGGGGGTTCTATGTTTATGGGGTCGGGCTGCCTTGGGGTCAAACGCAAGCGGCCGCACGAGGCCCTGCTTATTAGACACAAAAAAAGCCCGCGGGTTGCCGCGGGCTTTTTATAGGTAAGCCGGAAGGCTTACTTGGCTTCGATGAAGGCCTTGATCTTGGCAACCTGCTCCTTCGAGAGGGGCGGGTTCTTTTCGTGGGACTTCTTCGGGGGCATCGCGAGCTCGTCCTCGGGGCTGGTCAGCGAGAGATTGACGGTCTTGAAGAGGGAGCTCTTGGAGGCGTCGCCCCACGTGATGCCTTCGCCGGCTTCCTTGCCGCCCTTGACGATGGACTTGAGGCTCGAAGAGTCGAAGCCCGCCTTGACCTTGCCGTTCTTGGCCTTCTTCGGGTCATGGCAGTTGGCGCAGCTCTTTTCGAGGAGCGGAGCGATGTCGGCCTTGAAGGCCTTTTCACGGTCGGCTTCGGAGACGGCGAAGGCCGAGGAGGCGGCGATGAGGGCGAGGAGGGCGAGGGTGCGCATGGGTGTTCTTAGGTAACACTAAGCAAAGCGAAAAGTTTCCCACTTGGGAGCAAAAAATGACCTACTCCTTGATTGCCCAGGCCCGGCAGGTCTCCTGTAGGCGGGTGGGGACGTAGACTTCCACCCGGGTTCCCTCGGGAAGGGCCTTAGAATTGAGGATAGTGGCCCCTGCATGCAGCTTGGAGAGCATGGCGTATTGATCGTGGGGGATGAGTAGGGTCATGTGCTCATCACGGCTGGCAGCGCATTCCTCGAGGCGCTGGAGCAGGGCGGGGAGGCCTTCCCCGGTCTTGGTGCTGACCAGCTTGGCGTCGGGGTAGGCCGCGAGGGCTTGGGCGCGTTCGACCTCGTCGCACAAGTCGGCCTTATTGAGTACGGTAATCACCGGGCGGTCGCCGGCACCGATTTCGGTGAGGACCTGCAAGGTGGTCTCGGCGTGCTTGTCGCGCTCGGGCGAGCCGAGGTCGATGACGTGGACGAGGAAGTCGGCCTGTACGGCTTCCTCGAGGGTGGCCTTGAAGGCTTCGACGAGACGGTGCGGGAGGCGGCGCACGAAGCCGACCGTGTCGGTCAGGAGCAGCGCGCGACCGGAGGGCAGGGCGAGGCGACGCGTGGTCGGGTCGAGCGTGGCGAAGAGCTTGTTGGCCGCGAGCACCTCGGAGCCGGTGAGCTTGTTGAGCAGCGAGGACTTGCCGGCGTTCGTGTAGCCGACGATCGAGAAGGTCGGGAGCGGGACACGCTTGCGCTGTTTGCGCTGGGTGGCGCGCTGGGCGACGACTTCCGCGAGGTCGCGGCGGACCTTCGCGATCTTGTCGCGGATCTTGCGCTGGTCCATCTCCAGCTGCGTCTCGCCGGCGTCGCGCTGCATCGTGCCGCCGCCACGCTGGCGGTCGAGGTGGGACCAGAGGCGCTTCAGGCGCGGCAGCATCTGCTGCAGCGCGGCGAGCTCGACCTGGAGCACGGCTTCGCGGGTCTTCGCGCGGGTGATGAAGATATCGAGGATGATCTCCTGGCGGTCGATGGCGCGGAGCTTGGCATCTTTCTCCCAATTGCGCTGCTGCGCGGGCGTGAGCTCGTCGTCGAAGATGATCAGGCCGCATTCCTTGTCGCGGGCCAGCTGGGCGATCTCCTCGAGCTTGCCGGAGCCGACGAGCGTGCGCGGGTTCTCCTCGCGGAGCTTGGCGATGATTTCTCCGCGGATCTCGACGCCGACGTTGCTGACGAGCTCGTGGAGTTCATCGAGCAGCGCCTGGGCTTCCGCAGGCGTATCGTCCGGACGTTGCAGGCCGACCAGGATCGCGCGATTTGAGCGGGCGATGACCTCAGGGTCGAAAGGGTCGAGCGGCTTATCTAGTTGGTCTTCGGATTCGGACACGTGGCGGAAATAAAAAGGGGAAATCGGATTTTGGCGACGGGTTCGCGGCAGGCGAGAGCAGAGTGCGGTCTAGGGTAGGGACGTGATTGCCATCACGTCCGTTCGCTTAGCAGCTTAGATGTCAGAGGGTTATCGCTAAGCACCGCTGTCGTGGCGACTTCGGCTTCGAACGGATGCGATGGCAATCGCATCCCTACCTCAGGCAGAAAGCCAAAAGAAAGCGGCGGGTTGCCCCGCCGCTTGGTCTCCCCTCCGGCCCTCCGGTCAACGGGTCAACTTATCCTCTTGTCGGGTGGCTTACTGGCTGAACTCCACCCAGTCGACGTTCATGAGCCCGCCGCTCTTCTTGGGATGGGTCAGGACGAGGTAGACGTCATGGCGGCCGGGCGTGGGCGTGAGCTTGGCCTTGTTCTGCATGAACTTGCCCCAGTCGCCCGTGTGGGCGATGTCGACCGTCGCGACGACCGGTCCAGTCGGCGAATCGAGGCGGACCTCGATCTGGCTGCCCTTGGCGCCACCGCCCGCGGAGGCGTTGATCTTGACGTTCTTGGTGTCGGCGAGGTTCAGGTTGGCGAACTTGAGCGTGGCGCCGTGTTGCGTGGAACCGACAGCCTTGCCGGTATTCTTGCCTCCGGTGATTTCAGCGGACTCCGCCTCGATGCGTCGGTGGCGCAGGGCGACGGAAGCCTTGCCTGAGAGCGGGCCGGCGACACCCGCTCCGACGTCGGTGTAGATGGCTTCGAGGAGCAACTTGCCGGGCTTGTTATCCTTTGCGGCGGTCAGCTGACCTTCAAGTCCACGGGTGATGATCGGACCGCCCTTGCCCTTCTCGAGCGCGAGCATCCAGCGAACCATGATGGCGACTTCATCTTCAGTGTGCTGCGGGTGGGCAAGCATCGGGACTAGGCCCCATACGCCGCTGCCGCCGAGGCGGATCTTCTTGTTGAGGAGGTCGTCGGCCCCGGCCTGCTTGCGGTATTTGTCGGCGATGGCCACGAAGGCCGGACCGACCAGCGGGGTTTCCATGGCGTGGCAATTGAAGCAATCGCTCTGGCGCATAAGCGAGAGACCTGGATCGACCGCGACGGCCTTACCATCGGCGGGAAGGAAGGAGGAAGTCACCAAAGTACGCGGGCCGAA
>CAMCWL010000164.1 GCA_945882655.1 Opitutus sp. GAS368
GTCTTCGGCACCAAGCGCTTCAAGACCACGGGCGACGAATCCCGCAATTCCCTCATCCTTACGCTCATCACCCTCGGTGAAGGCTGGCATAACAACCACCACCGCTACCAAGCCACGACGAAGCAGGGCTTCTACTGGTGGGAGTTTGATCCGACGTATTACGGCCTCAAGGTGATGTCATGGATGGGATTAATCTGGGGCCTCAAGGGCGTACCGGCTTCGATCTACGAGGAGGCAGAACGCACGAAGGCGGAGGCCTCCTCTTCGCGTGCGTGAACGGATCGCCATCGTTGGCTCCGGCGTGAGCGGCCTCGGCTGCCTCCGTTTCCTGCACGCCCATCACGACGTCACCGTCTTCGACCACGACACCCGGCCCGGCGGCCACGCCCACACCATCGACGTCACCGAACCGGGGACTGGACGGGCCCTGCCGATGGACACGGGCTTCATGGTGTTCAACGAGGTGACGTACCCGCACCTCTGCCGACTGTTCAAGGAACTTGGCGTGAAGCCCAAGCAGACCTCGATGTCGTTCGCGGTCCGCCATGATCCGACCGGGCTCGAGTGGTGCGGCAGCTCGCTGAACCACCTCTTCGCCCAACGGCGTAACCTCTTCAGCCTACGCTTCTGGAAGCTACTGTTGCAGATTAATAAGTTCAACAAGCTCGCCAAGATCGAGTGGCAATCCGCCGAGGCCGAGACGACCTCGCTCCGCGACTGGTGCGCCCGCAAGGGCTTCGGCCAGGACTTCCTCAATCTCTATCTGATCCCCATGTCGGCGGCGGTCTGGTCGACGCCTGCAGATAAGATGCTGGGGTTCCCCGCCGCAGCGCTGATGCGATTCTTCCATAACCATGGCTTCCTCGGGCTCGACACCCAGCACCAGTGGCTGACGCTCGAGGGCGGCTCACGGACTTACGTCGAGGCGGTGCTCAAGGCTTACCCGGCCGATTTCCGCTTCGGCCAAGGCGTCACCTCCGTCCGCCGCGACGGCAACCAGGTCGTGATCGCGACCGCCCAAGGCGAAGAACGCTTTGACCGCGTGATCATGGCCTCACATGCGGATACCACGTTGAAGCTACTGGTCGACGCCGACGCCGAGGAGCGTCGCCTGCTCGGTGCCTTCACCTATAACCAGAATGTCGCCATCGTGCACACCGACATGGCGCCGCTACCGCGGTCCGCGAAGGCTCGCTCCTCCTGGAACTACCGCACCTGGGCCAAGGACGGCGGCCTGGCGACGTCGACGCACTACTGGATGAATTCACTGCAAGGGCTCACGGACAAAGGCGACTTCGTGGTGACCATCAATCACCCCGAACAGGTCGACCCCGCGAAAGTCATCCGCACCATCCCGACCGAGCACCCGCTCTTCTCGCTCGAGGCCGTGGCGGCGCAGGGAGAGATTCCTGCACTCAACGCACGCAGTGGGGCCCGCACGCACTTCGCTGGCGCTTGGCAACGCTACGGCTTCCATGAAGACGGCTTCTGGTCGGCCCATCGTCTCTGCTCGCAGCTCCTCGGTCGCGACGCCTGGGCGGCCTGATCAGAAGGCGATCTTCTGGGCCTGACGCTCGAACCCTTCCGCCTGGAAGAGAGGCTCCGGGGTCATCTTCACGATATCAGCCACATAACGGTCCGGCACGCGCTCAAGTCGGGTGTTATAGAACGTCGCGATATTATTGTGATAAGCCCGGGCCAGCGCGATGCGATCCTCGGTCTCGACAAGGTTCTTGCTGAGTTCGGCGAAGACCTGCTGTCCCTTGAGCTCCGGATACTGTTCGGCCACCGCGACCAGCATCGGCGCTACTGCGAAAGGCCTAGCGCCGGCCGCCTGCGTACGGAGCGCAGCGACCAGCGTCTGCACCGATGCCTCATGGACGCGGAAGCCTTGCACGCAGGCGACCAGCGGAGGAATCAGGTCAGCCCGACGCTTCAGCTGGATATCGATCAATGAAGACGCTTGCCGGACGCGATTGCGCAGGCCGGTGATACTGTTGAAGACCATCCAGACCCAGCCAGCGCTGGCCGCAATCAGGTAGAGACCGAGGCCGATAAGTAGTCCGATCGGCGCGATTTCGGGACGGGCCCCGGCCATAAGGGCAGCGCCGAAGCCAGCGGCACCGGCGGCCCCGACGATATGCCACAGAATGAAGGCGGTGGCTTTCCCTTCACTGATATCCTCCGCCTTACGCGGCGTGATGATGAACATGTCCGCCTTATCCTCGTGCTTGATTTGAGCGGCGACGATATCAGGGCGCTCGCTGGCGCGGCCGCGGACAAACAGGGGTGTGCCGATGACCAGGCCGTGCTCAGTGAAGCTGCGTTCGCCCGTCGAGCCTTCGACCGCATCGTCGGGTCCCTTCTCGTAGTAAAGCGGATCGTCCCGATCGACGTCGCGGTCAAACATCGTCAGCGTATCCAGATCGGCACCCTCGGGGTTGACCCAGACGTAACCGGTATCGTCTTGGATGTAGAAGCCGCCCGTCTCGCCTCCAGAGGCGACCGTGTCACTTCCCGTGTCGATTACCGTCCGCGTACGGGTGCGTCCCTTGTCGTCGGTATAGGTTTCCTGCCGGGCGCGACGCCAATGTTCGTCCACGGACCAACTGTAGAGCACGCAGGGCTTCTCGGCTAGGTAGCTAATGAACGGATCACGGCGGACGCAGACACCCTCCACCTCGACCTCGCCGACGAACACCCCCAGAGCTTTTGAGACGGGAGTATCGTCGAGGAGGCGACGCTTGCGGCCGGCGTTTAAGGCAAGGAGCAAGCTCCCGCCTGAGACGAGGAGGGCGACTAGACCAGCTCCAGAGGCATCTTGGGACACGGACACCGTTATGCCCGGGGCGGGCGGTTTAGCAAGGTTTCGGCGAGGGGACGCTTGCGCCTGACCCCGAACCTTTCACCCTGCGGACAGATGCCCCGACTGTACGATGCGGAAGTGATGCACGCCCGGCTCCGGCCGAAGCGTCATGACTTCACGCATGCAGCCTTTGCCCTAGCCGTCGACGCCGCGACCTTGGATGCGGTGAGGGGCGGAGGCTTCATGCTAGGGCGGAGATTCTCCCCTTACTGTTTCCGCGACGGGGATTTCCTGCCGGCCGCCGAAATCTTCCAACCCGAAGGCGTACCGCAGGATTTCGGTCAGGCGGGCGATACGCTCGACGGGCGCTTTCGGGCCTTCGTCGCAGCCCAAGGTGAACCGCTTCCAGCCCATGCCGAAATCACGCTCGTTGCGATGCCCCGAGCGTTCGGCAAATCCTACAACCCCGCCGTCTTCATGATGGCGACCGTGGACGGCGCACTCGCGTGTGGCATCGCCGAGGTCCATAACACCTTCGGCGAACGCAAGGCCTGGTTCCTCGGCAAGGCTTGCCTGAAGCGAGACCACGACGGCGACGCGTATCTGCAACTGCGCACCCCCAAGCGCTTCTACGTCTCCCCTTTCTCGAA
>CAMCWL010000165.1 GCA_945882655.1 Opitutus sp. GAS368
TTCACCACGCACGACGAATGGTATTTCCACATGCGCTTTAAAGAAGGCATGAAATCCGTCGCCCCGATTCTGAGCGCGATTCCTCCGGTCAGCCTGAAGCTTCCTGATGGCATGCGCTCCGGCAATGCCCACGTGCGCAAAGAAGTGGCGGACCGCGTTCCCCAGCACGTTTCCTGGGCGACCGAACGGGCCGACGGTGGCCGCGGCTTCGGCTTCACCGGCGGACACA
Source organism: Opitutus sp. GAS368 (assembly GCA_945882655.1). Classification (GTDB taxonomy): domain Bacteria; phylum Verrucomicrobiota; class Verrucomicrobiia; order Opitutales; family UBA953; genus UBA953. The sequence goes on from CAMCWL010000165.1 coordinate 230, forward strand.
ACCACAAGAACTGGGGTAATGACGACCAGCGTAAAGTGGTCTTAAACGCCATTCTCTGGACCGCTAAGGCCGCTGTCCCCGCCACCGGCGTCCAATCTAAAGTCACCCCCGAAGAACTGCTCGCCAACCTTGACCCCAAGGGTAAGAAATGAACGCATCCCCATGCGTCTCATCGCCCTCCTGCTAGCGACCACTCTTTTCGCCGCCGACGCGCCGAAGGCCAAAGCCCCCGCCGCCCCGAAGCCGCCGGAACCGCCCGTCTACCTGACGGAAACCGAAGCCGCCGCCGTCAACACGGACTACAAGCTGCAGGGTGAATACGCCAACGCCAAGATGGGCGCGAACGTCATCGCCCTCGGCAAGGACGAGTTCCGCCTCGTGCTCTTCAAGGGCGGCCTGCCGGGCGCAGGTTGGGACGGCACCCCGAAGATCGAAGTCGAAGGCAAGCGCGACGGCGAAGGCGCCCTCTTCAAGGACAACATCGATTCCGCCACCCTCGCCGACGGCGGGCTGACGATCAAGAGTATGGGCATCACGCTCAAGCGCACCATCCGCCACAGCCCGACCGAAGGCCTCGCCGCGCCCAAGGGTGCGACCATTCTCTTCGATGGACAAAACGCCGACGCCTTCGTCGACGGCAAGATCGACGCCCGCGGTTTCCTCGAAGCCAACACGAAGACCAAGCAGGCCTTCACCGACTTCAAGCTACACCTTGAATTCTTCCTGCCCTTCAAGCCGCTCGGCCGCGGCCAGGGTCGCGCCAACAGCGGCCTGTACCTCCAGCACCGCTACGAAGTCCAGGTCCTCGACAGCTTCGGTCTTAAGGGCCTCGATAACGAGTGCGGCGGCATCTATAAGAACGCCGCGCCCAAGGTGAACATGTGCTTCCCGCCCCTGCAGTGGCAGACTTACGACGTCGACTTCACCGCCGCCAAGTTCGACCAGGACGGCAAGAAGACCGCCAACGCCGTCGTCACGGTCCGCCACAACGGCGTCACCGTCCATGACGGCCTCGAACTCAAGGGCGCGACCCCCGGTGGCGGCTTCAAGACCGAAGTCCCCGCTCCCGGCCCCTTCTACCTGCAAGGCCACGGCAACCCCGTCGTCTATCGCAACGTCTGGGTGGTGGCGAAGTAATCCCTTAGGGGTCGGGGTAGGGGTTGGGGTAGGTAAATTCAGCTGGCAGCCAACTGCTGGCTATTCCTTTTTCCGCTCAAACATTATCTGATACCGCACAGTATCCCAAGCGACTTGCCTACCCCTATCCCCACCCCTACCCCTATCCCACTTCCCCATGCGCCTCTTCGCTCTCCTCCTTGCGACCTCCTTGTTCGCGGCCGAACATAAGATCAAGCCGGGCGACGACCCGCAGGCCATGATGGATGCCGCCGCTCCAGGCGACAAGCTCACCTTCCTGCCCGGTCTCCATCAGCACGGCCTCAAGAAGCACCGCGCGATTCTCTACGTCGACAAGTCCGTCGAGATCGAACTGATGGCCGGCGCGACGCTCAAGCTAGCCGACAATGTCTGCCACAAGGAAAGCGTCGGCGAGATCACGACCGACCAGGATTCGGGCAAGAAGATTGATGACCTCGAGATCGGCGGTGCCTACGACATGAAAAAGAATAAGGTCGAGGGCTCAGAACTCTTCGGCAGCACGGTCTACACGATCATCGTCACCGGCGGTAAGAACGGCGGCCCTGACACCATAGCGTGGGGCGACGGCAAGCTCTTCGAGACGCCCCACAAGGGCATCCCGATCACGGGCGACTGGCAGGAACTCAGCCATGGCGTGAAGATCCGCTTTGCCAACAAGACCGGCCACGGCGCCCGTAGCGTATGGTTCGTGTCCTACGACGCCCCGGAAGCCTACGGCATCCGCATCGGCCACGGACTGCAGAAGGATACCATCTCCGGCGTCCGTATCACGGGCAAGGGTACCATCGACCTCAACGCCACCCACAACGACCAGCCCAGCGGCCTGGTGAAGAACATCAACGCGTGCGTGCTCATCCATGGCCGCGTCCGCAATGTGCTCGTCGAGGGCATCACGATGACCGACACCATGCGCGCGGTGATGATGTATGGCGAACACACGGGTAAGTTCCTCCCGGGTGGCAAGGTCGGCCCAGGTGAATCATTCGATGCCGAGAACATCACGGTGCAGTTCACGCGGACGCTCAATCCGAACGGCAGCGGGACCCTCCTCGGCCACCCCTCCTTCCGCGGCCAGCTCCGCAATGTCCGCTGCAATTATAACACCTTCGAGACTAAGCTCACCGCCATCGAGCCGAACTTCAATCTGGATGGGTACGAAGTCATCGGCAACCACATCAAGAGTGACGGTGAAGCCATCCACTGCTGGCGCCATTCGAAGAATGGGCTCATCGCCGACAATCTCCGCCTCGGCGACGTCACCTTCCGCAAGGTGATCAGCGTCAACGCCCCCGCAGGCTGGGAAGCCCCGATGCCGCCGGTGATGAAGAATAACCGTAACGCCTTGGGTGACCGCGCCCAAGGTCCGCAGTCGAGCCTCGATCCGAAGCCCTTCGGCCGCCGTCTGCTCGTCAGCGATTACGTCGGCAACAAGGTCGCCATCGTCGCCGCCGACGGACGCGTCGAGTGGTCCACGCCCGCTGAGAAGCCGCAGGACTCCTGGCTGCTGCCCAACGGCAACGTGCTCTTCAGCCACGTCAAAGGCGCCAAGGAAGTGAAGCCCGACCAGTCCCTAGCCTGGGAATATGTCGCTGACCCGAAGACCGAAATCCAAGGCTGCCAGCCGCTGGCCGACGGACGCGTGCTCGTGGTCGAGTGCGGCCCGGGCCGCCTTCTTGAGATCAGCCGCGACGGCAAAATCGCCAAGGAGATCAAAGTCCCGCTGACCCCGACCATCCGCACCCACGAGCAGATGCGTGGATGTCGCAAGACGGCCGATGGCCGCTACCTTGTGAGCGCCAAGGGCGACCGCGCAGTCCTCGAACTTTCCGCCGACGGCAAACTTCTCCGCTCCCAGCCCGTCAATGGCGATATCCATGACGTCCGTGAACTCGCCAACGGCAACTGGCTCGTCGCCCTCGGCGAAGGCGACGGTGTCGTGGAATACGACAAAGCCGGCAAGATCGTCTGGAATATCGGCCGCAACGAGATCACCGATAACCCCCTCTACCTCGCCAGCTCCGTCGAGCGCCTCGC
>CAMCWL010000166.1 GCA_945882655.1 Opitutus sp. GAS368
AACCGGAGCTCGGCGCCGAGGGCGGCGGCCCGGCGGTTATCGGCGAAGGTCGCGGGGTCGGCCATCAGGGCTTCGAGCTCGGCCAGGCGACGGCGGAAGGCGGTCAGGTCGGGGCGGAGGGGGCTGGCGGACATCGTTAAGGGGGTTAATCGGGCTTGGACAGAAGACGTCCATTCGTTATTCAATGGAGTGCGGCAGGCTCCCCTCCGCAAGCCCGACCTTCATCCCTTTTCCGATCGATATGCAGCCCAAGGAACCCGCGCTCCGCGGCACCCACGTTCTCACCTGTGTGTGGGACTTCGACAAGACCCTCTGTCCGGGCTACATGCAGACCCCGCTCTTCAAGGCTTTCGGGGTCGACGAAGAGCAGTTCTGGAAGGAAACGAACCAGCTTCCGGCGCTTTATGCCCGTAAAGGCATCCGCACGCCCAAGGACTCCGTCTACCTCAATCACCTGCTCAGCTACGTGAAGTCCGGCCTTATGAAAGGTCTGACCAACGCACGTCTCCGGGAACTTGGGGCCGACATCGAGCTCTGCCCAGGGCTCCCGCAGTTCTTCCCGGCGCTCAAGGAGCATGTCCGCGAGCTCGGACGGAAGCATAACGTCGAAGTCACCCTCGAGCATTACGTCATCAGCACCGGCCTCGCGGAGATGATTCGCGGCACCTCACTCGCCGCGCACTGCGACGGCATCTACGGATGCGAATTCCTCGAGCACCCGCTCCCGCCGCATTTCACCAAGCAGGACGAGCTCTCGCTGGACCTGCCGACCGAGATCACCCAGGTCGCCGCGATGGTCGACAACACCATCAAGACCCGCTTCCTCTTCGAGATCAACAAGGGCTCGAACAAGAACGCCGACATCGACGTCAACGCTGTCGTCCGCGCCGAGGATCGCCGCGTGCCGTTTGAGAACATGATCTACGTCGCCGACGGACCTAGTGATGTCCCGGTCTTTTCGTTGCTTCGCAAAAATGGCGGCAAGGCCTTTGCGGTCTACGTGCCCGAGAGCGAGGCCGAGTTCGCCCAGAATGACGCGCTGCTCCAAGCGGGTCGCGTGCACGGCTACGGCCCGTGCGATTACTCCGCCGCCTCCTTCACGCCCAAGTGGATTCGTCACGCCCTCGCGGGCATGGTTGAACGCCTCGCGCAAGAACGCACGCGCGCCCTCGCGGCCCGCGTTACGCGTCCCCCCCGCCATCTGCATGCTGATCCGTCGCCCCCCGGTGCCGCGGACGCCGCTTCGCAGGGAACCCTCTTCGGAGAATAATCATGCCCGCCCCTGCCCGCAAACGCTCTACCACGCTCGCCCGCCCGGCCAGCGAGAGCAAACCGATCCTCGCCGTGGTGCTCGCCCTCATCGGCGGGTTCCTGCTCGTCGCGATGTTATTTCATGCCCCCTCGGATCAGAACCTGATCCCGGAATGGCTGGAGAAGACGTTCAGCCTGCCGGCGGAATCGAACGCGGCGGCCGAGCATAATCCTTGCGGCGCCTTCGGGGCCACCACCGCCGTCATCCTGTTCAGCCTCTTCGGCTACGCCGGATTCTTCGTGCCGTTCTTCCTCTTCGCGGCGGCCTGGTTTGCGCTCAATCAGCGCGCCCACACGCTCTGGCCGGTTAAGGTCACCCTGATGGTGCTCTGTGTCGTCCTCTTCGCCCCGATTCTCACCCTCTGGCTCGGTACCGCCAAGGATGTCTCCGTCGCCTTCGATCCGCGCGGACCGGGCGGCGTGCTCGGCAGCATGCTCTTCTCTTCGGTCTTCCATCCGGTGCTCGGTGATTACGGCACCTGGATCCTCGTGTTCCCTTACGGCTTCTGTCTCCTCGGTGCGCTCGCCGACGATCCGAAGGCCACGCTTTCCTCCTGGATCGCCGAGATCCGCGATAGCTTTGGTGCCTGGAACGCCGAACGTAAAGCCGCTGCCGCGACCGTCGCGGAAGAGCAGCGCCGTCGTGCTGCCATCGCCGCCGAGCTGCGCCGCAAGCAGCAGGAAGTCATCGGTACTGCCATCGCCGTGCCCCAGCCCAAGGAGACCGCCAAGGCCGCCACTAAGGCCGCTCCGGTCACGGTCGATATTCCGCATGAAGGCCCGAAGGATGGCGATGACGTCGGCCCTGACCTCGTCGAGCCCGATAACGTCAGTATTTCCCCTAACCCTGCGAATAAGGACAAGAAGTCGGAGAAGCCTAAGGTGGTCGTCGATGAAGAAGAGGAAGAAGAAGTCGAAGCTAAGCCCACTCGGAAGCAGCCCGCACCGCTCGGCCCCGACGCTGGCAAGGTGCTCGTCGTCCAGCCCGATAAAATCGAGAAGGCCCGCGCCAGCCAGGTCCTGAAGAAGCGCGGCGACTACGTCTTCCCCGAAATCAAGATGCTCAATGAGCCGTCCGCCAACTCCCGGGCCGAGCCAGAGGATTTCCGGAAGCGTGCCGCCGATCTCATCGAGACCCTCAAGCAATTCAAGGTCGACTGCGTGCCGGTCGACCCCGTCAACGGCGTCGACGTCGGTATCCAGCAAGGCCCTTCGATCACGCGCTATGAGATCAAGCCCGCACCGGGCGTGCGCGTGGAGAAAATTGCCAATCTCTCGAATAACATCGCGATGAACCTCGAGGCCGAGGCCGTGCGCATCCTCGCACCCGTCCCTGGTAAGGGCACCGTCGGCATCGAGATCCCGAACAAGAACCGCAAGGACGTGCTCCTGCGCGAGATCATTGAGTCCAAAGCCTGGGCGGAGGCCGCCATGGAGCTCCCCGTCGTGCTCGGCGTCGATAGCGTCACCAACAAGCCCGTCATTCAGGATCTGGCCAAGATGCCGCACGCGCTCATCGCCGGCGCCACCGGCCAGGGCAAATCCGTCTGCATCAACGCCATCATCGTCTCGCTCCTCTACCGCTGCACGCCCCAGGACCTACGCTTCATCATGGTCGATCCCAAGGTCGTCGAGCTGCAGATTTACAACAACCTGCCGCACCTGCTGATTCCGGTCGAGACCGACGCGAAGCGCGTGCCGGCGGCGCTTAAGTGGATCATCGCCGAGATGTCGCAGCGTTACAAAATCTTCGCTAAGTGCGGCGTAAAGAACATCACCGGTTTCAACGCCAAGTTCGCCAAGGAGGCGGGCCTCCCTAAGCAGGAGGAGTTGGCGCTCAGCCCTGACGAGTTAGCCGCGGCGGTCGCCGCAGCGGAAGAAGTGATCGATGACGGCGTGCGCGTCCAGAATGAGAAGCTGCCTTACATCGTCTGTATTATCGACGAGATGGCGGACCTCATGATGGTCGCGGCAAAGGACGTCGAGACGTCCGTCGCTCGTATCGCCCAGTTGGCCCGCGCCGCCGGTATTCACCTCGTCCTCGCCACGCAGCGTCCGTCGACGGATGTCATCACCGGCCTCATCAAGGCCAACCTGCCGACGCGTAT
>CAMCWL010000167.1 GCA_945882655.1 Opitutus sp. GAS368
CGGTTCCGGGCGAACCAGGCCAAAAGCGCCCGGCGCATCGCGGAGATGCTGGCATTACGGGCGGGTTTCGCGGCGGGCATGGATGGGGCTGGATTTGGACGCCAACTACGGTAGACCTTGGGACTCATGGCACGAAAGGCAAAGCAGGACTCCGACGACGAGCCGAAGAAGGTGGCGATGCACACGCTGAAGCTCGACGTAGCTGAGGCCGCGAAGCTCCGCACGATCCTCGTCGCCAAGGGCTGGGTCTCCTTCCCGGTCGACCATGCCGCCTTCGCCTTCAAGGGCGAGAACCTGAACATCGTCCACTACAAGTCCGGTAAGTGCGTCATCTCGGGCAAGGGCACCGAAGACTTCGTAAAATTCACCCTCGAGCCCGATGTCACCGGCCAGGCGATCCTCGGCTACGAGGAGGCGAACAACCCCGAGTGGTTCGAAGAACACGCCGGCCTCGACGAGTCCGGCAAGGGCGACCTTTTCGGCCCAGTGGTCTCGGCCTGCGTCATCGCGACGGGCGAGATGACCCGGGAATGGATTGAACTGGGCATCAAGGACTCGAAGAAACTCACCGACACCAAGATCGCCGAACTCGACCGCATCATCCGCTCCACCCCCGGCGTGGCGGTGAAGACGACGTTCATGCGCATGGCGAAGTATAACGAGCTGCACTCGCGCTTCGGGAAGAACCTCAACCGCCTGCTCGGCTGGATGCACGCAACCTCGTGCGAAGAAGCCCTCAAGGATTTCGAGCTGCAGCACCAGCGCCGACCCAAGTGGGGCCTGCTCGACCAATTCACCGAAGAACCCCTTGTGCAGAAGGAGCTCGCCCGCAAAGGCGTCGAGTTCGACCTCCGTATGCGTACCAAGGCCGAATCCGACCCCGTGGTCGCCGCAGCTTCGATCGTCGCTCGCGCGGCCTTCGTCCGTGAGATCGACCGCCTCTCGCAGGACGGTGGCGTCCAGCTCCCCAAGGGCTCTGGCTCTGAAGCCAAGAACGCCGGCATCGAACTCGTCGGCCGTCTCGGTCCGGCAATCCTCGTCAATTTCGCCAAGCTGCACTTCAAGACCGCCTACGAGGTCCGTGGGCTCGAGCCGCCGGCGACCAAACCGTTCGTCCGCCGCAAGAAGGCGGAATAAGCCGTGGCCTCGCTGGCATCATTCGACCGCAAGAAAGGTGCCGATCGTCCGGGCATCGCGGGAGTGGATGAGGCGGGCCGCGGCTCGCTCTGTGGACCCGTGATCGCCGCGGCGGTACTGCTCGACGCCGGCTTCTACGGTGAGCCCGCCTGGCTGCGGAAACTCTCCGGTGCCAATGATTCCAAAAAGCTAACCCCCGAGAAGCGCGCGGAATTACGCGAGGTCATTGCCAAGATGGAAGCCGAAGGAAAACTCAAGACCGCCTGGGCCGCGGGCTCGGTGATGGAGATCTCCGCGCATAATATTCTCGGGGCCACGCGTCTCGCGATGGCCCGCAGTATCGCCAAACTCGCCGTCGGGCACATCGCTCCCCTCTTCGCCGCCGCGGGGACGGAGGGTGAACTCTTCGGCCGCACTGATGCGCGCACGTTCCTCGTGCTCGTCGACGGGCTCCCCCTGCGGCCGTTCGCCTGGGCGCATGAGTCCGTCAAAGGCGGCGACGGCAAGAGCCTCGCCATCGCCCTTGCCTCGATCGTCGCGAAGGTCGAACGCGACCGCATGCTCGTCGAAATGCACGCGCGCTATCCCCAATACGGTTTCGCCACGCACAAAGGTTACGGCACACCCGAGCACGTCGAAGCCCTGCGCACGCATGGTCCGTGCGCTGAGCACCGTGATCTCTTCGTCCGCACCATCCTCGCCGGCGATCCTCCGCCCCCCGAAGCCACGGATGGTGAGTTTAGTTTTGAGTGAGATCCTGAGGTAGGGACGTGACGACGTCGCGTCCAGCCGCGGGAACCCGAAGCCGATGGCCGATGGCTGAAAAGCCGACCCCCGAGTGGCCGATGCCCCGGTGGCCGTCACCCGTCACCTGAATCAATGATATGCCCGCAGCATCCTTTCCGGTTTCCGGTCTCCCTTTGAGTTGGTCCCTAGGTAGGGCTGACCACCCTTGGTCAGCCGCGGTTGAGCGAGGGCGCTCAACCCTACCCGATGCATAAAGGTAGGGACGTGATTGCCATCACGTCCGTTCGCGGACGGACGTACGACTTCATTGCGCTTAGCTAAGACCCGACGACTCCCCACCTGCGGTTTCGAACGGCGGTGATGGCAATCACCGCCCTACCCGATTCACGCCCTATACCTGCACCCGTACCTGAAGACCTGAACCTGATACCCGACGGCCGAGACCTGGGACCTGAGAATGATTTCATAACCGCAGCATCCTTTCCGGCTTCCGGTCTCCCTTTGAGTTGGTCCCTAGGTAGGGCTGACCACCCTTGGTCAGCCGCGGTTGAGCGAGGGCGCTCAACCCTACCCGATGCATAAAGGTAGGGACGTGATTGCCATCACGTCCGTCCGCGGACGGACGTACGACTTCATTGCGCTTAGCTAAGACCCGACGACTCCTCACCTGCGGTCTCGAACGGCGGTGATGGCAATCACCGCCCTACCTCAAGACAGCGGATGCGATGTCATCGCATCCCTACCCCGCCCGCCACCTGCCACCCGGGGCTGCCACCCGCCACCCGAAACGGCTGCATCCACCTTTGCACTTTTGCACAGGCCGCAGGCCGATTTGCACCTTTGCACACTAGGGCAGGCCCTCCTGTCCCTAGCCCTGTCCCTGGCCCTCCGCGAATTTTACTTCGCGGCCGGAATCTCATTCAGCGTATACCATCCCTCGCTGTGCCACAGGGTCTCGCCGGCCTTGGACTTGATATCGCCAAGGACGAGGTGGTGGACATTACCGCGGACGAGACCGTCGACGATGAGACGCACTTTAAGTCCATCGGCGGAGACGGTGGCGGACTTGACGGTAGGCGTGGTCTGATCGACCTCGGGGCTGCCGTAGCTCGACTGATAGATATAGGTGAAGGTATCCATGGTGTAGTTCGCGACGTCGGCGGCCGCGGCGGCGTCCACGGGGTGCGTGAACGTCACTTCAAAACCGTCATTACGCGCGGAGATGTTGTGCATCTCGAACGGTACCTTGCCCTTGAAGCGCACGCGCTCGAAGGTGAAGTTCTTCGAGCCGCGCGAACCCCAACCACGATTGGAGCCACCGACGAAGAGCGTGCCGTCTTCTTGGTCCATGCGGACCGGGATCAGGCCGGCTTCGAAACCGCCGAGGAAGTGGAAGACCGCGCCCTGATAGAGGCCGTTGACGACCTCGAGATTGGCGCGCTGGACCTGCGAAGCGGTCTGCTCGCCGATGAGCATGTGGCTTTCCCACGGGCCGAACTTGCCCTTGGACATATC
>CAMCWL010000168.1 GCA_945882655.1 Opitutus sp. GAS368
ACGGCCTTTTTCTCGAATTTAGCGGCAGGCATGTCGATTTATACGCAGGATTATTCACATTAAATCTGATAAAGCCACCGGTTTTGTGGACTGTCAGATTGGTCAGATATGGTTCTAATCGCACCAGGTGATAGCGGTTAGCGGTTGGCGGTTGGGAACAGACCGAGACAGGAGGGCGCGGCGTAGCCACGCCCCTACCCTAGGCCGCCCTGCGTCGGCCAGGTAGGGATGCGATGACATCGCATCCGTCGGTCTCGAGGTAGGGGCGCCACTGCGTGGCGTCCGTGGGCGGACAGAGGTCTTATGGTCCGACAGCTTGCCCGGCTCGTCGATGCTATCTCGGCGAACGGACGCGACGCAGTCGCGCCCCTACCTCGTGATGCCCCCCTTGTCCCCTTGTCACCGTGCCCACGTGTCCCCTCGCGGCTCCGCCGCGCAGGTAGGGCTGACCGGCCCGGTCAGCCGAGGTTGAGCGGGCCGCTCAACCCCACCTAGATGCAGGCGGATGCGATGTCATCGCATCCCTACCCGAGTCAGAGGTAGGGCGGGTTCTCCGAACCCGCCTCCGGACGGACGGCTCGGAGAGCCGTCCCTACCATAAAAGCCATCCCTCCGGCCCTCAGGCCCTCGAGACCTCCTATCCTCGCCTCCCCCTACCCCTGATAGAAGCCCCTTTTCCCGCCTTTCCCCTTGCGGCAGGTGGGGGGTCACCTAACTTGCGGTCATCTTTCCAGACCCATGGTCACGGACAACAAACCTTCTTTGGTCACCATCAACGTCGATGGCGTCGAACATCAAGTCCCGGCCGGGGCCAACCTAGTCGATGCCTTGGGCAAGATCGGGAAGGAAGTCCCCCACTATTGCTACCACCCGAAGCTCCCGGTCGCCGGCAACTGCCGCATGTGCCTGGTCGAACTCGGCTCGCCGATGCGCGACCGCGCGACCAACGAGCTGGTGATGGAAAACGGCCAGCCGAAGATCGGTTGGCAGCCTAAGCCGGCCATCGCCTGCGCCACCAACGTCTCTCCCGGCCTGCACGTCCGTCTCGAATCGCCCGGCGTCAAAGCCTGCCGCGAAGGTGTGACGGAGATGCTCCTGCTCAACCACCCGCTCGACTGCCCGATCTGCGACCAGGCCGGCGAGTGCAAGCTGCAGGAGTTCTCCGCCGAATACGGCCGCGGTTATTCGCGCTACGTCGACGAGAAGAACGCCAAGCCGAAGAAGACCCGCCTCGGGCCGCGCGTCACGCTCGACGACGAACGCTGCATCCTCTGCTCGCGCTGCGTACGCTTCTCCAGCGAGATCGCCAAGGACCCCGTCCTGGGCTTCGTCAACCGCGGTTCCTACAACACGCTGACCTGCTTCCCAGGTCGCGAACTGGATAACAACTACTCGCTCAACACGGTCGACATCTGCCCCGTCGGCGCGCTCACGAGCACGGACTTCCGCTTCAAGATGCGCGTCTGGTTCCTGAAGCAGACCCCGAGCATCGATACCGAATCCTCCGCCGGTGCGAACACGACCGTCTGGTCCCGCGAAGGTAAGATCTACCGCATCACGCCGCGCCAAAACGACGCCGTGAACGACACGTGGATGGCCGACTCCGGCCGCGAACTTTTCAAGTCGGTCGACGCCCCTAACCGCGTGACGAACGCGACGGTGAAGAACGAGAAAGCCACGGTCGAAGCGGCCTTCGCCGCCGCTGCCGACGCACTGTCCGCCGGCCCGCTCGCGATTGTAGGCTCGTCCCACATGTCCGTCGAAGAGCAGCGCCTGCTCGCGCGTCTCGCTCAGGCGAAGAACGCGACGGTCTACATCCCGGCCCACGCGGGCAAGGGCGACGGCCTCCTGGTCTCCGAAGACCGCACCCCGAATTTCCGCGGCGCCCTCGTCACCGGCCTCACCGACCGCGCACCCGTCGCCGACCTGAAGGCCCTCGCGGCCGACATCGACGCCGGCAAGGTGAAGTCGGTCCTCATCGTGCGCGAAGACGCCGCGATGCTCGGCCTGCCCGCCTCGGCGCTCGCCAAGGTGCGCAGCGTCGTCCTCGCCACGCATCACAACGTCACTACCGCGGCCGCCGAAGTCGTGCTGCCCGCGCTGACGGTCTTCGAGCGCAGTGGCTCGTTCATCAACTGCCAGTTCCGTCTGCAGTCCTTCGCTCAGGCCGTCCCCGGACCGACCGGCGTACTGCCGGACGCGCTCGTGCTCGCCCGCCTCGCCGGTGCCGACGCCGCCGCGGTTTGGTCCGAACTCTCCGCCAACGTCGCGACGCTCACCGGACTCGACGGCCGCCTGCTCCCCGCCGACGGCGTGCAGCTCGACGGCTCCGCGTTCGCTGCCCATAAATTCCCCGAAGGCAAGCTGCTGAAGTTCGCCCCGGTCGTCCTCGCCTAAGCCCTGACGACCATGGAAAAACTCCTTCACGATCTCGTCCTCTCGCCGGAATGGTATTTCACCGCGGCTCGCGGCCTGACGTTGATCCTGATCGTGATGACGCTCGCCGGTTACAGCGTGCTGCTTGAGCGTAAGGCTTCCGCTTGGATCCAAGGCCGCATCGGTCCGAACCGCACCATCCACCCGCTCATCGGATGGATCCCGTTCATCGGGACCTTCCTGGCGAAGGGTGGTTTCATCCAGCCCGCCGCCGACGGCGGCAAGTTCCTCTTCAAGGAAGACGCGCTCCCGGGCCACGTGCGCAAGTTCTACTACGTCCTCGCTCCGATCATCGCCCTCGCGCCCGCGCTCGCAGTTCTCGTGATGCTGCCGTTCGGTGAGTTCCTCTACGAAGGCAAACGCTACGCCATCTCGCTCACGCAGGGTGCCGACGTCGGCGTGCTGTTCATGTTCGCGATCAGCTCCCTCGGCGTCTACGGCATCGCCCTCGCCGGCTGGTCCGCCAACTCGAAGTTCCCCTTCCTCGGCGCGGTCCGCGGTGCCGCCCAGCTGATCTCGTACGAACTCGCGATGGGTCTCTCGGTGCTCACCGTCTTCCTCGCGACCTCCGCCCCGGGCCAGGACCACGGCCTCAGCCTCGTCGCGATGGTCAACGCCCAGAGCGGCGCCTGGAACATCCTCACCCAACCCATCGCCGCGCTGGTCTTCCTGATCTGCGTGTTCGCCGAGACGAACCGCCATCCGTTCGACATGCCGGAATCCGAGACCGACCTCGTCGGCGGCTTCCACACCGAATACGGCGCCTTCAAGTTCGGCATCTTCTTCGTGGCCGAATACAGCCACATGATCATCGGCTCGACGTTGTTCATCCTGATGTTCCTCGGCGGCTGGCACGTGCTGCCGTGGATGCCGACGGTCGGTGAAGGCTGGATCGGCTCGCTCATCGGCGTCGCCACGTTCTTCCTCAAGCTGTGCTTCTTCCTG
>CAMCWL010000169.1 GCA_945882655.1 Opitutus sp. GAS368
AGCGCGAAGGTCTGCGGCCAACCGGGGAACTGTTGGCCGTCGCCCTTGCGCGAGTCGCTGAAGCGCGGCCAGCACTCGAAGATGACGCTCTGTTTGGCCATTTGAAAACGGGCCAGGCCGTAACCGTCGGCACGCTGGCGCTCGTCCTGGACGTCCCCAGGATTGGCGTAGGCGACGACCGACATCCGATTGCCTAATCCATCAAGGAAATCGCCGGTCCAGGGCAAGGGACTGCCAACCACGGCGTTCGGGCCGGCTTTCTCATCCTTCGGATGCCACCAGCGTCCGTAGATGGTGTTCACGAGGGCGGGACTGGTCAGCGAGTAAGGGCCGTCGCCGAAGGCTTCGATGCCATGTTTGACGGTGACGGCGAGATGCTGATCACCGCAAAGATGAACGGCCTGCACGCGACGCAGGGCGCGCAGGGCTTCGTCGCGGCCCTTCTGCGGCCAGCCATTGCAATCGAGGTCGGCCAACAGACGGCTATCCTTACCGCCGTGCATGTGGACCGCCCCACAGAAAGCCGAAGCGGACAGGACGGCCTTGTGTCGGACGCCCACCCAGTCCTCGGACCACGCGGCGAGGAACTTGAGCTGGCGATCGCCGAGAAGCTGCAGGCCGGGCAGATCGATGCTCTTGGGATCATATTTTTCGTCGGTGACGTGATCTGGGCGCGGGCCTTGCGAAGGAATCTTGCCCAAGGGGGCGGACTTAAACTTACGATCCTCGAGGATGGCAAAATCCATGCCGCCGACCTTGAGGCGAGTGTAGAAGACGCTGATACCCCGCTGGACCGGAGTCGGGTCAAACGCATCTGGCAGGTGCCACGATTGCTGGCGCTGCACCATGTTCACATAGGTGACCGGATAGAAGTAGCCGCCGTCAGCCATGCCGGCGACCGTGGATAGCTTACCACCCTCGCCCCAGAGGTTGGGGTGGCCGACGTCGTGGTCGTCCGGAATACAAATCGTCGGGCGATCCTTCATCACGTCACGGAACTGCAGACCGAATTCGATCCAGCCGGCAGTGTGCTCGGTGTGCCGATAGGTCTGGTCGCCAGCGAAGAATAAGAGGTCCGGATTCTGGCGGATCAGGTTATCGAGGATCTCCGGGCGGGCGCCCGTCGTACGGCTCGAATTGCACGACATGTTGGCGATGACGATGGCGTCCTTGTCCGTCGGATCTCGACGTACGAGCCCTTCGAAGACCGCCTTCTCCCCGTGACGCACGCGATAGGCCACATCCTTGGAACCATCCCAGCCTTCGACCCGGAAGTGCGCACTCCAACCCGGGAAGACCACCTCGGTCTTGGCCGACTCGATCCATTGGCCGTCACGCTTGAATTCAAGACGCGCTACCTTGGATTCCTCAGGGTAGAGAGGATAGAGCTGAGCGGAAAGCTTCAGGACGCCTGCCTGCTGGGTATAAAGAGCGAACGCGATGACTTGATCACGCTCGACCAGCATCGTCGGCGCGGCCGAACTGGCGGCACCCTTCTTCTTCCCCTTGGCCGCAGGACGAGGCTCCCACCAGGCGCCGACCGCCAGCGAGTCGAGGCTCGGAAACTCCTCTCCGAAAGGCTTGACCGTGTGGGCCGGCGGAACTGGGGCGGCCAAAAGCATCGAGGTGGCGAAAAACAGCAGGAGTCTCATGTGGTTCTGTTGATACCCCGTTTCGCTGAAAAAGTTTCCCTGCACCAGCCCTTTCGGCTTAATCCTACCTATGAAGACCGACGAGGAACTGCGCCAACGCCTCAATCCCTGGGATTGGCTCGTCCTCGTGGTCGCGGTCGTCTCGCTATTGCTTGTCCTCCTTGAGACCTTCCTGCACGTACCGCCGGCGATACTGTCGGTCCTACGCACCGTCGACACCCTGTCCTGCGTCATCTTCCTCGCCGACGTCTTCGTGCGCTGGCGGCGCGAAAAGTATGCGGCCAGCTACTGGCGCTGGGCGTGGTTAGACGTGCTCGCCAGCATCCCCTTCGAGCCCGCCTTCCGCTCCCTGCAGGCGATCCGCATCT
Source organism: Opitutus sp. GAS368 (assembly GCA_945882655.1). Classification (GTDB taxonomy): domain Bacteria; phylum Verrucomicrobiota; class Verrucomicrobiia; order Opitutales; family UBA953; genus UBA953. The sequence continues at coordinate 2,021 of CAMCWL010000169.1, forward strand.
ACCGTTTCATCCGGCTCATCCGTATCCTGAAGAAACTCAGCACCCTCACGCACGGTACCTCGCTGAACGAGAAGCTGCTCGCCCTGCCCGGCGTGGCCTTCGTCATGGTACTCTTCAGCACGATGCTGATCGTCGAGGTCGAGCGCGGCGCCCCGGGGGCGACCATCAAGACCGGCGGCGATGCACTCTGGTGGGCCCTCACGACCGTCACCACGGTCGGGTACGGCGACACCTTCCCGGTCACGGGCGAAGGCCGCCTGATCGCCTCGGTGCTCATGCTGGTGGGCATCGCCCTCTTCGGTTCGATGTCCGCCATCGTAACCTCCAAGCTGATCCTCCCTAAGGAGACCCGGGATCACGAGGAGCTACGTAAGGAACTCCGCGAGCTACATGCGGAAATCAGGGAACTCCGCCGACAGCTGCCTGACAAACCCAAAGACCCCCATGCGTAGGACCCTCCTCGGCCTATTCTTGCTCGCCGCCGTTGGCTTCGGCGCTTGGCGCTTCTTCGCACCACCTGCGGCCTCAAAAAACCCGATGGAGCGCATGAAGACCGCCAGCCCAATGGAGACCGTCCGCGTGGCCAAGCCCGTCGCCCCCGCGCCCGTTGTCCGCTCCGCCGCCGCGACCCCCAGTCAGATGACCGCCCAGCGGGCCAAGATGGAAGAGCGCTTCTCTGACCTGAAGGAAGAAGGCCGACGTGTCCGCGAAACCCTGCTCGCGAGTGATCCCAAGGCCGCCCAGGCCTACAATGAAGTCGTCCGCCGTCCGGAATACCGAGCCCTACTCGACCGCCGTCATCAGATCGAAGCCGCTTGGGCCGCCGCACCAGACAATGAACGTGACGGCATGCTCTCCGAGATGAATAGCCTCCGCCAGCAAGGCTTCGCCCTAATCTTGGGTGAAATCCAACGACTCCAAAGCCAGCCGGTCGCGCCCACGACAAGCGGAGCGCCTACCCCGACGTCGGCGCCTTCCGCCGCCCCAGCTCCGGCCCCGGCCGCGCCCGTGGTCTTTCAGTAAAGTCCTTAGGAGCCCCAACTGAAACGCTCGGGGACCCAGGCATACTGGTCACCCTTGGGTACGACGGTGCCGATACCCGGCCAAGGCAGGTGGAAGCCGAAGGCACGACTCTTCTCCTTGGCCATGCGCGCAAAGAGCTTCTTACGCGTCTTAACCGCGGTCTCGGGATCATGATCCATGGCGACAGTCCAGCCGACGTTATCGAACATGAGGATATGGTGATGCACGACATCGCTGATGTGCACGAGTGATTCGCCCTCGGAGCGAATCTCGAAGCAGGC
>CAMCWL010000170.1 GCA_945882655.1 Opitutus sp. GAS368
AGCCCTAGCCCCAGCCCTAGCCCTTTACCCGCCATGCTCTCCCGTCGTCGTTTCCTAGAATCCGCTTTCGTGGCGGCCATCGCCGCTTCGCTCGGCGCCGCCGAAGGTAAGCGCGCTCCGCGCGTGGTCCTGCGCTCGTCCTGGCAGACGGTGAATATCGGAGATATCGCCCACACTCCGGGCATGCTGGCTCTGCTCGAGAAATATTTCCCCGAGGCCGTGATCACTCTCTGGCCTTCTAACGTCGATAACGGCGTGAAGGAGATGCTAGCGGCCCGCTTCCCGAAGTTGCAGTTCGTCAGCCCTAAGCCCGACGTCGCTAAACTCTACGCCGAGAACGATTTCCTTCTCCATGGCTCTGGTCCTTCGCTCGTGGGCGAGAAGCAGGTGGCGCTCTGGCGCAAGCAGGGCTCGAAGCCTTACGGCGTGCTCGGCATCACCCAAGGGAGCCCGTCGTCCGAGACGGCCAAAATCCTCAGCGGTGCGCAGTTTGTTTATTTCCGTGACTCGGTCTCGCTCGAGACCGCCAAGGCCGGCGGCGTGAAGTGCCCGGTCATGGAGTTCGGTCCAGACGGCGCATTTGCGACCGACCTGCGCAATGAGGAGAAGGCCGAGGCCTTTCTGCACGGCTGGGGCCTCGAGCGTGGTAAGTTCCTCTGCTGCATTCCGCGTTACCGCATTACGCCCTATTGGCTGATCAAGGCCGGCATGGCCTTCGACCCCGTGAAGCAGAAGCGTAACGACGAGATGAAGGAGCACGACCATGCCCAACTGCGCGCCGCGATTGTCGCGGTGGTCAAGCAGACCGACCTCAAGGTGCTCATCTGCCCGGAGGACCAGACCCAGATGGCCTTGGGCAAGGAGATCCTTTTCGATAAGCTCCCCGATGACGTGAAGGACCGCGTGGTCTGGCGTCAGGATTACTGGCTCACCGACGAAGCGCTCAGCGTCTACGTCCGTAGCGCGGGCCTCTTCGGCAATGAGATGCACTCGCCCATCATGTGCATTGGTAACGGCATCCCCGCGATCGTCTGCCGCTGGTCCGAGCAGACTTCCAAGGGAAACATGTGGAAGGACATCGGCCTGAATGAGTGGCTCTTCAATCTCGACGACGAACCGCAGCTCGCGGGCATCGTCCCGGCCGTGCTCGCCATGGCCAAGGACCCTGCCGCTGCGAAGGCCAAGGTCGTCAAGGCCCAGGCTATCCTGCACGAACGCCAGTCCGCGGCGATCGGGCGGGTCAAGCAGGCGGTTGGCTGAGGGTCGGTCGCAACTTCTGGCTAGTCTAGGGGTTCAGTCGTTAGTCACCTATGCCCCTGCGTCTCGCTGCTGCCCTTTTTGCTGTTTTTTCGGCATGCCTCGCGTCGCTCTTCGGCGCGAGCGCCAAACCGAACATCGTCTACATCCTCGCGGATGACCTTGGGTTCGCCGAACTGGGCTGCAATGGGTCCGACCGTTACAAGACCCCGAACATCGACGCCCTCGCCAACAGCGGCGTGCGCTTCACCCGTTTCTATACCGTGCCGCTCTGCGGCCCATCGCGTGCGATGATCCTGACCGGACGCTATGGTTTCCGCTCCGGTGCGGTCACCCAGGACGCCTGCAAGACCATCATCCGTACCGGTGAGAAGGCCGAGGTCATGATTCCGACTGTCCTGAAGAAGGCTGGCTACGCCAGCGCGCTGATCGGCAAGTGGGGCCAGCTTACGCCGTCCGGCGATCCGTCGGACTGGGGTTTCGACCATGAACTCTATTACAAGGGCAGCGGCATGTACTGGAACAGCAAGGTCGCCAAGCCGATGTCCGAAGGCGGCGAAGTGCGCGGCGACCCTGATACCTACGTCCTCGACGGCAAGACGGTTTCGGTGAAGGACGACGAGTATATCCCGGACCTCTTGCACAAGGATGCAACCGCCTGGATGGAGGCGCAGAAAGGCCGTCCGTTCTTCCTGTATTATTCGCTCTCTCAGGTGCACGGCGAGATCCTGCCTACCCCGGACAGCGCTCCGGCTCCGAAGGGTGAGTCGAACAACCAACGCGCCCAACGTCTGCTTGCGGATAATATCGCCTACATGGATAAGCTCGTGGGCAAGCTCGTAGCCGAACTTGATCGCCTCAAGCTGCGCGACAACACCGTGATCGTCTTTATGGGCGACAATGGTAGCACTAAGTCGGCCGCGGTTGACGCCACCATCGGTGGCCGCCGAATCGAAGGCGAGAAGGGCTCCATGAAGGAAGGCGGCGGCCTCGTGCCGTTCTTCGCCACCTGGCCCGGCGTCATGGCATCCGGTAAGGTGAATGCCAACGTCGCCGACGCCAGCGATCTCCTCCCGACCTTCGCTGAAATCGCCGGTGCACCGCTACCTACCGGCCGCGTCATCGACGGGCGTAGCCTCGTGTCCCAGTTCAAGGGCGACACGAAGTCTCCGCGCACCTGGGCTTTCTGCCAGCTCAGCAATAACTACTACGTACGCGAAGCGGGCTGGAAGCTCGATCAGTCCGGCACCCTTTACGACATGAAGGACGCCCCGTTCAAGGAAGTCGCTGTCGCGGCCGACACTAAGGACGAGGCTGCCGTGGCCGCCCGTGCGCGCCTTTCCGCAGCATTGACGGGCCTGAATCCAGCGGCCGGCTATAAGGACGAGGTCGGTGACGGCTCCGGCCGCAGCGGCAATAAGGACGAGAAAAAGAAGAAGACAAAGAAGGTCAAAGAGGCTAAGTAAAGGACGTGGCAGCTGTTCCTAAATCCGACTACAAGCGAAACCTTCGCCGGGAGATCGCCGCTTACTTCATCGTCGTCCTGTGCGCCTTGCCGATCCGCTTCTGGATCTATTCGGCTGCTAAAGACGACGGTGGCTGGGGGTCTTTTCTGGCGAGCACTACATTTAACTCTATCTCCTTCGCCCTCATTGGCGCCGTCTTCGTCTCCAAGCTGAGCCTCCGGACCAAGCTCATCGTGACCTTCGTCCTGGTGGCGCTCTGAGGCCAGGGGATTGGATAAGGGTTGTTAGAGTGTTTGTCAGAGTGGACGCAGCCGACCCTCGAAAGGCAGGACTTTCGGGCTCGAATCCAGCTGGCGGAGAGGGAGGGATTGGCTGCGCTGCGGGGCTTCGCCCCAATCCTGGCGGATTGCCTGTTCGGCCTGCGGCCTCACCGAACTGGGGTTCTCATCCCTCCGGTGGGCTCAAACGGGCCTATCAGGCTCACCGTTAAGGCAAGTCTATCGGCTAATTCCTAGCTGGCGGAGAGGGAGGGATTCGAACCCTCGGATTTTTGCTACGTCATTAGTGGCATCAATAGTGTCTTTAT
>CAMCWL010000171.1 GCA_945882655.1 Opitutus sp. GAS368
CGCTTTTCGGCCGCGGCGCAAGGCATCGTGGTCTCACCGGCGACGACGTGTCCTTCGCCGTCATTGAATTCGACGCGCAGGGGCTGGCCGAGCCGGCCGATGACCTTGGCGTGCAGCGGACGGCGGTAATTGGCCTTTTCGCGGTCCCAGGAATCATGGAGTCGCTTGTCGAGTTCCTGGTCCTTGGTCTTCCACAGGATGGCGCCGGTCTTCACCTGCGACCAATCCACGTCTTCGCGGCCGAAGCGGATGAACGTCAGACCGCCGCGGGCGGGCTCAAGGCCGTGGACGAAGCCACCCTGCTCGCGTTCGGCCGGCTTACCTTGGTCGAACACCACGCCGTCACCAGGCTTGAGCGGGCCTTCGAGTCGCATCGTCACGCCGTTGGTGCCGACGTCGACGACCGTGCCGAGATAGGCGCCGCGCTTCTTGCCGAAACGGGCGTGGACGAGTTGCTGGTTATCGATGCCGCGAAGCCAGCCCGGATATAGTCCACGCGAGAAAGCCATCTGCATCGCGTAGTCCTCTTCCTGGCGCACCTGCACGGCGGCGCGATCGGCGTCGGCACCCTTCGCAAAGGCGTCCCAGGCGGCGTCGACCGCACGACGGTAGGCCTTCGTGATGGCGGCGACATATTCCGGGGACTTCAGGCGACCTTCAATCTTCAGCGAACGGATACCGGCACGGATGAGATCGGGGACGACCTCGATACCCGCGAGGTCCTGCGGAGAAAGCAGGTAGGCCTTGTCACCGAGGTCGCGCACCACGCCGTCGACCACGAGCTCATAGGGCAGGCGGCAGGCTTGGGCGCATTCGCCGCGATTGGCCGAACGGCCGCCGAGGGATTCACTGGTCAGACACTGGCCAGAGTAGGCGACGCAGAGGGCACCGTGGACAAAGACCTCGAGGTCGAGCGGCGCGCCCTTGGTCGCCTGCTCGGCCTGCATTTTCTGCATCTCGGGAATCGATACTTCGCGGCCGAGGACGGCGAGCGAGGCGCCCAGGTCACGGGCAAAGTCGACGCCAGCGGCGCTGGTCACCGTCATCTGCGTCGAGGCGTGAATCGGGAAGTCCGGCGAGATGCGTCGGATGAGGCGGCAGATACCGGGGTCCTGAACGATGGCGGCGTCGACGCCGGCGGCGATAATCGAGCGCAGCGTACGGGCGGCTTCGGCGAGCTCGTCCGGGAAGATGAGCGTGTTGAAAGTCACGTAGCCCTTGACCCCGCGGCCGTGCAGATAAGCCATGAGTTCCGGCAAATCGGCTTCCTCGAAATTCTTGGCCCGCACGCGGGCGTTGAAACGGCCCACGCCGAAGAAGACGGCGTCGGCGCCGTTCTCGACCGCCGCGCGGACGCAATCCCACTCCCCGGCCGGGGCGAGGACTTCCGGCTTGCGGAGGGGAGCAATGAGGCTGGTGGCGGACACGAGGACAGGAAGGCACAGTCCGCCCTTCCCTGCAAAGAGCAATTAAGCCCCCCGTTAGCCCCGGCGGCTCTTCCGGGATTGCCCCAGGGCGACTGGGCCTCCCTAATTGAACCCATGTCCGACAAGCTCGAAGAAATCTTCCAGATGCAACAGGCGCTCAACAAGCGCATCGGCGTCGAAACCGCCGGCATGACCGAGGAAGAAAAGATCAAATGGGTCCTTAACTACCTCCGCGCCATGCAGCAGGAGATGGCTGAGCTGACCGACTCCGTGCCCTGGAAGTGGTGGGCCAAGTACCAGAAGTTCGACGAGCAGAACGCCCGCGTCGAGGTCATCGACCTCTTCCACTTTCTCATCTCCATCGCCCAAGTCCTCGGCATGTCCGCAGACGACGTCTATCAGGCCTACTTGAAGAAGAATGCCGTGAATCACCAGCGACAGGATTCCGGCTACGTCAAGAAGGACGAGAACGACTCCCGCCATATCTGAGCCCACCCCCATGCGTCACCCCATCGCCCGCCGCTCCGGCTTCACCCTCATCGAGTTACTAGTCGTCATCGCCGTCATCAGCCTGCTGTCGGCCATCACCTTCGGCCTATTCCGCGCCGCGAACAGCAGCCGCAATAAGTCCAAGTCCCGCGGCGACATCCAAGCCATCGCCATGGCCTGCCAGAGCTTCCGCAAGGTCTACGGCGACTTCCCTTGCAGCCCTACCGGCACCGATGATCGTTTCCGCCGCGACCTGCTCGACCAGCTGATTGGCCGACGCGTGCTCCGCCTTCGCACCCCGGGCACTCCGCCCACCCTGCTTAATTTCGACGATAGTTCCTTGCCCGGAGATCCGACTAAGCGCCAGATGCGCAGCTTCCTGACTTTCCAAGAAATCAGCACCAACGACGACACCAAGATCGGTGACCCCAACGACTGGCGCGGAGGCTCCACCGCCGCCTGCCGTGAGTTCGTCGACGCCTGGGGCAATCCTTACGACTACCGCTACCGCGTCCTGACCGTTGCGAAATATCCCGAATGGAAGTCGCCTAATTTTCTCTTTGTCTGCGCGTCCGCCAATTACGTGGAGGCCCCAACCGAAGGCGATATCCTTAGCCTCGGAGAATACTGGGACTCGGCCGCCTCCGGAGGCACCACGATGCTCCGCTCGGGCATCGTGCCAGGAACTTATTTCGACGAGAGCGGCAGCAACGCCGGACCATTCCGCGCGGACAACCTCGTCAACTGGTCGAACTAATCTCGTTAGGCTTAAGCCAACGAGCCAGGCACGCGGCGATCAGCCAGGCGAGCACCGCGGTCGCCAACGTGTGAGAAAGGAAATGTTCACCGCGGGCGACTTGGTATAGACCCATCGCACCGCCGTAGATGCAGCCGATGAGCACTCCCCTGCGACGGGCGGAGGCCGTCCCCCAGGCGAAAGCCAGAGACAGCAATGCGAAGCCCCCGCTAGCGTGCCCGGCAGGAAAGGCATTGCTGGGATAACCCACCGGCTTGGCGTCGAATAAAAGGAGGTGCTCCCATGCGTTCGGCGGGACGGCACCATAGACCTTCAGTGCCCGCGGAGTGGCCATCTGGGTGACATCGCGCAGCTGCGTGCACGTGAGGGCGATTACCGCCATCGAGACGAAAAGAAATACCGCACGGCGACGTCCCAGCCAAGACGGCGAGAGCGCGGGAAAGGCGATCGCCCAGAGTAGCCCCACCGCGAATAAAATGAGCCCCACCTTCGGTCCATCATAGGCGAGGCTATGGAACCAGCCGGCATCCTTCGGAATCAGCCAATCGCTCCCATTCCAGAACCAAGACTGGACTTGGAAGTCGAGCCACTCGCCGCCGGTCCCATGGAAACCGA
>CAMCWL010000172.1 GCA_945882655.1 Opitutus sp. GAS368
CCGAAGTCGCGGCGAGACCCGCAGTCAAACTGCGTTCAGCCGCCGACATTATTCCGCAACTGAAAGATCCGCCCAAGCGTACAAGGGTCACGACGAAGGACATCATGGCTGGTACGGTGCCGAAGCTCAACCAGCTGGAGGTCGAAGCGTTCCTCAAGAACCAAGGACGTACTACCGCGAACCTCCTTGCGGCCTCCCGTCTGCTCAAGGACCTCAGCTACGCACGCGAAGCTGCGAAACTGGACCCCAAGGATCCCGCCGCACAGCTCGAACTCGCGCTTCGTGGCGAGACTCCGGAGGAGAAGTCCGCTGCTTTGGCGGCATTCCGTGAAGCCGCGCCCGGAAATTCGCTCGGCGATTATCTGGCCGCCCATCAGGCATTCGCCTCGGGTGATGTCGGCGCGGCTGGTGCCGCGCTCATCCAATCGTTGGACAATCCACTCTTCGCAGACTACACGCAGAAGATTGTCGCAGGTTCTGAACAAGCGTTCCTGGATGCGGGCTATGAACCGCAGCCCGCCGCGGTCTTGGCTATGCTTTCAATCGAGTGGGCCCAGGGCCAGCCGATCAGGGAGGCTTCGGAGAGCCTCATCCAGATGCAGACGGAATTAATCCGCATGGCCGATTTTGATGCCGTCGAACCCACGGTCATCATCGGGCTCACGCTCGGGCAACGCCTACAGGAGCAGGGTCCTTACATGATTGATCGTTTGCTGGGGATCTCCATTGAGCGGAGATTTCTCCAGCAGCTTGACCCGCTCACGCTCGCCGGCCCGGGTGGGCAGGCCGCCGGTGAGCGACTCGAGACCCTCCAGACGGACTTGCTGGAAATAGGGTCCTTGGCCTCCGCTTTTCCTGAGAAGTACGATTCCGCTGACGACGCGACACAGTCGCAGTACATCGCCAAGTTGAAGTCCGAAGGCGAACTCGCCGCGATGAGGTGGTTGGTGAATGGGAAGTAAGCGCAAGCGGAGCTTGCGCGGGGACACGCTGGCCGGGTGATCTGCTGCGAAGCAAAGGCATCGACAAGGTAGGGGCGCGACTGCGTCGCGTCCGTTCGCCCTGCGAGGTTCGATTAGCTGGGTAAGCTGTCCGGCCGAACGATATCAGTCCTCCCACGGACGCCACGCAGTGGCGCCCCTACCTAAGGCACCCGGCAAATATTACCTCTGCTTCGCAGCATGCCAGCGTGCCAGCATGTCCCCGCGCGGCACAGCCGCGCTTGCTTCGCAGCAGTTCACCATGCCAGCAGTTCCCCCACGAAGGCCTTCAGCCTTCGTCACAGGATGATCATCGCATCCCCATAACTGAAGAACCGATATTCTTCGCGAATCGCTTCGGCGTAGATTTCTTTCAGCCAGGTCAGGCCCGACGGATCGCCAGGGGTGAGGAACGCGGCCACGAGGCAGAGTAGGGTGGAGCGGGGCAGGTGGAAATTCGTGAGCAGGAATTCGCAGCAGCCCACGGTGTCGCCGGGGCGGATAAAGAGCGAAGCATCGGAAATGAAATCACCGTCATGCACGAAGCCGTGCGTCTTGCGGAAAGCGTCTTCGCTGGCGCGGACCGACGTCGTGCCGACCGCGAGGCGTGGGCGGCGCGTCTTCAGCGCGAGCATCGTCGCGGCCGAGATACGATACGCCTCGGAGTGCATGACGTGCTCGTTGAGGTTCGCGACGGAGACTGGCTGGAAGGTGCCCGGGCCGACGTCGAGGACGAGGTCGAAGGCGTCGTGGCCGCGCGCCTTGAGCGTCGCCAGGAGTTCGGGCGTGAAGTGCAGTCCCGCGGTCGGCGCGGCGGCGGCGCGGGCCGACGACGGATCGGCATACACGGTCTGGTAGCGCGCCGCGTCATCGGATGGCGCAAGCCCGCGGTCCTTGCGTGCTTCGACGATGTAGGGCGGCAAGGGGAGTTCGCCGACGCGGTCCGCGAGCTGGCCGACGGTCTCGCCAGCGGGCAACGTGAAGCGCACGCGGTATTCCCCGTTCTTCGTCTCGACCGCGACGGCGTGTCGTCCGTCGATGGAAAATCCCGACGCATCCGAGGCGCGCTTACCCGGGCGCAGCATGCACCACCATTCAAGCGGATCGGAAGTCGGACGCAGCAGCAGGCACTCGACCTTGCCGCCGGTGGGGCGCACGCCGAAGAGGCGTGCCTTGAGTACGGTGACGTTGTTGCGGATGAGTACCGTGCCGGGCGGAAGCAAGTCAGGCAGTTCGGAGAAGAGGCGATGCTCAATCGTACGCGTGGCACGTCGCACCACGAGTAGGCGCGAGCCATCGCGACGCGGCGCAGGCTCCGCGGCGATACGTTCGGGCGGGAGGTCGAAATCCAGCTCCCGGACGTCCATGGCTTACGCTCCGGTCTTCGGAGGGGTGATCAGCAGTTGGCCGTCGATTGCGCGCAATGGCATGAACTCGGCGCCGGGCGGGGCCTTGCGGAGTTCTTCTTCCACCGCGGAGAGCTTCGCGTCCATGTCGTCGATGCGCGCGACAAAGACGGCTTCCGGCGTCGAAGGCGTGGCGCAGGCGCCGTATTCACGCATCGTGTGGTGGCTGAGCAGGATGTGCTCGAGGCGTTCCATCAGCGAAGCTTCGAGGCCGACCTTCGTGCCGTGCGCACGCACGATGAAGGCGCCGAGGACGAGGTGGCCGTGCAGATTGCCCGCGCGCGTGAAGCTCGCCTTGGCCATGCCGGGCTCGAGACGGGAGTATTCCTGGACCTTACCCATGTCGTGCAGGACGATGCCGGCGACGGCGAGCGCGTGGTCGACCTTCGGGTAGAGGGGCAGGAGGGCTTCGGCGCACTTCGCCATGCGGAGCGTGTGCTCGAGTAGGCCGTGGCGGAAGGCGTGGTGCATGCCGAGGGCGGCGACAGCTTCGTGGAAACGTTCGCCGTATTCTTCGAAGGCAGATTCGACCGTCGCGCGGAGGCCGGCGTGCGGAATGCGCGCGATGATGCCGAGGAGCTCGGCCTTCATCTTCACCGGGTCGTGTTGCGAGACCGGGGTGAGCTTACCCATGATCGCCGGGTCGGCGCGTTCGGCGTCGGTGATCGGCGTGAGGGAATCGACCTTGAGGTCGGGACGTCCGTTGAAGTCGCTGACCGTACCGCCCACGCGGACGATGGCACCGGCCTTGAGGCTCGTGAGGACCGGCTTCACCGGTGAGTCGCCGAAGACGCGGATCTTAATGTCGTCCGTCGCGTCGGCGATGACCGCTTCATAATAGGTCGACCCGGTCTTCGCGGTCTTGGTGGCGATTTCTCCCAGGGCGCAGAT
>CAMCWL010000173.1 GCA_945882655.1 Opitutus sp. GAS368
GGGCGTGGGCAGGGAAGGGCGGGAGGACTTGGGCCTGTCCTCGGCGAACCAGCGGTTGCGTTCGAAGACGAAGGTCTGCGGCTCCGTGCCGGTTCCGACGTTCAGGTCAGACTTCAAATCGGCGCGGCGGAAGACGATGCGGTTGTCGGTGATGCGCACATTGCGGCACGGAGCGAAGCCGGGCTCACGGGTCTCCTGCAGGATGCGGAAGACCCATTGGGTCGGAAAGAGGATCGTGTTATGGCTGAACTCCGCGCCGTCCACGCCCACGAAGGCCGCGGCGCAGGGGCTGCCTTCGATCGTGTTATGGGTGACCTTCAGTCGGGCGGCTTCGTACTTGGCACCCGGCGGACGGAAATACGGCAGACCGGTCGAGCCGCCGAGATTGAGCGGACGTTCGCCCGCCTGCTGGAAATGGCATTTTGTGACGACGATGTCGCTGGTGCCTCCCTTGAGCTGGATGGCGGCCGAGGCGGTGAAGCCCGGGTTGCCGACGAAGCGACATTCCGTGATCTGCGACGAATGGCAGCCGACGAAGTCGATGCCTTGGCCGCCCCAGCCGCTGATCGTGCAGCGGCGGATCGTCAGCTGCGTCAGACCCGAGCACTTGATGGCGTCGTGATTTCCCCTGGGCCCGATGTCGCTGATGTCCAAGTCCTCGAGGGTCACGCCCGTGACGGGCTTGTCGTATTGTCCGCCGTCGTCGAGGTTGAGTCCGTTGCCGGTCTGGCCGCTGAAGCGCAGTCCGCGGACGGTCAGGTTGCGGCATTGGGAGAACTGCCAGCCATTCGCGCCCCCTTGGAAGTGCGGCGGGTTTTTTGGGTCAAGGGCTTCGACCGTCAGGTTCTCGACTCCGATGACGTGATGGCCGCCTGGGTAGACGCCAGGGGCGATCCGGAGACGGGTGCTCTCGGTGCGGGGCAACGCCCGTAGCATGGTGCCGAGTTCCTGCGCATCGCGGACGATGATTTCGCCGCCGAAGGCAAGGCAGATGCTGGCGAGATAAAGGAGTACTTTCATGGCGAGGCGGTTGACCCTAGATTGGTTTCAGGCCGACAGGGTGAAAGACGGAAGGATGAGTAGCGGGGGTGGGTAGGAAAGCTTTTTGGGTCTTGAGAGGTAGGGCTGACCGCCTCGGTCAGCCGCGGTTGAGCGAGGTCGCTCAACCCTACCCGAGGCAGGCATTCCCCCGATACTCCATACTCAATACTCGATACTCACCCGCCACCTTTGCACCTTAGGACAGCACGTGGTGCTGTCCCTACCTCGGCTTACGCGACCAACGCCTTGACGACCTTGGTGGGGAGCACGCCGGTGAGCTTCTGATCCAGGCCTTGGTATTTGTAGGTGAAGCGTTCGTGGTCGTAGCCGAGCAGGTGGAGGACCGTGGCGTGGAAGTCGTTGATCGGGAGAGGGTCCTTGACGATGTTGTAGCTGAACTCGTCGGTTTCGCCGTAGATCTGGCCGCCCTTGGCGCCGCCGCCGGCCATCCACATGGAGAAACAGCGCGGGTGGTGGTCGCGGCCGTAGTTCTCCTTGGTGAGTCCGCCCTGGCTGTAGATCGTGCGGCCGAACTCGCCGCCCCAGACGATGAGCGTGTCGTCGAACATCCCGCGCTGTTTGAGGTCCTCGATGAGGGCGTGGCAGGGCTGGTCGATGTCCTTGCACTGGCTGGGCATGCGGCCGTTGACGTTGGAGTGGTGGTCCCAGTTGTTGTGGTAGATCTGGACGAAGCGCACGCCGCGTTCGACGAGCCGGCGGGCCATCAGCACGCTGTTGGCGAAGCTACCGCGCTTACGGGCTTCCTCGCCGTAGAGCTTGAAGATATGTTCCGGTTCCTTGGCGAGGTCGGTCAGTTCGGGCACCGAGGCCTGCATGCGGAAGGCCATCTCGTACTGCTTGATGCGGGTGTGGGTCTCCGGGTCGCCCACCGTCTCGTAGTTGAGGCGGTTGAGCTGGTTGATGCCGTCGATCGTCTGCTTGCGCAGGTCGTCGGGCACGCCGGGCGGGTTGTTGATGAAGAGAATCGGGTCGCCTTTGCTGCGGAACGACACGCCAGCGTGTTCGCCCGGCAGGTAACCGCTGGACCACAGGCGGCTGGAGATCGCCTGCTCCTGGTCGCGATTGGTCGGGGTCGCGATGAGCACCACGAAGTTCGGCAGGTTGTTATTTTCGGAGCCTAGGCCGTAGGAGGCCCAGGAACCGAGGCAGGGGCGGCCGGTGATCTGGTTGCCGGTCTGCATGGCGCAGATGGCGGGCTCGTGGTTGATCGCCTCGGTGTTCAGGGAGCGCATCCAGCAGATGTCGTCCGCGTTCTTGCCGAGGTTGGGCAGCAGGTCCGAGTTCAGCCACATCCCGCACTTCCCGTGCTGGCTGAAGTTGTACTTCGAAGGCGCGATGGGGAAGCGGGTCTGGCCACTCGTCATCGTCGTGAGGCGCTGGCCGTTGCGGATGCTTGGGGGTAGGTCCTTGTCGTACATCTCCTTCATCTGCGGCTTGTAGTCGAAGAGGTCCATCTGGGCGGGGCCGCCGACCATGTGGAGGTAGATGACGCGCTTGGCCTTAGGGAGGTGCTGGGTGCTGATCGCGCCCGGGGCCGCATGGGCGAGGGAACGACCGAGCAGGCTGGTCAGCGCGGCGGCGCCGAGGGCGTTGGCGCCCGTGCCGAGGAAGCGGCGACGGGTCTGGAGGGTATTCCACTCATGGAGGATGGACATGGCGTTTATTTGTTAAGGATTTCGTCGAGGTTAAGGAGCTGGCTGCAGACCATCGTCCAGGCGGCTAGTTCGGACTTGGGGAGTTTTTCGTCGGACTTCGAATCGCCGACTCCGAGGAGCGCAGCGGCGTCGCCGGGCTGGGCGACGTAATGCGCGCGCAGTTTGCCGAGGCTGTCCTTCAGAATCGCCGTCTCGGCCGGCTTCAGCGGACGGCTGAGCAGACGGAGGGCGGCGGCGTTGAGGCGGGCGATGTCGTCGCCGCCAGCCTGCAGGGTGTGCTGCGCAAGGACGCGCGAGGCTTCGACGTACTGCGGGTCGTTGAGCATCACCAGTGCCTGCAGGGGCGTGTTGGTGCGGTCGCGGCGGACGCAGGAGACTTCGCGCGAGGGCGCGTTGAAGAGGTCGAGGCTCGCGGGCGGAGCCATGCGGCGCCAGTAGTTGTACAGCGAGCGGCGGTAGAGATTCTCACCTGAGTCGGGCTTGTAGACCTGGATGCCGACGCCGACGACTTCCCAGAT
>CAMCWL010000174.1 GCA_945882655.1 Opitutus sp. GAS368
CGCCGCCTCACCACCCTGTCCGACGAACTCAAGGTCTCCCGATGAGCGACAACCTTCTCGAAGTCAGCGACCTTTCTGTCCACTACCCTGGACGGGCCAACTGGTTCTTCCAGAAAGCCGAACCCAAGAAGGCCGTGGACGGCATCTCCTTCGTCGTACCCAAAGGCAAGACGGTCGGGCTTGTCGGCGAATCAGGCTCGGGCAAGACGACCACCGGCCGAGCGATTGTGAAGCTCGCCCCATTGACCGCTGGTAAGATCCTCTACCACGGACAGGACATTGGCGTCCTCTCCAACTCGGACTTCCTCCCTTGGCGCAAGAAGATCCAGATGATCTTCCAGGACCCGTATAATTCGCTCAACCCGCGGGCCGACATCCTGAGCATCCTCTCCGAGCCGCTCGAGATTCACTTCCCGCAGATGACCCGAGAGGACCGCGAAGCCCGCTGCGCCGAACTGCTCCGCAGCGTCCAGCTCCCCGCCGAACACTTACGCCGACACCCGCATGAATTCTCCGGCGGCCAGCGCCAGCGCATCGGGATCGCGCGGGCCCTCGCTGTGCAGCCGGAGCTCATCATCTGCGACGAGCCCGTCTCGGCACTCGACGTCTCCGTGCAAGCCGAGGTCGTGAACCTGCTCCAGGACCTGCAGGAACAACTTGGCCTCACTTACCTCTTCATCGCCCATGACCTCGCCGTCGTCGAACATGTCAGCGACCACATCCTCGTGATGTCCAAGGGTAAGATCGTTGAACAAGGCACGCCGGCTGAGATTCTCGGCAATCCGCAGCAGGCCTACACGAAGACGCTGCTGGCCGCGGTCCCCCGGTTCTGATGTCCGCGGAAGCCCAGTCGAAGTTAGATGGCACGACGCGTGGCCTCGGCCTGCTGCTTATTGGTATGGCCGCGTTCACGACCTGGGATCAGTGGGCCATCTGGAGCACCAAGGACGACTACACCTTCGGCTACCTTGTACCGTTCTTCTCCGCATACGTACTCTGGGATCGCTGGGAAGACCTCCGCGCCCTGCTCACGGGCGAACGGACCGACGTCGCCGCGCCTACCTCCAAAGGCGTGCTCACCCTCGCCCAGCTCCTAGCGTTCGCTTCGCTCGCGCTCTTCGGCTTTGGCGCCACCGCCCGCGCCATCTTCGGCACCGGCATCGGCCCCACCCTTGCCATCTCCTTCGGCCTAGCCGGCGCGGCGCTCGCCTTCGCCTTCCTCTCCGTCCGCGGACCCTCGGACGCCGTCGCGGCATCAGCTTCCCGCTGGCGGGCCGTCGGACTCCTCCTCTTTCCCACCTGCGTCTGGCTGATCTCCGGTCCGTTCCTCTACCTCGTCGATAACCAGATCAAAGGTGAGCTGCTCACCAACGTGACCGAAATCGTCTCCGGCATCCTGCGCGTCAACGACCACGCCATCCGGGTTAGCGGCAACACGATCATCTTCCCTAACGGCGATGCGGTCGGCGTGGCGGAGGCCTGCTCAGGCATTCGTTCGCTCTCGGCCTGCGTCTTTGCCGGCGCCTTTCTCGGCGCGGTCTTCCTCGAAGGTGGCTTTCCAGGTGCGCTGCTCCGTCGTATCGCGATGATCGGCCTCGCCGGCTTCACCGCCATCCTGCTCAACATCGGACGCAACACTTACCTTACCTTCCACGCGCTACACCACGGCTCAAAGTCACTGGAACGTGACCTCGCCGGCATCGAACACGGGCAGGTCGGTTTCTCGTCGCTCGGCACCGTCCATGATTTGGCTGGCAATGTCGCCATGGTCGCCGCCTTGATTATCCTCGTGGCCTTCGTCCCGTTACTCAACCGACTCGGACGACCCCGCGACAACCAACCTTCCGCATGAGAATCCTTTTCGTGACTCCCGAGCTGGCACCTTGGTCCAAGGCCGGCGGACTGGGAGATGCCACCGTGGCGCTAGGTAAAGCCTTGGCAGCGATGGGACACGAAGTCCGCGCGGTGACACCCCTGTACGGCTCCGTCCCGGGCCGCGAGAAGATGGGCACACTCATCGAATCGCTCAAGGTCGGCGTGAACGGCGACGTCCGTAAGGCAGGCTGCCGTATCCGCACGCTTCAGGTCTCCCCGAACTTCGAAGCTTGGTTCGTTGAACACGAAGATTTCTACGGCGCGCGCGAGATCTATCCAGCGCGTGACGACGCCGGCGAACGGGCCGCCTTCTACGGACGAGCCGGACTAGACGCCTGCCTGACGACCAGCTGGATCCCCGACGTCATCCATTGCCACGACTGGACCGCCGGCCTTGTGCCTGTGCTCCTAAATACCACGCTCAAGCAGTCCGCACTCGGCCAAGCCAAGACCGTCATCTCGATTCATAACCTGCAGCACCAAGGCCTCTATCCGAAGCGAATCATGGCCTACCTCGGCCTGCCCGCATTCCTCTGGAGCCCGCAGGAACTCGAGTGCCTCGGTGGCGTCAACTTCCTCAAAGGCGGCATCCTCCACGCCGCCAAGGTCATCACCGTCAGCCCGACCTACGCCAAGGAGATCCTCACCCCGGCCTTCGGCTATGGGCTGGATGACGTCGTGCGTCGCCGTGCGAGCGACCTACGCGGCATCCTTAACGGCGTTGATCGTGATGAATGGAACCCTGCAGACGATAACCACATCGCGGCGGCGTTTTCGGCCACGAAGCCAGCGGGCAAGGCCGAATGCAAAGCCGCCCTCTTGCGCGAACTCAATCTCGCAACCGATCGCAATATTCCGCTTATCGGCGTCGTCTCGCGCCTCTGGGAGCAGAAGGGTCTAGATCTCGCCGTCAGCGTGCTCCCGAAATTCCTGCGCGAAGGCCGTTTGCAATTCGCACTCCTCGGCAGCGGTGACGCCTGGCTAGAAAACGAGTTCAAGCGACTCGCCGTCGACTTTCCGCAGCTCTGCGCCGTCCGTATCGGCTACGATAACGGACTGTCTCACCGAATTGAGGCAGGCAGTGATTTCTTCCTCATGCCCAGTCGGTTCGAGCCGTGCGGCCTAAACCAGATGTATTCCATGGCCTACGGCACTCTCCCGATCGTTCGAGCCACCGGCGGCTTGGCCGACACCGTGAGCGGCTGGGACGGAAAGAAGAAAGGCACCGGGGTTGTTTTCGAGCACGCGGACCAAGGGGGCATCGAATGGGCCATCAATCGGGCGCTGGAGCTCTATCAGCAGCCTGCGGCCCACAAAGCACTTCAGAAAAGCGC
>CAMCWL010000175.1 GCA_945882655.1 Opitutus sp. GAS368
CCGCCGCCCGCGGACTCGGCCACCTGAACTTCATTCAATTGGATTGTTTCGGTCTGCGGCACTTTCTCGCCGCGCTTCCAGGTGGCGCCGGCGTCGTCGCTATAGGCGACCCAATTGAAGAAGTTCTTCTTTGCGTCCTGAGAGTTGAACGGGATGACCAGTCGGCCGGCCTTGGGCCCCGACTTGAGCTGGATGCCGATGCCAGGGCCAGAAGCGGTGGTGATGGCTTCCTCGGGCTTCAGGGTCGCGGAAACATCGGTCGGCTTGCTCCATGTCACGCCATCGTCGTCGGAGGTCACGTAGCAAGAGCGATTGCCTTTCGGGTCGGCTGGCCCGGCGGGCAGCTTCCCGAATTCATGGCTGCCGCTGGGAAAAACCTGATAGAAAAGGAAGATGCGACCGGACTTGGTTTCCTGGACGAGGCAGGGGTTATTGCAGCTATCCGCTCCTTGTTCGTAGGCGACGCGGGGCTTGGACCACGTGGCACCTTCGTCCTTGGAGAAGGAGATCACCAAGTCGTTGCCAGCCTGGTCGGTCGGTTTGTCGCGGCCTTCGGCGACGGCAAGCAGCGTGCCCTTCTGCGTGCGTAGCAGCGAAGGGATCCGCACGGAAGGATGCGTCAGGTTCTGCTTGGCTTCGAAGACGACGATGTCTGAGCCGTCGGCCGCGAAGGAGTGGACGCAGAGCAGGCTGAGGAGTAGGGCGAGTCGCATGTTTAGAAATTCCAGCTGAAGAAGCCGATGGCTTCGAGTTCACCGATCATCTTCTTGGTCTCGGTGGCGTCGGGGTTGCCGTTGGGCAGCCGGGCGGGGCCGAGCGGCACGCCGAGGTGGCCCATCAAGGCCTTGGCCGCGCCCATGTAGCCACGCTTGGCGAGGATATCGACGACCGGTTGGACCTTGGCCTGTTCGGCTTCGGCCTGGGCAGCGTCGCCTTTGGCCTGCGCCGAGATGGTGCGGAGCAAGGGGCCCGGGTTGAAGTTGTAGGTGCTGCCTACGCCGGCGGTGGCGCCGGCGCGAAGCGCAGCGAGGAAGCGTTCGTCGATGCCGTAGGGAAGGTCGAAGCGGCCGCCTTCGAGCGCCTGCGCCCGTCGCATCGCGTCGAGGTCCGGGTTGGAATACTTCACGCCGGCGAGATTCGGGATGATAGGCGAAGCTGCCTTCAGGAATTCGTCGACCGGGAAGCCGCTGATGCTGGTCATGCCGGGGATATCGTAATAATAGAACGGCGTCCGTGGGGCGGCCTGGGCGACCATCGCGCAACTGGCCACGAGGTCAGCCAGCGTGCGGGGCTTGAAGTAGGATGGCGCGATCATCGACACGGCCTTGGCCTTGTTCTTCTCCGCATGTGCCGCGAGTTGCGCTGCTTCAGTTAGGCAGTTCGCGCCAACGTGCACGATGACATCGATGCCGGTCGCCGGGCCCACGACGGCCCAGCGGTCGCTCAGTTCCGCGCGTTCCGTGGCGGTGAGAGAGCTACTTTCACCGGTGGTGCCGCCGATGAAGACGGACGTGATTCCGTGGCTACGAAGGAAGGTGGCTTGCTGCTCGACGACGGCGAGGTTCAGCGAGCCGTCGGCATGGAAAGGCGTGTGGGTGGCCGTACAGAGGCCAGTGAACTTGAAGGCGGACATGGTCAGGAGGTGGTGCTTTCGCGCGGGCGGATGCAGAGTGCGATGAAGATGGAGAGTAAGGCGATGCCGGCGAAGACGCCAAAGATAAGGTTCAGCGGCATATGCTGGTCGCGCAAGACGCCGAAGATCCAATCGGCGAAGCCGCCGCAGCTGATGCTCACGAAGTTCATTAGGCCATAGCCCGTGGCGCGATGTTCCGGTCCGACAAGCTGGCAGAGAATGGGCATGCTGTTGCAGTCGAAGAAGCCCCAGCCGATTCCGAAGACGATGAGGAAGAGCACGGCCATGAGCAGGGTGGACGCGTTACCCACGCCGAAGAGGGCCGGCAGAAGCAGGAACGTACCGATCGCGCTGACAAAGATACGACCGCGGATATTCGTACGCATCCAGCGGTCGGCGAGCCAGCCTCCGAGCACCGCGCCGACGATAGCGGCGAGTTGCCAATAAATGACCGCGGAGACCCCCGCCTTGCCTTGGCCAAGGTTGAAGCGTTCGCGGAGGATGTCAGGCATCCAGTCGCGCACGACCCATGCCGCCATGGCGGGCAAGGTGAAGTAAACCACAAGAAGCAGGAAGCTGGGATTGCCGAAGAGCGTGCGAACGGTCGAGGCCGCGGTCGGGCTGACCGTTGCCTGCTCGGTCGCCGGTCGGTTGCGCAGGAATAGGAAAAGCGGTAAGGAATAGGCGATGCCGAGTAAGCCGCACCATGCGAAGGCGCCGCGCCAGCCGATGGTCGGCTCGTCCGCGGCGTAGCCAGCGAAGCCGCCGATGATCACGCCGATGTAGATGCCCATCTGGTGGAGCCCAATCGCGCGTGAACGCGTCGGTCCGAGGTGGTAGTCGGCGATGAGCGCGAGCGCGGCGGGAATGTAGAAGGCTTCGCTGACGCCCATGATGGCGCGCGTCCAGAGCAGTTGATCGTAGTTATTGACCTGGCCGGTGGCCCAGGTGACCGCTGACCAAGCGAAGAGGCTGAAGCAGATGACGTGGCGTCGGCTGACTCGGTCGGCGAGGTAGCCGCCAATGGGGCTGAAGATTGCGTAAACCCATTTGAATGAACCGAGGACCAGGCCCCACTGCGCTTTAGTTTGGATATCTGGTAGGTCGCCGAGCATGGACGACTTCATCGTCGCGAGCATCTGGCGGTCGAGGTAGTTGAGCAACGCGACCGGAATGAGCAGCATGACGACCAGCCATGCCGTACGGGAGGCGGAAGGAGTTTCGTTCATCGGTATTTAGCCGGGATCGGCCAGCGGGTGAGCTTGGGTGTGCGGACGCCGGGTCGCACTTCACCGCTCACGGTGACAAGGTCGTCGCCGAGTCGGAGCAAGGGCGCCACGGCCACAGGGTGTGGCCATTCGCCAAGGTCGGTCACCTCGAGGGACTCGAGATCCATGACGAGAATGCGACGTGCCAGCCCTGTGTGCGTTTCGTACGGATGGCCGTATTGGGTGCCGTCGTCGCCGCCCACGAAGAAAAGGTGCGTCGCCGTCGCTACGCCCGGCCCGGCGGCGCCGGCGAGTGCGTGAGGCAGGCCGTGGAAGCGGTTGCCAGCGTCGAGCGATGACTG
>CAMCWL010000176.1 GCA_945882655.1 Opitutus sp. GAS368
ATCCAGAGGCGCACGTCGGTGGCGACTTGGTCATTACGCGAGCGGGCCGTGTGCAGCTTGGCGGCTGCCGGAACACGCTTCGTGAGCGCGCTCTCGATGTTCATGTGCACGTCCTCGAGGTCGCGGCTCCACTTGAACTTGCCGGCCGCGATCTCCTTGGCGATGGCGTCGAGGCCGCGCAGAATAGCGTCACGCTCTTTCTTGGTCAGGATGCCCGCCTGGGCGAGCATCGTGGCATGGGCCTTTGAGCCGCGGATATCCTGAGCCCAGAGACGATGGTCGAACGAGACCGACTCCCCAAAACGCAGCATCAATTCGGCAGGACCGGCGCTGAACCGGCCGCCCCAGGTGACCTGGGCTTTCTTCCGTGCGGACATGACCAAGGAATGCCCCCAGGAAGGCGGGCAGGCAAGCAAGGACGCTCAGCGGCTGGCCTGAGCGGGAGCCGTAGGAGCCGGTGCCGACTTCGGCGGAGGGGCCATATTACGAGCGCCGTCGACGCGGATCACGACTTCACCGGGCTCGGCGACGCCCATGCGTTCGCGGGCCTGATCACGGACGAATTCAGGGTCGCGGACAAAGCGTTCGACGTAGCGATAGGTCTGGGCACGCGCGCGTTCGAGGGAGGCGTAAGACTCCTCCTTTTGATGCTCGTTGGCACGCAGGCCGGCGAGTCGGGCGGTCTCATCGCCGTAGGTTGAGTACGTGAACGCGAGCACCGTGCAGAATAGAATGAATGCGGCCCAGAGAAACAGCTTCTCCGTCTGAGGATTTCGGGACTTGGGCTCGCTTTCCATGACGACCGCGGGAGTGAAAGCGGAAATCCAATACGGAGCGAGGGGAAAATCGCTGGCCTACTTCGTCGCCTGCTGTGCCGCCAAGGCGAGGGAGCCACTGAATTCCATGAAGGCCCAGACGATGACGCCCGTGATCGAGACGTAGAGCCAGACCGGGAAGACCCAGCGGGTGAGTTTCTTGTGTTCCTCGAAACGCCCCTGCTTGGCCAGCCAGACGGCGCGGACGATGAAGGGGGTGACCACAATCGCGAGGATGACGTGCGGGATCAGGATTAGCAGGTAGAGGGACTTGAGACCGGCCCAAGCCGAGGTCGGGTCGGGGGCATAAGTGATGTTGGTGCGGCCTAAGGCCACCCACAGATGGACCTTCGAAGCCACGTATACCGCCAGGAAGATAGCGGAAGTCAGGACAGCGGCGCCCATCGCCTTGCCGTGGCCGATCTTGTCCCCGGCCTTAATCTTCACGTAGCCAATCAGGAGAAGGACCGTGGCGAGGGCGTTTAAGCCGGCGACGGAACGGGAGAGGAGTTCGGTGGTGGAGGCCATGGGGCCAAGAAGAACCAATTGGCGGGAAAAGCCAACCTCAGGTCGCCCTTAATCTTCACTTAAGCCGATTCATGGTATGCTATCCCCCCACTCCGATGAACTCATCCCTCCTCATCCTCTTGACCGTCGTCAGCCTAGCCGCGGCGGACGCCCCCAAGGGCCCTCCCCTTAAGGAAGCCGACGCCAAGCCGCCCGGCCAGAATAAGGTCACCTTCACCGTGAAGGGCGACAAGCGCGTCATCGAGTCGAATGGCATCCCCGACCACAAGGTCGCGACCTTCCCTAACCGCGGTAACCCGAACGCCATCTCGGAGCAGAAGTATCGCCTCGAAGTCCCGGCCAACCCTCAGCCGCTCGCAGCCGGCGCGACCGGCCGGATGATGTCGGCCTGGGGCATCGCCCTGAACGGCGTCGTCTTCGACCCAGGTACCGCCGAAGTCTATAACGACGGCGAGCGCAGTAACCCGTGGCACTATGAGGCCCTGATGAGCAACACCGAGATGGGGACGACCCCGAAGATCAAGGTCGGGCTCGGGCTCGACCAGAATCACGGCCACGTCCAACCCAACGGCGCCTACCACTATCACGGCATCCCCACCCTCCTCTTCGAGCGCCTCTCCGGCGGCGAAAAGAAGATGACCCAGGTCGGCTGGGCGGCGGACGGCTTCCCGGTCTACGCGATTTATGCCTTCGCCAAATCCGAGGACCCCAAGAGCGAGCTCAAGAAGATGAAGAGTAGCTACCGCCTCAAGACCGCCGACCGTGGCGGCGACGGCAAGGAAACCCCGACGGGCAAGCCTGACGGCTCGTTCGGCCTCGACTTCGAATATGTGGCGGGGCACGGCGACCTCGACGAGTTTGGTGGCCGCAGCGGCGTCACTCCGGAATTCCCGAAAGGCACCTACTACTACGTGATGACCGAGGAATATCCGTTCATCCCGCGCAAGTTCAAGGGCACGCCTGATCCCTCCTTCAGTAAGCAGCGGATGGATCCGCACGCCAATCTCGGCGGCCAGGGCGGCCCCGGCGCCAAGGGCGGTAAGAAGGGCAAGAAGGGTCCGCCGCCGCAGTAACCAGGTAGGGCGGCCATTGCCATGGCCGCCGTTCGCGCATCGGTCATGCGGTTGCAATGATCCTAGCTAAGGGCCGATGACTTGCCGCTTACGGACTCGAACGGCGGTGATGGCAATCACCGCCCTACCCGAGGCAGCGAGAAGACTTACGCGCCTTGCTTAGGGTCGAACTTCTTCTTCGGCTCTTCGGACGGCACGGGCGCTGGCGAGAGCGGGAAGCCCGGCAGCGTAAAACCTTTACCCTCGACGAGTTTTAGCCGGCGACGGATATCAGCCGGCAGTTTCTCGACCGCGGCCTTATCCGTGACATCACCGTCGAAGAGCGTCTTGCCATCGCGATCCTTCACCACGGCACGCTTCTTGCCGTCCTTCTCCTCAAGTGAAACCGTTCCCTCGCCATCCGAAGCCATTGAAGTGGAGGAAGATTTCGCGCCGTTGCCGAAACTGAAAGAGAACGAATGCGATGAAGATGAACGGGGGCCGGACTGTGCACGCAGCTCTTCCGCCGAAGGGCTCCGCGAGCGAGCCGACGGGGGCGGCAGGATGCCCGACTGCATGTCCTGCAGCTGCTTGAGAACTTCAGGTGGAATCACCCCGCCAGGGGTGATCGTAATGCCATTAGGGGTCTCGATGACGCCCGCGCGACCGGCGCGACTGGCGGAAGCGACCTTCTCCGCTGGCCTGGATCCAAGCGCAAAGTCGATTACCATGGGCTCAACCCCGCGCACGAGCGTGAGCTTCACCTTATCGCCCGGCTTACGCGTGCGGACGAGCGCACGGAA
>CAMCWL010000177.1 GCA_945882655.1 Opitutus sp. GAS368
GTGATTTTCTCAGGTATGCCGACGGACTGTCCCTATCCCAATCGGGTCAGAATGACAAAGTGTCCCACCGAAAGGTATCCCAATGGCTTCGCCGTTGCCCTTCCCCACCCCCATCGACTATCTAGACCCTCCGATGTCGGCCCCTCTCGACCAGTCCGTCCGCCTCCGCCGCCTCCGTGCTTCGGCCGGTATCCGTGCCATGCTCGGTGAAACGGTTGTCGAACCCCGCCACCTGATCCAGCCGCTCTTTGTCACCGAAGGCGACATCGCTGAGCCCGTCGGATCCCTCCCGGGAATCAGCCGCGTACCGCTCGCCCAGCTCGGTGCCAAGTGCGCCGAACTCCTCGCCCTCGGCATCCATGGCGTGGCCCTCTTCCCGAAGGTCGACTCGACGCGCAAGACCGCCGAAGGCGCCGAAGCGCTTAATCCGTCGAACCTCGCTTTCCGCGCCATCCGCGAAGTGAAGGCAAAGTCTCCTGGCACGGTGATCTTCGCCGACATCGCCCTCGACCCTTACACCACGCACGGACACGACGGCATCCTGAACGCTGCCGGCACCGACGTGGACAATGACCGCACCGTCGATGCGCTCGTGAAGATGTCACTCTTCACCGCCCAAGCCGGCGCCGATTTCGTCGCCCCTTCCGACATGATGGACGGACGCGTCAAAGCCATCCGCAAGGGACTCGATGCTTCTGGCCATACCGGCACCGGCATCCTCGCCTACTCCGCCAAGTTCGCCTCCGCCTTCTACGGGCCGTTCCGCGACGCCGTCGGTAGCGCCCGCAAAGCTGGCGAAGCCCCGATCTCCAAGGCCACCTACCAGATGAATCCCGCCAACCGCCGCGAGGCCGCCCGCGAGGCGATCCTCGATGCGGAAGAAGGCGCCGACCTCCTGATGGTGAAGCCCGCGGGCGCTTACCTCGACATCATCCGCGACCTGCGTGAGTCGACCAATCTGCCGATTGCCGCTTACCAAGTCTCTGGCGAATACGCCCAACTGCACGCCGCCGCCGAAAAAGGCTGGCTCGACCTCCGCGCCACGCGCGATGAGTCGCTCCTCGCCATCCGCCGCGCCGGCGCCGACGTGATCCTCAGCTACTTCGCCGAGGCTTACGCCCGCGATTTCGCGGCCCGCAAGTAAGCGGATGCATGCAGGGCGGCTAACGCTCTGATGACTGGCGACTGGCACGCCAGAAACAATAGGCCCTATCGCTTTTATCGATTTCCTAAGAAGCGTGATTAAAGCTATAATATTACCGTGAAAATTAAGAACCTCACCTACGCCCTATCCGCCGCCTTCGGCCTCATCGGTCCGGCCTTGTTCCTGCGTAACATCAACCTCTCCGACTGGGGAATGCTGCCCGTCGAGCTGGGCTTTGCGCTCTGGTTACTCTCGCCCTTCGTCTTGATCGCCCTGGCGGTCCGCTCCGACCGTTTTTCGTCCATGGGTGCCCTCATTGCCACGATACTGGCGGGTCTCTTCGGTGCCTGGTTTTACACCGAACTGACCTTCCACTTCACCACGAAGTCCGATGCCCAGGACGCCATCGCGATGCTCTTTGTGGCTGCCTACCAGCACGCGATCATCTTCCTGACCCTTGGCCTATCTTTCATCGTCGGCTGGCTTCAGGCCCGCCGCAAATAAAGAAGGTGCAAACTGTACGGGGTCAGACCGCTTCTGAGTGATACCGATCAGAAGCGGTCTGACCCCGTACTGACTTCATCCGTTCAAGCCTTCCGACCAAGCCAGGCGCGCCAGAGCGCCAGGACGCCGAGGGCCGTAAAAATGGCCGGTACCTGCAGGAACGGGACGATCAGATAGGTGAGCGCATGCATCGAGTCATCGGGCCGGACACGCTGCTCGGCCTGCGCCATCAGATAGAAACCGCAGCTCAGGATGAGCAGGCCGGCGATGACGATCGTTCCGGTCAGAAAGAAACGGTCTTTCAGCAACGTCGCGACACCGGCGAGCAGGAGGAACGGGAAAGCCGGTGCGAGGACGAAGATCAGTTTGATGAGATCGAGCGGCTCCTTGACGGAGAAATCCCCCTCCGGGACGAGTCCGACCAACGCGAGGGCGAAGGCGATGAGTCCGCCGAGCAGGCAGACGATCAACGCAGGGCCGCGGCCCTTTGAGGGCCCACCGCTCACAGGAAGAGCGGCTTGATGTGGCGGTCGAAGAGGTTGCCGGTCACATTACGCGCGCAGGACTCGCGGCAGGCCTTGAGCTGCTCAAGGTAGCGCGGGCCCATCTTGGCGGCGACCTTGAAGCCGACGTGGATGAGCTGGCGGATGTTAGCGTTATAGAGCGGGTTCTTCTGGTCGTGGCGCAGGGCGCCGACGAACTGCTCGCTGGTCCAACCGTTGACGACGGCGGCGGCCGGGAGTTTGGAGCGGTCAATGTCGATGACGGTCGCGTAGGGCTGGCAGAGCTCGTCCATGTGCGACAGGGCTTCGGCGTAGATCTCCTTGGCAAGGGCGAGACCGGCGCCACCGGCTTCGGCGAGGCCGATGACTTCTTCGAGCCAGGTCGTGCCCGCGGTCTTCACGTGGACGCCAGCGCCATGCTTGGCGAGGGCGCGGCGGATGGCGGGGTAGATGGAGAACTTATCGCTACCGCTGTGCACGGAGAGCTTCAGGTTGGCCGGGAGGCCGTACTGCTTGACCGCATGGGCGATGACGCAGAGGTCGTCATTGAACTCACGTTCGAACTGGGCGAGGTCGCCGACGTAATCGACGCCCTTGTTGAAACGGCCGGTGAACTTCGGAGCGATCGTCTGGATCGGCACGCCTTCGTCGGCGATGGCCGCGAGGATGATGAGCAGCTCAGGCGGGGTCTGGGGGCTATCGGTCTCGTCCATCGAGATCTCGGGGACGAAGCGGCCGACGCCCTTCACGGTGACGATGTGGCGGTAGACCTTGCCGGCTTCCTGGACAGCCAGGAGGAACTTGGCGGCCGTACGCTCGACATCGGCGCGCGCGATCGTGAACGGACGGTCGATGCCGGCGAGGGTGATGGTTCCGACGAGCTCAGGGTGGCGGTCGACGAAGGCCTTGACCGCGGCGGGATCGGCGGGCTGGGCAATGAAGTCGGCGACATCGATGGTGAAGAAGTCGGAGACGCCGACGAAGCGCTCGACGGTCTTCAGGCCGATGTGGTCGGCGTCGAGGAAGTA
>CAMCWL010000178.1 GCA_945882655.1 Opitutus sp. GAS368
CTGCTCCGCCAGGACGGCCTCCTCGCCGCACCCATCAAGCCGCTGCTCGGCAACGAAGTCTTCGACCTCCTCCCCAAGCAGCCGCCCCGCCCGGCCAAGGCCAAGGCGATGATCTCCCTCTTCATGATGGGCGGGCCGTCGCAGATGGATCTCTTCGACCCCAAGCCGATGCTCACGAAGTGGCACGGTCAGAAATTCCCCGGAGATAATCTCAAATACGACAACGTAGCCCAGGCTTCGGCCAAGGTGCTGGGTTCGTTCTGGAAGTTCTCCCGCCACGGCAAGTGCGGAATGGAGCTCAGCGAACTCCTCCCGCAACTCGGTACGGTCGCCGACGACATCTGCCTGATCCGCTCGATGAAGTCGGGCGTGAACAACCACCTGCAGGCCATGCTCGCCATGCAGACGGGACGCATCACCTCGGGCAACCCGACCATGGGCGCCTGGGCGACCTATGCGCTCGGCAGCGAGACCAAGGACCTCCCGGCCTACGTCGTGATGGGCCACCCTTCTGGCCTGCCGACCTTCGCCAATCAGCATTGGTCCAACGGTTGGCTGCCTTCGATCTACCAAGGAACGTTCGTCCGCGCCACCGCCCCGCACATCCTGAACCTCGACCCGCCCGCCGCGCTCCAAGGCAAGCCGCAGGAACGCCAGATGGAACTCCTCCGCGCGATGAACGCCGAACACGC
The DNA here is from genome assembly GCA_945882655.1 of Opitutus sp. GAS368. Classification (GTDB taxonomy): domain Bacteria; phylum Verrucomicrobiota; class Verrucomicrobiia; order Opitutales; family UBA953; genus UBA953. The sequence goes on from CAMCWL010000178.1 coordinate 693, forward strand.
GGCCAACCATCCGGGCGAGACCGACCTGCAGGCGCGTATCCAGAGCTACGAACTCGCCGGCCGCATGCAGTTGGCGGCCAAGGAGGCCTTCGACATCTCCTCCGAACCGAAGCACGTGCTCGAACTCTACGGCATCGGCCGCAAGGAGTGCGACGACTACGCCCGCCGCTGCCTCATCGCCCGCCGGCTCATCGAGCGCGGCGTGCGCTATGTGCAGGTCCTCAACCAAGGCCAGAGCTGGGACAGCCACGGCTCGATCAAGTCCGCCCTGCCCACCCTTTGCGCCGCCACCGACCGCCCGAGCGCCGCGCTCGTCGCCGACCTTAAACAGCGCGGACTCCTCGATAGCACCATCGTGCACTGGGGCGGCGAGATGGGCCGCATGCCGGTCCTGCAGAATGACGCCGGGGAAGCGAAGTGGGGCCGTGACCACAATACCTACGGCTTCAGCCAGTGGGTCGCCGGCGGCGGCTTCAAGGGCGGCCTGACCTACGGTGAGACCGACGAATGGGGCCACCACGCCGTTAAGGACGTCGTAAACCATTACGACTGGCACGCCACCATGCTGGATTGCTTCGGCTTCGAGCACGATAAGCTCACGTATAAGCGCAACGGCACCGCGCTGGCCCTGACGAACAACCAGCCCGCCCGGGTGGTCCGCGAACTCCTGGCCTAAGCCCTCAAGGGGTTGCAAAACCTCAGAGGAGGACTTGATTGAGGGGGATGGTCCGCCCCGCCCTCTTGCTCGCGCTCGCCTGGTCCGCCATGGCCGACGCCAAGGTCTCCTTCAACCGGGAGATCCGCCCAATCCTTTCCGAGCAGTGTTTCTCCTGCCACGGCTTCGACGCGAAGCACCGCAAGGCCGACCTCCGCCTCGATACCCGCGAAGGTGCCTTGGCTGACAACGACGGCGTCCGCGCGATCATCCCCGGCGACCCCGCGAAGTCCGAACTCTGGAAACGCCTCCTCTCCCAGGACCCCGAAGAAGTGATGCCGCCGCCCGAGGCGCATAAGCCGAAGCTCACGGCCAAGCAGCGCGAGACCCTCCGCCGTTGGATCGAAGAAGGCGCGCCTTACGAACCGCACTGGGCCTTCACGCCTCCGCAACGCCCTGCATTGAAAGAGACAGGTCCGGCGGCGATCGACGCGTTGATCGACCAAGGACTGAAGGAAGCCGGCCTCACCGCTTCCGCCGAAGCCTCGCCGGACAAACTCCTGCGTCGTCTCTCGCTCGACCTGACGGGCCTGCCGCCGACGCCCGCGGAACTCGACGCCTTCCTGCAAGCCCGCGCGAAAGACCCGCAAGCCGCCTACGTCGCCGCCATCGACCGTCTCTTGGCTTCGCCCGCCTACGGTGAACGCTGGGGCCGCTGGTGGCTCGACCAGGCCCGCTACGCCGACAGCAACGGCTACTCGATCGACGCCCCGCGCAGTATCTGGAAATACCGCGACTGGGTGGTGAGCTCGCTCAACGCCGACCTGCCCTTCGATCGCTTCACGGTCGAGCAGCTCGCCGGCGACCTCCTCCCCGATGCCGGCGAAAGCCAGCGCATCGCCACGGGCTTCCACCGCAACACGCCCCTCAACCAGGAAGGCGGCATCGACGTCGAGCAGTTCCGCATCGACAGCGTGATCGACCGCGTCGGCACGACGGGCACGGTCTGGCTCGGACTGACGGTCGGCTGCGCGCAGTGCCATGACCACAAGTTTGATCCGATCACGCAGAAGGAGTTCTACCGGATGTTCGCCTTCTTCAATACCCAGGAGGAGCCGACGATGAAGGTGTCAGATCCGTCCCGCGATGAAGCCAAACTCACCGCCGCCGTCCGCGACGCCGAGCAAGCGCTCGCGACGTTCCTCGATCAGCGCGCCCCTGCCCTGCAGCAATGGGAGACCACCCTGACGAAAACCGAGACCGCCAAACTCTCCGGCCCGGCCAAGGCCGCCCTGCGCAAGCCCGCCGCGAAGCGTAACGTGACGGAGCGTGCCCTCCTCTTCGCCGCCGGACCCGGCGCCACGGACAAGGCCTTCAAAGCCCTGCAGAAGAAGGCCAAGGATGCCGCCGACCTGCGTGACGGCGCGCCGACGACACTCGTGCTCAAGGAACTCGCGAAGCCCCGCAAGACGCACCTGCTGACCGCCGGCGACTTCACGCGTCCGGCCGAAGAAGTCGCGCCCGGAGTCCTGGCGACCCTCCACGCCTTCAAGCCTGACCAAGGCTCCGTCGACCGCCTCGACCTTGCCCGCTGGATCGTGTCCAAAGACAATCCTGTCACCGCCCGCGTGATCGCCAACCGCGTCTGGCAGGCCTACTTCGGCCGTGGCCTCGTCGAGACCGATAATGACTTCGGCTCGCAAGGTACTTCGCCCTCCCACCCCGAGTTGCTCGACTGGC
>CAMCWL010000179.1 GCA_945882655.1 Opitutus sp. GAS368
AAGCGGAGGTCGCCGGCCTCGAAGTTGCGGAGCAGCATCTCGTGGTCGAGTTCGCGGTAGCCGGCCGGCTTGGCGAACGGGATCCGGTTGGCCGGGTCGGTCGTCACGCAGAGACGATAGTTGAAGGCCTGGATGCGGTGGTCGCCTTCGCCGACGCGCGGATCCTCCGCGAATATGAAGGGCAGGAGCCCGCTGGTCTTGTCGCCCGGGCGGACATATGGGTCGACGTCCTTGATGAAGTGGTCCTTGTCGCGCTGGGTGTAGTGCTTGCGGGGCTTGTCGTCGCCGCGCTGCGCGCCGTTGAGCGTCTCGCCGTGGAGTCGGTTAGGTTCGCGACCTACCGAGTAGCTCACGCCCGCCGCGGCCATCAGGTCGCCGACATAGGAGGCGTCGATGAAGACCTTCGCCGCGAAGACCTTGCCGGAGAGCGTGCGGAAGGAGGTGATCCGGTCGCCTTGCTTGGTCACGCCACCCGGCCCACGGTCCAGCTGCTCGTCCATCCAGACTTCCAGTCCGCTTTCCTTGACCAAGCCGTCGACCGCCGCCTGGGCGACATGCGGTTCGAAGTAATCCACGTAGGTCTTGCCGTAGTGTCGGCCGATGCGGCCGTAGATCTCGCGGGCCACGCCGCCGACCGCTTCGCGGTGGAAGATGTCGCTGGCGGAGAGTCCGCTACAGGTCATGCCTCCGAGGAACCTCGTCGTATTGACCAGCGCCACGCTCGAGCCTTGGCGCTTGGCTTGGAGGGCCGCCGCGACCGCGGCCGCCGAATCCCCGTAGACGACGATGTCGTAGCTCTTGGCGACGGGGGGATGAGTCGCACAGCCGGTGAAGAGCAGCGCGACGAGACAGGCGAGGAGGAGGAGGCGGGGCATCGCCTCAGTGCATCTCGACCGAGCAGGAGCCCAGGCCGCCGCGGAAATAGTTGAACTGCACGTTCGGGTGGTCGGCGAGGAGGGACATCGGGACGGCTGAATCGGCGATCTTCTTGGAGATCATCAAGGCGGTCAGGCGCTGCCCCAGGGGGTTGTCGTGGGCGCCGGCGTGCCAGATGGAGACCTTGTCGGCCAACCAGGTCTCCTGCGGGCCGACGGTGATGGCCATCTTGGGGACCATGGTGATGTTGCCGCCGCCGGAGGTGCGGGCGTTCTGGCTCAGGGTGACCGGATGGAGCTCGACGATGCGGGTGCCGAGCTTGCGGTATTCGGCGGGAGAAGGCGGGGCGTCCTTGAATTTGCCGGTGCGCTTGAGCGGGTCGTTGAAGGCCCAGTGCTTGATGTCGCCTTGACCGCCCTGCATGACCGCGCAGCGCACGCCGGCGTGCCACGTCTTCACGAAGTCCGCGATCTTGGCCTTAGGGAAGTGCAGATTGGCTTCGGGCATCACCAGTTTCTTCTGGATGCGGTTGAAGCAGAGTTCGCGGTCGGCGCGTTCAAACGAAAGCGCATGCGTCACAGGTACTTCCTTCTTTGTCTTGTCGTCATACCACTCGTCCATGCCCCAGAAGTGCGCGTGCTTCAGGCTGAGCCCGAGTTCGTTGACCAGGAGGGCGACGAGCGGGAGTTGTTCGGTCGGGCCGATCGGGCCGCAGATGCCGACTGGGTTATCGGCCGTGGCCTGCTTCCAAGCCGCAATGTATTCCAAGGCTTCGGCGAGGTAGAAGTCCTCGAGGGTATCATACATTACCACCTTGAAGCCCGGACGCGACAGCTGGCGCAGGTCGCGCTCCGTCAGCTTCGCCGCATCGTTGATGAGCGAAGAGTCGAGCGTGGTGTAATCCCACCAGTCGGGGGCGATGTGGCTGAGTTTGCGGGACATTGTATCCAGGGGGCTAGAGTATGGAGTATCGAGTATCGGGGAAGGTCAGGCGTCTTGGGTATCGGCGGATTTTTCGCGGAAGAGGGCGAGGAAGACGGGGATGAGGACGGCGCTCATGATGGCCGGTACGAGCCAGATGGACTTCCAGTCGTGGACGCCGGCGGCGTTGGTGTAATTTTGTGCGACCACTCCGGCGAGCCAGGAGCCGACGAACATGCCCGCACCGAGGGTGAAGACGGCGTGCAAGCCCTGCGCAGAGGCGCGGAGGCTGTCGCCGGCGGCTTTGTCGACATACATGCGACCCATGACGAAGATGAAGTCGTAGCTCATGCCGTGGAGGAGGATGCCGCCGAAGACCATCCAGGTGGCCGTGGGCTGTTCATGGAAGTAAGCGAAGAGCGCGAAACGGACGGCCCAAGCGGCCATGCCGAGGATCATGATGCGTTTGGCGCCGAGGAAGGGCAGGAGGATGGGCAGCAACAGGAGGAACCCGACTTCGGAAACCTGGCCGAGGGTCATCTTCGAGGCGTAGTCAGCGACATTCATTTCGCTGAGGAAGGCGCCCGTCCAGGTGAAGTAGAAACTCAGCGGGATGCAGATGAGGAAGGAGCAGAACATGAACACCGCGAAGGAGCGGTCCTTGAAGAGCTTGAGCGCATCGAGGCCGAGGAGTTTGCTGGCCGAGACCGGTCCGGTGTCGCCCTTGGGTGGGGTGTTCGGAAGGGTGAATGAATAGAGCGCGACTGCGAGAGCGACACCGCAGGCGAGTTTGAACATGCCATTATTGTCGGCGAGCTCGGCGAAGTTGATGACGTTGGCGGCGACAATCCAACCGGCCGAGGCGGCGACCATGACGATGGGGAACCATTTCGCCGGATTAGGCGTATGCGTGAGGGTGATGGTGTTGATGAGCCCGTGGCCGGCCATGTAGGTCAACGTGTAGACGATGAGCGATGGGTAGAAGATGTTGAAGGCAGTCTGCTGCGAAATCCACCAGAGGAGCCCGGCTCCGAGCAGGTGAAGCACGCCGAGCAGCCGCTGGGCAGGGACGAATCGGTCGGCGATGACGCCGATGATGAAGGGCGAGATGAGGGCGCCGATGGCGGTGGTGCCGTAAGCGAGGCCGATCTGGGTGCCGGTGAAGTTCAGCTTCCCGAGGTACACGGCCATGGTGTTATACCAACAGCTCCACACGAAGTAGTGGAGGAAGACCATCGCAGCTAGGCGTAGATATAGGGTGGGGGT
>CAMCWL010000180.1 GCA_945882655.1 Opitutus sp. GAS368
GTGAACCAGACAACCGCCGGCGGGTGGCCAGCGCGGGCGCCACGTTCGGAGGCGGTGACCTTACCGGAAGGTCCTTCGGACTTCGAGACTGCGTCGAGGATGATGCCGCCGCCATGGATGCGGCCGCCTTCTTCGACGGCGAAGCGACCCGTGATGGGGCACTCGCTGTGTAGGTCGTAAGCGATGTTGCGCGTGGCACGGACGATGACTTCGCAGATCGAGTCGCGGGGGACGCTGGCGGCCTCCTTGGATTCGAGCGTGGAGGCGTCGGTGACCTTGATGATTTTGGCGATGACCGCGTCGACGTTCTGGGTGAGCAGGCGCAGGCGGTAGGTCTTGTTCTGGACGAGGGGTTCCTTGCCGAGCCAGAAGATGCGGGCGCGGAATTCGCGGCCGACGCGAGGCTGGTTGGCCGGATGGGACGCGACCTGACCGCGTTCCACGAAGATCTGCTCGGAGAGCGTCACGCTGGCGGAGCCGCCGGTGCCGACGACCGAGCGGGAATCAGGGCCCGGCCAGTCTTCGAACGTGCGGACCGTGCTGCGACGGCCGCCGGGCTGGAAGATAAGCTCGTCGCCGGGTCGGATGGCGCCGGCTTCGACGCGGCCCGCGATGATGCGGCGGTGGTCGAAGCGATAGATGTCGGAAACCGGCAGGCGCAGCGGCAGGCCGGTGAGATCGTCCTCGTGAGCGAAGTTATCGAGGGCTTCGGTGACCGTCGGGCCCTTCCACCAAGCCATCTTGGCGGAGCGGTCGACGACGTTCTCGCCGTGCTTGGCGGCGATCGGGATGAAGTGGACGGCGTTGAGGCCGAGCGTCTTCAGGAAGGCCGAGTATTCGGCGACAATCTTCTGGTAGGTGGACTCCGAGTGGTCGACGAGGTCCATCTTGTTCACCAGCACGACGAGCTGCTTCACGCCCAGGAGGGAGAGGAGGAACGCGTGGCGGCGGGACTGGTCCATGACGCCTTCTTTGGCGTCGATGAGGAGGAGGGCGGCGGAGGCGCTGGCGGCACCGGTCACCATGTTCTTGAGGAACTCCTTGTGGCCCGGGGCGTCGATGATCGCGTAGGCGCGCTGCTTCGTGCGGAAGAAGATGCGCGTGGTATCGATGGTGATGTTCTGCTCCTGCTCTTCGATCAGGGCGTCGAGGAGGAAGGCGTATTCGAACTCCATGCCTTCGATGGCACAGTTCTTACGAACCTGCTCGATCTTCCCGTTAGGCAGGGAGTCGGTGTCGTTGAGGAGACGGCCGACGAAGGTAGACTTGCCGTGGTCGACGTGGCCGACGACGACGACGTGCATCTTGCGATGGTCTTCGACGGAGGGAAGGGAGGTGCTCACAGGTTGGGAAAGGGATTGGGTGTTCATCTTGTTGGGCAGCTCACATGAAGCCCTTGGCGCGGAGTTCTTGCATCGAGTTGCGACCGACGTGGTCCTGGGCGCGACCGGCGCGTTCGCTGGTCTTGGTCAGCTTCAGTTCCTCGATGACTTCGTCGATGTTGCTGGCCGGGCTGTCGACCGGGTGCGTGATTGGATGGCAACCGAGGGAGCGGAAGCGCTTGCCGTTGCGGGCGAAGTAGAGGGTCGGGTTCGGGATGTTCTCGCGGCGGATGTATTCCCAGATGTCGAGTTCGGTCCATTCCAGCAGTGGCTGCACGCGCACGTGACCGCCCTCCGGGGCGGTGCTGGCGAACTGGCCCCAGAATTCCGGCGGCTGGTCCTTGTAGTCCCAGTTGCCTTCAGCGGAGCGAGGGGAGAACCAGCGTTCCTTGGCACGGGTCGGGTCTTCGTCGCGACGGATACCGGTGACGAGGGCGTCCCATTTGAATTCATCGATCGCGGCCTTGAAGGGGACGGTCTTAAGCTCGTGCGTGACAGTCACCGGGTCGTGCGTGGCGTAGCCAATGCCGCGACGGATGGCGTCTTCGTTGACGCGGACAATCAGATCGATGCCGTGGATGACCTTAGCCTTTTCGCGGAACTCATACATCTCCGGGAATTCGTAAGTCGTATCGATGTGCAGGAGCGGGAAGGGAATTTTTCCGCAGAAGGCTTTACGGGCGAGCCAGATGAGGACGTTGGAATCCTTGCCCATGGACCAGGGCATGCAGACGGAGCGGAAGTTGGCGAAGGCTTCGCGGAAGACGTGGATCGACGTCTGTTCGAGGCGCGTGAGGTGGTCGTTTTGGGCGTTGCGGGACATGCTGAAAGGAAGGTATTAGCGGTTAGCGGTTGGCGGTTGGGAGCGCAGAGAGGCTGGAGGGAAAGGGGGGAGCGGTTGGCGGTTAGCGGTTGGGAGCGCAGAGAGGCTGAAGGGAAAGCGGGAAGCGGTTAGGAGAAGAGGGTTCAAGGTGAGGAGGGCCGTGGATTGAGGAGTTTTTCCTGTCCGCCAGCCGCTAACCGCTAGCCGCCCAACCCTTTCTTCGTGCGCGTGTGGAGGCCGCATTCCTTCTTATCGAAGCCAGGCCAGCGGCCGCCGCGTTCGTCTCCGCCAGAAGTAGGTAAAGTGCAAGGGTAGCAGCCGATGGAGCGGTAGCCGCGGTCGTGCAGGACGTTGTGCGGCAAGCCGTGCTCCTTCAGGTAGGCCCAGACCTGGTCGCGACTCCAGTCGACGAGTGGGTTGAGTTTCCAGACGTCGGAATTATCCGGGCGTGCGGCGAGCGAGAGGAGCGGCGTCACCGAACGCTCGGCACTCTGGTCGCGGCGCATGCCAGTGATCCAGAGATCGAGGTCGTAAAGTTTCTTGCCGAGCGAATCGACCTTACGGAGTTCGCAGCACTTCTCCGGATCGCGCTTCCAGAGTTCGGCGCCGTATTGGGCGGCCTGCTGTTCGACCGTCTGCGCGGGGTGCACGTCCTCGACCTTGATGCCGAGGTGGGCTTCGAGCTTCGCCTTGAATTCCAGCGTTTCCGGGAAGAGTAGGCCAGTGTTGAGCGTGAAGGCCTGGAGCGGAATGCCGGCGGTCTTGGCGAGATGCAGGATGACGATACCAGCGGGCTG
>CAMCWL010000181.1 GCA_945882655.1 Opitutus sp. GAS368
CGGCCTCTTCGCCGCCAATCCGTTCGGCGCCAAGGAATTCACTAAGGGCAAGACCACGCTCAACTTCACGCTCAAGGCCGGCCAGTCCGAGACCTTCCGCTTTCGCATCCTGATCCACTCTGGCAAGCTCACCGCCGCGCAGACCGAAGTCCAGTATCAGCAGTTCTTGAAGGATGTGAAGTGAAGTCGGGCGAGCAAGGCTCGCCGACTTCACAGGGCTAGGGCTAGGGACAGGGACAGTTGAAATCATGAAGGGGCCGTCAGGCCCCTTTTTGTTTACAACAACGACGAAGGGAGACCGGAAAACTTTATCACACCTGGGACAGGGGCAGGGACACGGACAGGTTCCAAGACTTAGGAGCAGCGACGGGAGCAGACGCAGATAGTTACGTGCCTGTCTCTGCATCTATCCCTAAGCATCGAGACCTGTCCGTGTCCCTGACCCTAAATTAGCACAGTCTCGACATCCTCCCTTCCCTTGCCCGAAATAGGTGAATCGCCATGAAGACTCGTAAACTCGGCAATTCTCCGCTCCACCTGACGCCGGTCGGACTGGGTACCTGGGCCATCGGCGGCGGCGATTGGAAATTTGGCTGGGGTGCGCAGGACGACGCCCTTTCCATCCGCACCATCCACGAGGCGATGGCCGTTGGCATCAACTGGATCGACACCGCGGCGGTCTACGGCCTGGGCCGGTCGGAAGAAGTCGTCGGTCGCGCGCTGAAAGAGATGAAGGAGAAGCCGATCGTCTCGACGAAGTGCGAACGCTGCTGGGATCCCGACGGCACGATCGTACCGCGCCTCAAGCGCGCGAGCGTGAAGCAGGAATGCGAGGACAGCCTCCGCCGCCTCCAGATCGACGTCATCGACATGTACCAGATTCACTGGCCGCAGCCGGACGAAGATATCGAAGAAGGCTGGTCGGCGGTCGCCGAGCTCGTGAAGGAAGGTAAGGTCCGCTACGCGGGCGTCAGCAACTTCAGCGTCGCGCAACTCGAGCGCATCCAGCCCATCCACCGCGTGACGTTCCTCCAGCCGCCGTACAGTATGCTGAACCGCAGCATCGAGGCCGCGCTCCTACCCTACTGCGAAGCCAACGACATCGGCATCGTCTCGTACAGCCCGATGCAGAAAGGCCTGCTGAGCGGCAAGGTCACGAAGGAATGGGCCGATGCCCTCCCGACCGACGACCACCGTCGCGCCGACCCGCAGTTCAACGAACCGCTGCTCTCCAAGAATATCGCGCTGGCCAAAGGCCTCGCCGAGATCGCCCATCGCTATGGCCGCAACTCCGCCGAACTCGCCATCGCCTGGGTGCTGCGCCAGCCGCGCGTGACCGCCGCCATCGTCGGCGCCCGCAAGCCCGGCCAGATTAAAGAGACCGTCTTCGGCGGCAAGTTCGCGATCAAGCCAGAGGATCTCGCGCGCATCGACGAGGCGCTGGCGGCGCGCGGGTAGGCAAAGGTGATGGCGGTTAGCGGTTGGGGATGCGTAAGTTGATCCGTTGACCCGTTGGCCGGTTGGCCTGGGAGACATTGGCTCAAGGGGAGACCGGAAACCGGATGATTGGCTGGGGTAATTATTTTTCAGGTCTCGGGTCTCAGCCATCAGGCATCAGGTACGGGTGCTCAGGTTCAGGCCCGGGTTCAGGAAATCAGCCATCCGTCATCTGTCATCGATTCAGTCATCCACTCATTCCGGGTGGCAGGTGGCAGCCCCGGGTGGCCGGTGGCAGGCTTTTCCACTCAGCCCTCCATGCAGTCCTCAGTGATCGATTCAGCCCTCTGTCATCGATTCAGCACTCCATTCAGCCCTCAACGCAGTACTCAATTCAGTCCTCGATTCAGTCCTCCATTCTCCCTTCAATCCCCCCACCCCCATGAAGACCCTGCCCCTCCTGCTTGTCCTGGCCTCGTTCTCCCTTTTCGCCGCCGATGCTCCGAAGGCCGCTCCGGCGGAGAAAGCCCCGACCAAAGCCAAGGCGAAGACCAGGGCCCCGAACCCGGCCATGGCTCCGATCGTGGACGTCGCCGGCCTGCCGCGCGTGCTGCTCATCGGCGATTCGATCTCGATCGGCTACACCCTGCCCGTCCGCCAGGAACTCGCCGGCAAGGCCAACGTCCACCGCATCCCGACCAACGGTGGCCCGAGTAAGAACGGCACCGCCAACCTCGCCAAGTGGCTCGGCGAAAGCAAATGGGACGTGATTCATTTCAACTTCGGCCTGCATGACCTCCGCCACATGGAAGACGGCAAACGCCAGGTGGAGCCGGCCGACTACGAGAAGAACCTCCGCTCGCTGGTGGCTGACCTGAAGAAGACCGGTGCGAAACTCATCTTCGGCACCACGACGCCCGTACCCGAAGGCAAGCTCACGCCGCAGCGCACCTTCGGTGACGTCGCCACCTACAACGACATCGCCCTCAAGGTCATGAAGGAAAACGGCGTCGCGATCGACGACCTCCACGCCGCTGTCGCGCCAGATATCGCCAAGCTGCAGAACAAGGCCGACGTCCACTTCAACGCCGAAGGCTCTGCCGTCCTCGGCAAGGCGGTCGTGAAGTCAATCAACGCGGCGCTCGGGAAGTAAGGGCCGCGCGCAAAGGTGGAAGCGGTAGGCGGATAGCGGTTGGCGGTTGGGGCATGCCTGCATTCAAAGGGAGACCGGAAAGTTTGCTGCGGACATAAGACACCCCAGCTAACAATCCGGTCTCCGGTTTCCCTTTGAATTTTTCTAACCGCTAACCGCCAACCGCTAATACCTGTCTTAGGTAGGGGCGCGACTGCGTCGCGTCCGTTCGCCAAGTGACGTGCGCACCACCGGGCAGCCTCCTCGACGCTCCAACCTCGGTCCGCCCACGGACGCCACGCAGTGGCGCCCCTACCCCAACCCCTGCCCCTAGCCCTCTGGGCCTGCAATTGAGCGGCTTTGGTGCTCATTTGCAGGCCCAGTCAGGAACATTCCCCTTGGCAGATTGTTGAAAGAGCGACAGGTTTTCCC